>JAISWZ010000577.1 GCA_031270945.1 Clostridiales bacterium | reverse complement strand
ACAAGAAAAACTTTCCGCTCGTCAGTATGCTAAGTGCATACCCCAAAATTCATGCAAAGTCACAACGAAAGTCATCGATGTTTGTCTCAGGCTTCTGCGAGCAAACTTGCGACGCTTCTGCGCGTGACTTGCGCAAGCCATAAAATCAAATTTTGGGATATGCTTTAAGAATACAAGTTTAAAGTAATAAATCGAAAGAATTTACTTCAAATCCATTTCAGGATAAAGATACGAATAGATACGATAGGTCGTTTAATCAAATTACAAAGCCGCAATGAAATGAGCTCATCAATACTTTTCAAGAAAATCACTGCCTTTAATTTCAAACCCCTTTCGGGTCATAAGGCGTTTTATCAGGACTCTTTATAACACGCTAAATATGTCGTTTTCTGGCAAGCTGTTTATCACATTTTTCAATTTCAAACCCCTTTCAGGCTACTTTATTGTCCTCGGGATATTTGTTTGACGCCCTCTGTGCATCCGCCTTCTCTAGGAACATCCGCAAAGCTATATTTGAAAGCGCTCCAACTCGGCAAATTTCGAATAAATTTCAAACCCCTTTCGGGAGAAAGAACATGTCCACTGGCACATCCAACCCATAGCCTGAGATGAAAGGAGCTCTTATGCACTTCATCACTATAGGTTTGCCAATCCAAAGCGCGATTTTTTCACGGCGAAGCGTGTCTTGCTAATCTAGCTAAAAACCCCTTTCAGGAATTCCTGCGCCGTGGCATAGCACTGTACATTTCTAGACCGATACGTTTTTCATTTCAAATCCCTTTCGGAAACTCATTCAAGCCTAAAGGCAATCTTTTTTGTTTCATTGCGGAAGTTCAAGGACTCGCTCAGGATGTTCTAGCTTTTAACATACAACCTCTTGCGACCTACAAATTATAGCACCTTCAATGTATTCTTGCAAGTCCATGATCCCTTTTGTCTGCCAGCGCCAAACGCGATAAATGGGGCATCTTAGCCATTTAACAACCAGCTTCACTGTTTGTCTTTAAAATGTAATATTTTCTTAGCCTCTCAGCCCCTCTAAAAGACGTTCCAAGCCACTCATTTTCCATCGCCAGCGCCTGCAAGGCGCATATCTGCCCCCGCAGGCGTAGCCTGCGGGGGCAGATTATCACTTTTTATATGCAAACAATCGCGATATTTATCTTAGCCTATCCAGCGCCTCTCATCTGTCTGGTCTTCTAACCCTGCCCGCCTACTCTTTCCGCGCCCAGATCGAGGCCCGGAAGTTGTCCTCGCCAATAGGATCCGGCAAAGGCTCGTCCATGAAGTTTTTGTAAGCCCGCTCAACAGTAAGCCCAGCGGCCTTGATCCAGTCATATACCTGCCCCTGGGTAGGGATGTGCTTGTGCCAGGTCTTTGCCTTTATCAATATCTCTCCGTTGTTTGTCGTCAGCTCTACATGGTTGGCGCCAGCGCAGATCTGGGTTATTGGGTTGTATACGCTTCCATAGCTTACAGTCCGCCCGTGTGTTCCCAAGCTGTCCCTTCCGCCAAAGTATGACGTCTCACCTAAGCGGTTGAATACCTTGTGGGGCGCAAAGTGGAGATCAAAGTCCAGCCATAGGTGCCCGCCTACCCTCAATGCGTCAGCCGCGTTTGCGATCATAGCCTTTTGGGCTTCTGCGTAATCATCCTCCGTCTCGATGTTATTCAAAAGGTTTCCGCCAACAACGACCACATCATATCCGGTGCCCCAGCCAGGCTTCAAAGCGTCAGCCTTGAAGCACTCGATGTTGCTTAGCCCGAACATCCTTCTGTAGAACCTAAGCAGCGCGAATTCATCAACGTCAAATCCTACTACCTTATGGCCAGCTTCCGCAAGCGGCACAGCTATCCTTCCAAATCCGCAGCCAGCCTGGAGAATGTTGTGAGTTGATTCGCCAGTGCAGCTGCGCAAGTGCTTAAGCAAGAAATCAACGTCATAGGTTTCCTGCTCCACCTGCTCATTGATGTCTGTATGCCAATAGCCAAAAATAAAATCCCTGTCCATCGATTTTCGCTTCCCTAAAGTGAATTTAACATTTGTGCATCTGCCCGATAGAGAAAAGCGCAGTTCATTCCTTCGCTGGCATCGTGAGCAGACGTCCAGCCCAGAAAGAAGGCTTGTTTTGAGTATATCAAAAAAATTTGGTTTTGCAAGCAGATTTTGCAGGATTAGACAGGTGACGCAAAGGTTTTCCAGAACTCTAAAATTCAGCCCAAGCCCGGATCCAAATATTACCTGTCTTTCAGCCCCAAATTTCTAAAAAAAAGTGTTGACATCGAGCCCGCATTGTATTAGAATGTTTTTGGCGCTCTTAATAGCCAAGCATCTGGAGGATTAGCGAAGCGGTCATAACGCGGCGGTCTTGAAAACCGTTTGGGCGCAAGCCCCCGGGGGTTCGAATCCCTCATCCTCCGTCAAAAAACCGAAGCCGGTTTACCGGCTTCGGATTTTTGTTTTGTCTTTTGAACTTTCAAGTGCATATCCCAAAATTCCTTAAGAGCATATCCCAAAATTATATCCGAGGTGCCGGAAAAATTCCGGCATTGAAGCATTCGCCAGGATTTTTCCGGCACCATTTCGGAATTTTGGGATATGCTCTAAGTGGCGCAGTGAAAGTCATCGCGGTGCTTCTACGCGTGACTTTCGCAAGCCATAAAATTAATTTTGGGATATGCACCTAAAGCGTTGCTAGCTCGTGACATAGCACTGCCAAAACCCAAGGCTTCCAATTTAATTCCAGATATTCATGGCAGCGAAATCCACATCAAACTTCCATAAATAGCCGTACGCGCATATATTGAAATTCCTCGTTCCCAGTAGAATCCATCCGTATTCAAACTGCGAGCGCTCCAAGGTCAGTGTCCTGTCTCCAGCCAATCTACAAGAAAAGCGCATCCAAAACCCATTGACAAGCCTAACCCCCTTTGCTAATATATAAAAGCAAAATATTGGGGGACTTTGATTATGTTGCATGCCAAGCCTATCACACTTACAGAAAATGAAAAGAAAATCTTAGAGGATCTAGCTAAGGGCACTCACACTCCGCTCCATTTGATCAAGAGATCCCAGATTGTCCTTATGGCCGCTCGCGGCGCAACCAATGTCGAGATCGAGCATAAGCTTGAGCTCTCAAATCACACAGTCATCAAATGGCGCGGCAAATACTTCAAGATTGCCCCGGATTTGGCGGAGATAAGCGAAAAGTCTCCTGCCAAGCTCAAGAGCGCCTTGCTCCAAGCCCTTTCAGACGCCCATCGTTCCGGGACAAAACCACGAGTCACACAAGAGCAAGTCGCAAGAATACTGGCGTTGTACCAGTCAGAACCCAAGAAGCTTGGTCTCCCGTTTTCCCGCTGGTCTTGCGCGTCTCTCAGAAAAGAGGCCGTAGCCAGAGGAATAGTGGATACCATCTCAACTACCCAAATCCGCAGATACCTAAAGAGGAAGCGCGAAGCGTAGCTTTCTCCTGCAGACCTGCTGTGGCCAAGCAAGGCTGAGCGCATTGCGCAAGCCCCGCACTCAGCCTTGGCATTATGGACGATGGCGCTCGATTGTCAACTCTGTAAGCTGAACATTCTATGATTTGAATCATTACAAGAAATCTCAACAATTCGATAGCGGCATGCCCCAGCCTTTGTTGCAAATATGGCAAATCTGCGCACAATGCACTATAAAGATTCACTTGAGTATTCCCTGCTTGGGCTGTATACTGGTATAGGCAAAATGAGACTCAATCTTTGCTCGCACCATCCTTTTGCCACGCTCAACAGGGCTGGCGCGATCCTGCCCTTCTTGGTTCCGGAAGAACACCCCTAATCCAAGAGCGCCAAGCCCCTATCCCTAGGCGACAGCCTAAAGTCAGGGAGGCACGAATATGGATCAAACCGCAAGCGGCGCAAAACTGAAGAAAAGAGAAAAAGCCGGCTTTGCCTTAAGCATGGCATCAATCGAGATGCTGGGCAACTTCACCGGCATGTACATGCTGGCATTCTATACGAATGTTGCCGGCATAAGCCCGGCGGCAGCTGGGACGTTAATGCTTCTTTGCACCCTGTGGAACGCCATCAACGATCCTTTGATAGGCATCTTCGTTGACAAAAGACGATGCAAAAACGGAGACAAGCTCAGGCCATACCTTAAGATGGGTATCCCGTTTAGCATTTGCTTCATTATCCTGTTCTGGATGCCTGCCCTAAACCCTGTAATGGCGTTCATCTACGCTCTCGTCTTTTACTACATAGGAGATCTTTTCGCTACCTTCGTCCAGATGCCAGCCTTTGGCCTCCCTGCCCTTATGACAAACGACAAAGCTGAAAGAGTCTCAATAAGCACCTGGACAGCAGCTCTCTCCATCGTTGGCCCTATAATCGGAACCCTGCTCGCAGTCTCAGTCATGCGCTTCTTTGGCGGATCTGATGAGACAGGAGCAGTCCTCAACCTTAGATCAGGATTTCGTGGCGCTATCATCTTCTTCATGACCATAGTAGGCGTCTGCCAATTGCTCGCTTACTTCTCTGTCAAAGAGAGAGTAAAGCCCATGGAAGAAGGAGCTATAGCCAATACCTCAGTCTGGAAGATCCTTAAGCTTCTCTTCCTGGAGAAGAACTGGACCTTCAATCTTCTCTACGGTTTCCTGCATGCCGCCCAGCTCACTGTCATGACCATGGCGATAGTTTACTATTGCCAGTTTATCCTTGGCAGACCGGGGTTTGAGATGTTCATCTCTCCCGCCTTGCTCTTGGCAAGCATAGCGGTAGTTCCTTTCATAGGCCCGTTCAGCAAAAGATTCTCAAAGAAAGGTCTTATGATCGCCGCCTCCATCTGCTTTATCATAGCGAAGATCCCCTTCATCATTTTCCCGACTCAGCTTTGGGCTGTCTTTGCCAACGCCATCATCACCGGTCTTGGAGTAACCTTCTCACTCGTTGGCTTTACCGCCAATTTTGCTGAGACAGCAGACATAGTAGAATGGAAGCATGGCGTAAGACTTGAAGGCTCCATCGGCGCCCTCAGAGGCTTTATCTCCAAAGGCCTGATGGCTATCATCCCCTTCACCTTCGGAATTGCCATGCAGATTTCAGGCTACGTCGCCCCAACAGAAGAAGTTCTTTCTCCAGTCCAGAACGCCGCAACCCAGGGCGTCTTCATCAGCTACCTTGGATGGGTTCCCTTGGTGCTAGCGCTTGCCATGCTTGGTTTGGCCTACATCATACCTACTGACAAGGATGGAGAGGAAATGAGGAAGAGCAAGGCTGAAAAGGCGGCGGCAGTTGCGCAGCTATGAGA
>JAISWZ010000428.1 GCA_031270945.1 Clostridiales bacterium | reverse complement strand
CAAGCGGCTCCGCTTGCGCATATTTCCCAGGCAAAAAGTACACATATGTAAGAACCTATGACTTTCCAAAAGAATCAGCCCTCCTGTTCGAAGGTGTTTACCGCAAGGCAACGATCCAGGTAGACGGTAAACCCGTAGCGTACACCGCTTACGGCTATTCCGAATTTAAGGTTCCCATTCCAGCTGGAGTTCATACAGTAACTGTCATAGCAGACAATAGCGAAACCCCCAACTCTCGTTGGTACTCCGGCTCAGGCATCTACCGCCCGGTCTGGCTTTGCGTAGGCCTCTCGAATAATGTAAAAATTACAACTATCTCCATCGCTCCGGTTGCTGTCATCAACATCACATCTGACTCAGAAGTCAGTATTCTAGATAATGGAAAGCTGATAGCATCTGGCAAAGGCAACATGACTATCCCTAACGCCAAGCTCTGGAGCGATGAATCTCCTTACCTGTATTCCTGGACGTGCAAAGATGAAAGCGGCTCTTTCGGGATCAGGAAGATCGAATGGTCTCCAAAAGGCCTCTTCATAAACAATAAGGAAACACTCCTCCGAGGCGGTTGCGTTCATCATGATAACGGCATCCTGGGTGCCAGAAGCTATGCCGAGAGCGAGTACAGGCGAGTTAAGATCCTGAAGGAAAATGGGTTTAACGCAATCCGTTCAGCCCATAACCCATGTTCATCCGCCATGCTTGACGCCTGTGACAAACTGGGCGTCTATGTAATGGATGAAACCTGGGATTCCTGGTACCTGCGCAAAACCAAATTTGACTACGCCTTGGAATTCGAAGATCATTACATCCAAGATCTCACTTCTATGGTAGAAAAAGACTTCAACCATCCAAGCGTAATAATGTACTCCATAGGCAATGAGGTCTCAGAGCCAGCAACAGATAAAGGTGTAACCCTTGCAGAAGATATGGCAAGTATCCTCCATTCCTTGGATAGCACAAGGCCTGTCACAGCAGGCTTCAACCTGATGATCATCGCCAATTCCGCCAAAGGCAAGCCTATCTATAAAGATGGAGAGCAGGTTCAAAAGCAGTCAGACATGTCCAATATGTCCAGCACCATGTTTAACCTGATCACTTCTGTTGTAGGAACTGGAATGAACAAAACCGCCAATTCAGCCCATGCTGACAAGATCACTTCTCCGGTCTTCAAAACGCTGGATATTTGCGGCTACAATTATGCCTCAGGCAGATATCCATTAGAGCAGAAAGCGCACCCGGAACGAGTCATCGTAGGATCAGAAACTTTCCCCCAGGATATCGCAAAGAATTGGATCCTTGTCAAAAAGTACCCCTACCTGATCGGAGACTTCTGCTGGACTGCCTGGGATTACCTCGGAGAAAGCGGGCTCGGTGCCTGGGCATATGCAAAAGACGGAAAAGGCTTTGTCAAACCCTATCCATGGCTCCTAGCTGACTGTGGCGTCTTTGATATTCTAGGAAACCCCAATGGCGAACTCTTCCTTGCTCAAGCGGCATGGGGACTGCTCAAGAATCCAGCCATCTCAGTCCAGCCCATCAACCATAAAGAAAAACCAGCAAAAATGGTCTGGAGAGGAACCAACTCCCTTCCCTCATGGTCATGGAAAGGCTGTGACAACAGAAGAGCGATAGTCGAAGTCTATAGTACAGCTCCGACCGTAGAGCTTTTTCTCAACGGCAAAAGCTTGGGAACCAAAAACCTAAAGCTCTGCAAGGCCGTTTTCTCCGTCCCTTATCATCCAGGCACCCTAAGAGCTGTCGCCTATGATATAACCAAAAGCCCAGTCGGAGAAAGCCGCTTACATTCTTCCGAAGAACCGCTGTCACTTAACGTATCTCCAGAAGTCACTCAAGCCAAGCCAGGTTCAATCGTCTACGTTCCCATCTCGATTTCTGACCAATCTGGCACCCTGGAATCAAACGCTGATGAACAGCTGTCTGTGTTAGTGGAAAACGGAGAGCTCTTGGCATTCGGAAGCGCTAACCCCCGCACTGAAGAAAGCTTTGTCTCTGGCACCTATTCCACGTATTATGGCCGCGCCCTAGCGGTCGTTAGAACAGGCGATCCGGGAGAAACCATGGTTGTAGCAGAAGGAAAGTCCCTGGGATCGAAGATTGGAAGGATTAAGGTAAAGGCGTGAAAAGCCTTTTTTGGCAACACTGCCTCAAAACCCCCTCGGCCAAGCCAAGGGGGTTTTGTTAGAATTAGAGAAAAAATGGTCATATTGCGATTACTCCAAAACCATGCCCTAAGTATCCATCTTTTCTTAACCCTGATCCCTCGATCTTTTTGTTGACATGTATGCGTCCAATGGTATAAGATTAATTTATCTTGAAAAAAATACAATATTAGGACGATGCGTATGCCTATCATAAAGACTTCAACAACTGATTCACCAGAGCTTCGCGGCATTGCGTCTGCTCTTGCCAAGCAAATCAATACCTTTGAGTTTTTCACTGATGCAAGGCTAAGCATTACAGCCTTCAGCAGATCGGGCAAGCTAGGCTTTGTCAATGTCATGGACATGGTTCTAGCCCAGTGCATAAAGGTGATGGATCTGCCTCTAGATGACCTTTTCGATCAGTCCCGGTTTCCCCAAGTAACCGCCAACTCCTTTCTAGAAGCAAGAAGCAAAATCAAATGGCAAGCCTTTAAGACCCTTCTTGACATGACAGTAGAAGAGTATGTGAGGCATATCAACAAAGGCAAAACAGATTCCACCCTCTTTGTTCTGGCTGTTGAATCTACTATCATCAGCCTTGCGAACTTTATCGCGAACCGCCAAGAGTTTGGCGCTTCTGGATACCCTTCAGCAAGACTCTCTGTCCTTGTCGATACCTCTACCGGAACTGTCCTTGACCTTCAATTTGCCCCTCTAGAAACAGCATCGCAAACAATGGCAATCCAGCACTTCAAAAGGCTGGCGGAGCTAGGAATCGCTGATGCAAGCATAATCATACCGGATCACGACTTACTTAAGGTTATCGGCAACCCCGGCGTCCAAGGTACTCATTTCATTTTTCAAGTAAAAAATAACCCTAAAGAGATCGATGATCTCCCTCAATCCAGCGATACCAACGTCTCTATTGCCAGCCTTAAAGATCCAATAACCATAAGGGTTGCCAAGTTTTATCCAGAAGAATTGACGCTAGTCGTGGATAAAGAGCTTACTCCAGAGAGACTGTCGTATGCCGAGCTAAAACAAGTCTTCGAAAGCTCGCAGATCCCATACAGCCAAAGTTTCATGAAGCAAGTCATACAGCATGGGTGCTTTACAAGAGCCGACAGGCTTTCACTATGGCAGGATGTGTTTGCAACATCCACAGTCTGGAATATCGCGACGTTCCGCAGGATAAGCAAACAGTAATCCATCTCGATAGGCCTGAGCAAAAAAAGTTTTCTCCCATGTTTAAGCTCTGCTTAGTCCGGCAATAATACTAATGGCTGTGTTGTTAGTGCAATGGCGGCACTGCCTCCTTTAAACCCCCCTTGGTTCAAACCCAACCAAGGGGGTTGCTTTCGGAATTTGCGACAAATGGCTCGAAGAGCTGACTCCGGAGTTTTAGCCTAAAAGTCTAACGAAACTGGTTGAGGCCAATAGGGTAGGGGTAAGAGAGTAAAGATCTGCTTTTCTAGGCAATCAAACATATATTCGAAAAAGAGAGATGTTTGGAGAAGAGCATCGGAAATGTGTCTTTCAAAGTTTCATGGTCGTGCTGAAGCGTTTAAAAAGTTTTTCTCCCATGTTTAGGCTTTGCTCAGTCTGGCAATAATATTAATGGCTGTGTTGTTAGTGCAATGGCGGCACTGCCTCCTTCAACCCCCTTGGTTCAAACCCAACCAAGGGGGTTATTTGCGTTTATATTCTGCGACAAATGCCTCGAAGTGATGGCTACAAAGCTTTATCCTAGAGATAGCGAAAACTGGTCGACTGGTCAATGCCGCGAGGGTAGGTGGGGAGTGGAAGTGGAAGTGGTAGTGGCAGTGCGATTTTTCCTTGGATCGAACAAATGATCGAAAAAGTAAGTCGATTGAAAAATGGGCAATGTCTCATGCATCTCAAAGTCAGGCCGATAGCTCTTCATATACGTTAAAAGTAGATTAATGTGAGATTAAAAACGAAAAAAGGTTACCTGCAAAGGTAACCTTTTTTCATATCAGATACGCAAAAATGAGATAGCCTTACTTCTTGGCTTGAAGCCAGCATTTCAGCAACTGTCTTTCGCTTTTCCAAGCGGTGCGGATAAACGTCCGATAGCGTGTTGAGGTGTAGTGAAATCGATTTTACAGAAGGCTATTTTCGTCTGGTAGAATAAGAGGGCGTTGGAGAAGCAGAAGACTGCAATCAACGACAAGCGGAGCAATCGTTAAGGAGGGGTGTCTGGAAAAAATTGATTCTCAAAGCTTTTATATACCATGCAAACAGCGTTGCGAAGGGGTTGGCCTAAAGTGAAATGGATTTTACAGAAGGCTCTACTGCGCATGGTACAATAAGACCGAAAGATAAACAAGTAGATGCCAAGTAGTGAAATGACAAGCAAGTAAAATGAAGGAGTGGTGATGCTGTTGAAATAGAAAGATTCTTGTAGCCAGCTAGTCTGTGGGAGCTGAAGGGCTTGAAATGAATAGATCTTTATTCTGGCCTATCATGTTCGTCACAATAAAAGCTACATGAGGTTTGTCTAAAAGTAAAATTGATTTTACAGAAAGTCATTAAGCGTTTGTTATAATTTGAACTGTAAGAAAAGCATGAATAAACAAAAATTACTAATGTAAAAGCCTCGCTAAAAACCAGAGGCAATTGATGTAGGTTCCACCAATAGCATCAGTATTCCTAGCTAAACCCCAATTTCAAGTCCCTCAGGTATACAGCAAGTTATCTTGTAAATTAGCAAAACCAGCCTGAGCGCGGAAAAATCAAAAGGAGGATTATGTTATGAAAAAGAAAGTCATTGCAATGCTCGCAATCATCGCATTGTTGGTTGGCATCGCCCCCTCGGCGGCTCTCGCATCGCCCTTTAGCGAGAGGCTGACAAAGCCGACATCTGGTGACTATTACTACAACAACTCGTTCAATCCGTTCCCCAGCAAGGGTGCCAACTGCACGTGGTACGCTTGGGGAAGGGCTTACGAGATTACTGGCAAAAGGCCAAACCTTTCTACTGGCAACGCGAATTCTTGGTACGACTACAATAAGAACAATGGGGTGTA
>JAISWZ010000494.1 GCA_031270945.1 Clostridiales bacterium | reverse complement strand
GCCAAAAGGAGCCGATATGCAGGAAAGATGGATTACAGCCTTCGCACAGTCCCTCATGCCTTCCCTTGGCATCCTTATGCCGATAGGGCGCACGGCTAGGCTGGCGATGCCTCTGAATGTCTCTGGAAAAGCGGTAAGGCTACGCTTTTCCAATATTCCTGGCCGAAAGGCCAGCGTTATTCAAGGGGCAACTCTCTGTTTCATGAAAGACGGCAAGCTTGCACCCGGACAGATGCCTGTTACGTTTGCTGGCCAGGATCGCGCTGTCATCCCGCCTGGAGAGCTGGTTCAAAGCGATGCTATACCATTGCCTGTACTGCCTGGGCTAACGCTGGCCCTTTCGATGATAGGAACGAAGCAGATGCACACAATGAACTCTCTGGGCTGGCTGGGCACGAAATCCCCCAAGGGAGATTTTAGGAATTCAAACTTCGAGTCTCTTCCGCAAAGCCCCTTGCTGTCAAAGATCCTGGGAATGCCGCTTGACCCGACAGTTCCTCTGTTTCGCGCTCTTGACGTTCTAACAAGCGAGCCCCACATTGGCATCTCCGTCTTAGGCGATAGCCTGTCCCAGCAAGGCCGTTGGCTTATCCCCTTCATGGATAGAGCATACAAAGCCTATCCCGGGCAAGCCAGCCTACTCTCCGCTGGAATCAGCGGCAACAGCTTAACGCTGGATACGGAGCCAGCCTTCAAAGGAATCTTTGGCGACGCCGCAATCAAGCGGATAGAGTCCGACTGCTTCTCTGATCATGGAGTGAATCGGCTTCTCTTCGCCCTTGGCGCCAACGACGTTTTCCAAGCAGACACAATCCTGTACAGACACCCGCTTCCCACACCAGAGATGTTCTTGTCAGCCTGCGAATACATACAAGCGGAATCTCATGCCAGAGGAATAACCACTGTTGCCTTCACCATATTCCCGGCTAGGCCGCCGAAGAAGAACAAGAAGCTGAGAATTGAGCTTCGCCAAGCATTCAACGATATAATCAGGAAAACCTTTGACCTGACCATTGAATGCGATCCCATCTTGTTGGACGGAACCAGCTACAAAGACGGGTATAGCTCCCCAGACGGCACCCATTTGACCGAGCTCGGCGGGAAGGCTTTCGCGGACGCGCTGGATCTTAAGAAAGTGACAGGGATTTAGCTGCCCTGAGCATTAGCAAATGCCGGAGTAACAAAGTATTTCATGTTATATCAATATTTCGACATTGACATGCGGCGCGTTGGCAACGAAAACTCAAGCCACCCTAGCCTGGCCCGCAAATTCACCACGTCCATATTTCAACCCCAAAAAGCCAAGCGACTTCATCGCTTGGCTTTTTTTATTAATTTATCCTATCCTGCCAACTCAAACCTTAAACCTATACCCCCGCCCACTCAAATCTTAAACCTATACCCCGCCCCCCAGACCGTCTGAATATGCTCTGGGTTAGCCGGATCCCGCTCGACTTTCTCCCTTAGCCTGCCAATATGCACTGCCACCGTCTTTGTGTCCCCGAATGCGTCCTGCCCCCAGATCCTTTCATAGATATGCTCCTTGCTGAAAACGATGTCAGCGTTTGATGCCAGGAAGAGCAGGAGCTCGTATTCCTTGTTCTTCAGCTCAACCTCTTGGTTGTTGACGTAGACGCGCCGGGCCATGGGGTTGATTCTCAAGAGCCCGGCTTGAAGCTCTTTCTTCTCTGATTTATCTAATTGCTTTGGCTTAGCGGTTATTAGCCTCTCATAGCGAGCGATATGGGACTTGACCCTGGCAACCAGCTCTGATGGCGAAAAGGGCTTTGAAATATAGTCATCAGCTCCAAGTCCAAGCCCTCTCACTTTGTCTATGTCTTCGGTTCTGGCGGTTACCATCAGGATAGGAATGTCTACGCGTTCCCGGATTTCGCGGCATATGGCGTAGCCGTCCTTGCCTGGGAGCATGACATCAAGCAGGATCAGGTCGTAATCGCCTGATTGAGCTAAGATCTGGCCTTTCAATCCATCTGTCTCGATGGTGGAGGCGAATCCGCTTATCTCCAGGAAGTCCCTTTCTATCTCCGCTATGGCTAGGTCATCTTCGATTATTAGGATTTTTTTAATTTTATTTCCTCCGTATCCTAAATTTTTAGCCCTACAACAATCCCAAGCCCTCCGCCAGACGGCAGCTCCGCTCGGATCTCTCCGCCCATCTGCTTGATGATTTTTGCGCTTATGGCAAGCCCCAGCCCATTTCCTTTGGTTGCCCTGGATGGATCGGAACGGTAAAAGGCGTCAAACAGCTTATCCAGATCTTCTAAGGGAACCCCAGGCCCGTCATCTTCCAGCCGGATTGCGATCCCGGCTTCTTGGACTGTCCATGAGATTTTAAGAAGGGCTGTCTCGGCCTTCTTGTACCTTACGCTGTTTTCAAGGATGTTGACCAGGACGTTCCTAAAGAGGATGGGATCTATCGAAACCTTTGCTTCAGGAACCGGGTCGACAATGATTCTTAGCCCCCTGCGCAGGTACTCGGGCTGGAGGCTCTGGGCCATCTCAGATATAGACATAAGCTCCGCTTGTTCCAGATTTATGGGAAACTCGTTCATGTCCAGCTTGCAAAACAGGAATAGCTGTTCCAGGATATGCTCCAGGTCATTGGCCTTTGCGGATATGATTCCAAAGTACTTGGCTCTCTGCTCTTCGCTTGTGGGAACCCCTTTTTCAAGCCCTTCCAGGTAAGCTTTGATGGAGGTCAGGGGAGTCCTCAGGTCATGGGATATGCCAGCGATCAGCTCTCTTCGGCTTTCCTCGTCTTTTCTTCGGGCGTTCTCCAGGTATTCAAGACGCGCCGCCATCTGGTTGAAGTCGTCGCAAACCGGGCTAAACTCGTCTTTGCCCATGTATCCAAGTCGAAAGGTCAGGTTGCCGTCACGGACTTGCTTCACCCCGAAGCTGAGGGTGTTTAAGGGGGTTGTAATGCTTTTCAACAAATGGCTGGTGAGAAAAACGGTAGTTGCCAGGATGATGGCAGCCATGACTATGAGCATCGCTATGCCTAGCCAGACAAACTCCGGCATGCTCTCCGCTCTCTCTGAGAGGGCTATGAGCTCATCAGTGTCGCCGTTCCAGCCTTCGAAAAACTGGATAAGCAACAGGCTTATGGCAGAGCAGAAGACTACGGCTAACACTGTGGGTATGGCTACCATAAGGATATTTGACCAGAACAAGCGGCGCTTGATAGTCATGGCTCACCTCGGATATAAATTAAACTGCGCTCCGGCTCTTCTGCCCGACGTACATGCCCAGCGAGACAGCTGCGGCTACAAATGCCAAGAATGCTATAAGCACGGCGTAATAGGGAACCGGAAACCCAAAAATGCTGTAGACCTTGTAGCCGGAAAAGACCTCGCCTACAAGAGAGAAGCTCGCAACCCCCAGATCGGAAAGCCATTGGAGTGCGCTTGATATGCCAGTTCCCAGCGCCGCTATCCCGATATTCAGGAGAAGAACGATCAAAGAAACCCCAAGCGCCGCCATCTGGCTTTTGAACCGTGAAGAGATGAAAGCGACTATGAGAGCGTAGACAGTGCCGGAAAACAGGATCCAGATCGCTGAGACGATGGCGAACTGCCAGTTGGAAAAGCCAAAGGGGCTTCTGACATAGGCCGGAACCGAGCGAATGGCGGCGTCAAACCCTTCAAGGGTTCCTACCGACAAGAAGCCAAAGACAAAAGTTGTGACCAGGTAGATGCCAAGGACAGAAAGGGCTGTAACTGCGACAGCGCAGATCTTTGCGCCTACGATCTTTCCTCTGCCGTGTCGAGAGCTAAGGATTATGTTATCCATCCCCGATGAGGCCTCACGGCTAAAGACTGATGAGATCAGGAACGCAAGCGGGACAAACAAGACAAAAAGCATAAGCGTGTCGCCCCAGTTTGTGAACAGGTTCCCCCACTCCACAGTGTTGGCGAATTCAGGAGCTCCAAGCTTCGTTTCCTTGTCCAGCTGGCTCTGCACCTTTTTGTATTCGAAAGATCCAGGCTTAAGCGCAGTCAGGTTGTTTTGCAAAACCTTTATCCCGTATGGCTGGGACAGACTGTCAGATACCGCTCCATTATAGTACTCATCAACATAGGTTGCAAAGTTGGCGTAGTCCACGTCAAATTTCAGGACTGGATCTGAAGCGGTGCCATAGTAGATCATCTCCGGGTTATCGCCAAAGCGCGTCTTTAGCTCTTCATAGCTTTGCATAGTCTTCTTGGCTGTGGCCTCGTCAAGCGGGCCGGTGGCGGGGGTTGCCAGATCCGAGTACGTTTTGTACGCCGCGCCGCTTCCGACAAGAAAGTACGAAGTGCCAAACCCGATGGCAGAGTAAAAGACAGCCAGCGCCGCTATTAGAATAAGGGTTCTTTTGTTGAGCATGAGCTTTCTGAGCTCGAAGTGAAAGAGTGACATGAGAAGGCCTCCTAAGAATTTTTTTTAATAAAATAAATCTAAAAGCAAAGCGGCAAGGCAAGAGAAAGCGTGACGCAAAGATCGAAATCTTGCTTTCATAGCTTTAATCCCTATTTTAAGCCTATAAATCCTATTTCAAGCCAATAAGTCCTACGCCCCAATCCTCGGACGCGCCATGCGGGGCAGGTAGTGAAAGATGTAAAGATAGGCGTCTTCCAGCCCCGGCTTTGCCAGAACCGCGTCAGAATTCGGCTTCTTCTCGTCTATGACCCTCACTTCCATCATGTCTCCATGGGGCATTACGCTTGAAATGACCGCGCTGTTCTGGAACTCCACCAGCCTGCTGACGGGAAGCCTGAATGTCCAGACGCATTCCCCGATCTGGCTAATGAACTCCTCAGACGGGCCTACCCGTTTGATCACGCCGTACTCCATCATCATCACTTGCTTTGCCACGCTATCCACGTCAGACACAATGTGGGTCGAGAGAAGGACAAGCCGGTCGCTTGAGTAAGCCGAGATGATATTTCTGAACTTGATCCGCTCATACGGGTCAAGCCCCGAGGTTGGCTCATCCAGGATCAAGATCTCCGGGTCGTCCAAAAGCGCTTGGGCTATGCCAAGCCTTCTCTGCATGCCGCCTGAATAGGTTGAGGCAAGCCGGTGCAGGTCATCGGACAGCCCTACGTTCTGGGCCAGCGTCTCAATCTGCCTTTTCGCCTTTAACTCATTCATCCCTTTTAGCGCCGCCACAAACATGAGGTAGTCACGCCCGCTGAAGTCCGGATAGAAGCTCATGTCCTGTGGCAGGTAGCCTATCTTCGCCCTATACCCGTCCCCGCAGCCATTCTTGTCTTGCCCGTTGATCAGGATCCTTCCGGAGGTTGGCTGGAGGATGTCCGCCAATATCCGTATCATGGTCGTTTTTCCCGCGCCGTTAGGCCCCAGGAGCCCGTACACGCCGTTTTCCATGGTGATGTTGATGCCTTTCAGGACACTTTTGTCCTTGAAGCTCTTTTTGATGTTTTCAAGCTGAAGGTGCATAGATTGGCCTCTTTTCTTATATCTAGCGAGCGATTCGCTCGCCAGGATTTGGGGTTTAGATCTTGTAGGCAATGGATTTGAAAGCTCTCATTTCCTTACGCAACCGAGAGCATATCCCAAAATTCCGTAATGGCACCGGAAAAATCCTGGCGAATGCTTCAACGCCGGATTTTTCCGGTGCCCCGGAATTATTTTTGGGATATGCCTTTATCATAATCCCGATCAGTAAACTGCCAATCCCCAAGTGTTAAACTTTTGGTAAACTAAAAGGCAAAATAAAAGCCAGCCCAGAAAAACCCTGGGCTGGCTAAAACGGCTGGAATCTTCTCAATTCAGAAAACCTCGCTTTTTCAATTTGAATCGCACCTGACTTCGAAGAGCATCTGACTTCGAAGAGCTTAAAAGCCATAATCCTTTTTGTTTGCCAAGATAATATTTCATAATCCAATCACCCCCCTTTTCAGACCTTTTGCGCCTAATTCTGTATATAGAGCATATCCCAAAACATTTCTGACCGGAAAGGCTGCGCAGAAGCTTGCAAGACTTTCGCGCTTTTTGGAAGTTGGGATAC
>JAISWZ010000303.1 GCA_031270945.1 Clostridiales bacterium | reverse complement strand
GACTTTGGGCAGGCCAAGCTTTTGCTCTTCGGGCAGGAGCTTCTGGACAACGAGGATATGTTTAGGCAGGCGATAGACGCCTGCGAAAGAAACGGAGAGCTGAACCGGGAAATTTACGTCCTGGCGGCTGATGGCGGAGCGCGGAAGGTGCTGGAGCAGAAGCTGGACGATGAGCCTGCGGCTGGAGTTTTTGTCCAGAATTACTACAAGAACGGCGAAGGGTTGAGGCAATACCTGGAAGGCTTGATATCTGAGCTTCGCTCAAACGAATCCGCCCTAATTCCTGAGATCAGGCTTTTGGAGCGGGAGAAGGACAAATTTGCCTTGGAAGTCAGGGGCGCTTCTGTCATAGGCGGATTCAAGCGGCAAGGAAGCTTGTCGGAGGATGAAGCCAGGGGCTTCATGTGGGCCAAGAAGTCTTGCGCTGGGATAGAGGTGGCGGTAAGCCATGACGGCGCCAGAGTGCCGCTTAGGGTGACGCAGAGCAAACCCAAGGCCAGGCTTGTTGAAGCCGATGACGGGACTTTGCTATGCCACGTGAATGTCAAGGCAAGCGGCGTAATCGAAGAATTCAACTTTGACGGGAAGTCCCTGTCTGACAACGAGAGGCTGGAGAAGCTCTCTGAGCTATACAAAGAGACGATCAGAGAAGAAATATTAACGACGTTCCAGACCCTGAAGGACAAGAACAGTGACGCCTACGGGTTTCGGGAGCTTTTGCGCAAAACCAGGCCGGGCCTTCACAAAGCCCGGGAATCCGACTGGAACAGCCACTTCCAGAGCATGAATATATTACCTGCTGTCGACGTGGATATAATAAGCGCGGGAGCTGTAAAATAAGTGCGCGGAGAGAATGGCCCCAAGCGCTTCGCTTGGGGTTTTTCCATGCGCCGACTGGACGTCGGTGAAAAAAGCTTTCTCGGCTTTTGGGAGTTGCTGGGCATGGCTAGTGTTTCATGGCGAGAAACGCTATGAGATACGCAAGAAAGCGAAAAAATAAGTTATGTAAAAAAGCCTAAAATAGCCTAAAAAAACTTAAAATAGCCCAAAGCCCAGAGAAAGCTACAAGGGGGAACATATGGATAGCAAGAGCGGATTTTCTTTAAAATGCTTATGCGCAATGCTTGCAGTTGCATTAATGCTCCCGCAGGTGTGTTTTGCCCAGGAGATATTGGATGCTAAGGCGGGCGTTGGCATACAAACGGTGCAGGAGATCAAGCCGCATCAGGTTCAGCCAAGGAGGGCGCAGGAAGCGCCTAAGATTCAAGAAGCGCCAGCTCAAGAAGAGCCTAAGATTCAGGATGCGCCTAAGATCCAGGACGCGCCAGCGCAAGACGCTGCGCCTCAGGTTCAGGAAGAGGCCAACGCTGTTCAGGAAAAGCCAAAATCGCAAGAGCAGCCCAAGACCCAAGAGCAGCAAGTGCAGCAAAAGCCGCAGGATCAGCAGGTGCAGGAACAGCCAGCGGCGCCAGACCCCAATATTCAGCCAGCGCCAGGTGCGCCAGAACCGAATGTTCAGCCAGCGCCAGGAGCGCCAGATCCAAATGTTCATCCCGCGCCGGGTGCGGCGGACGCGCCTGTCCAGGAAGCGCCTGTCCAAGAAGCTCCGTCAATAGAGCTAGACGCGCCAGACCTGTCCCAGTCGCTTATAGCCCCAGTCATGCCGTCATACCTGCCTATCATAATGTATCACCAGATATCGCGGGAACCCAACCGGCTTGGCGCTTACGTGGTTTCGGAAGAGGAGTTCGAGTCAGACCTCAAGCTTTTGCAAGACAACGGCTATACTACAGTGACAATCAAGGACTTGCTGAAGTACGTGAACAAGATCGGCGGCTTGCCGGACAAGCCTGTCATGCTGACATTTGATGACGGGTTCCAAAGCGACTACACCTATGCCTTGCCGATACTAAAGAAATATAAAATGAAGGCGATATTCTCGATAATAGGCCAGTACACCGAGGAAAACTCAGATCCCAACACCCCAAGGCACATCAACTACGCGCATCTTTCATGGGATGAGATCCGGGAAATGAAGGCTACCGGTCTTGCTGAGTTCCAGTGCCACACCTACGACATGCATGACATGTCAAAGAGAAAAGGGGCGCTGAAAAAATGGAACGAAAGCAAAGAGGAGTACCGGGTCAGCGTTTTGAATGATTTGAGCAAGCTTAGTGAAGCCTGCAAAAAGAACATAGGTGAATCCCCTCAGGCGTTCACTTGCCCATTCGGGTGCTACAGCGACCAGCTTGGCGAAATAATCAAGGAATTTGGGCTTCCTGCGATAATGCACTCATACCAGAAGATGAACGTCTTGACCGGAAATCCGGAAGAGCTGTATATCTTGAAGAGGTTCCTGAGAGTCCACAACAAGAATGTCGGGGAATGGATTGAGTCCTGGAACGAGCTTTTCAAGGAGCCGGTGGATCCGCTGAAGGCGGATAAGATAAAGCCGTAGGCTGAGATTGGGATTGGAAGGCTAGGGAAAACCCCGAACTTAAAAAATCAAACAAACCCAAAAACCAAAACCCCAAAAAAACAAACCAAAAACCAAAACCTAAAAATAGGGAGAAGGCCGCAGGCCTTCTCCCTTTAAACAACCGCTAATTAATCTGCTGAGACCTTAGCTCCGTCAGCTGTATCGCAATCTCCAAAGCCTGGTTGGCCCGGTCTACTGTGACAACAACCTCGTCGCCTATCTTGCTGTTGCTGAGGGCGGCGTTAAATGACGCTTGGTCTGAAACCTCTGAGTCGTTAATGGCTATGATCCGGTCGCCGTTTTTGAAATTTCCGTAGGAAGCCTTCACGACGTAGAGGCCAAGCTTTGCTACTCTATAGTACATGGCCTTTTGGACGTTGTTGATGTCCACCACTGTCAAGCCTGTATCGATTCTGCCGCGAGGATACCCGTAGGTGATGATGTCGGTGATAACCGGCTTGGCGGTGTTTATGGGAATGGCAAAGCCAATTCCTTCGATCTCGGTGCTTATGGACTTGGCGTTTATGATTCCTATGATCTCCCCAGACATGTTGAAGAGGCCGCCGCCGGAATTTCCTGGGTTGACTGCTGCGTCTGTCTGGAGCAGGGACATGGATTCGCCATCTATTGTAATGTTTCTGTCAAGGGCTGAGATGATGCCGCAAGTGACGGTTCCGCCAAGCTCTCCAAGGGGGTTTCCTATGGCAAGAGAGGTCTCTCCGACCCTGATGTTTGTGGAGTCGCCAAGCACTGCCGGAATCAGGTTCGTCTTGTTTATCTTTATTACCGCAAGGTCAGTTTTTGGATCCACGCCAGTTATGGCGGCTGGGTAGGTTTCTCCATTGCTGAGCCTGACGGTGATGTTTGAAGCGCCGTTAACCACGTGGTTATTTGTTACGATATATCCGTCAGAAGAGACGATGACGCCGCTTCCAGCGCCGGAATCCACGAACTGGCTGAGCCTTCCGCTATTTACTAGGCTCTCTGTCACTATTTCCACGATTGACTGCTTTGTTGCCGCAACTACGTCTGCGGCGTTTGTGAGGGAGTCGTTCGTGATTGCCGCAAGCGTGCCGTAATTCGATGAGACATACGTGATTTGGGTTTCCGGGGTGGCAGCTTCTGTTTTGCCTGCGATTACCACCAGGGCCGCGAACCCTCCGGCAAACCCAAACAGGCAGGCCGCCAGGAAGCACGTGGCTAACATGCCGAACTTGCTGTTCCAAAACATCTTGAACTTACTTGCAGGCTCTGCCTTCTTTTCCTCATATGTAGAAGCAGCAGGTTCCTGCGACAAGAACGCCATTTGCTCGTACTCGCCAAAATGGTTGGTTTTATCCATTGCTATTCTCCTTTCACTCGGCTTTTTGCCGCTCTTTTTATATTTCCCCGCAAGGGCTTTGGCTACCGTTTTGTTTGCTGGAAACTGCAGATTATTTTACAATCACCAGCAAGAGTGAAGAGGGTTGTTTTCGCTCATGATAGTTAGGCCGTTGCGCTCCCTTTGATGGAACATTAGCTAGGCATAGGCTGGATCTGACGCTTTTGCCATGTGTCATTGCGTTTTTTGGTTTCACCTCCTGCCACGAATGTTTAAGTCTTAAACGCATGGTGGTTTGTCATGCTGCAGCTGGCTAGGCGGAACCCTGGGCGTAGAACTGGCGGCAAATGCAAACACGCGTTTGCCCGGGCTCAGGACTGGCGCCAACAGCTCTCCTATCCGATATATCGGAATGCGTCCTTGTCGACATCATGGCTAAATTGATATCAAATCCATATCTTAAGTTTCAGGCACTGAGCGCCAAGCGCATGTTCCAAAAGGCATCGCTCTAAGCTTCTGTACCAAGATACGGATAGGGAGCTTTGAAAGTCCGCTTGAATCAGATTAAAAGATTGCTGCGACTATGAACGCGCTATGTACATTTGAACAAAATGCTGCGAGAGTGGGAGCAGCCGTCTGGGTTCTGGGCAGACAATTCGAAGAGCATTCTGCCTTTGAACGATCACCAGAATCGAAGATCCCAAATTTCATTATAATCCTTGCTTTACGGATATACAAGGATCTTTTTAGAATTATGAGAAAATGGGTTAATTCGTGGATGTTCGCGGGCATTGCTGCAGTGAAAAATGACCGCATATAATAGAACAAGCAAGCGTGTCAACTAATTTAAATGCGGCCTTCTGGAGCGGGCAGGGCTTGGTCAGGGCAGGGAAAAAGGGGAGGGCTTTAGCAAAAAAAGAGCAGGGCTTGCAAAGATAGGCAGAGAAGCGCGCCTGCGGCGCGTTTCTCTGCCTATCCAAAAGTTCAGTTCGAAGCGGCGCTAGGTTCAGGATCCAAGTTGATCAGAGGGGCGTCTTCTGGCGTTTGGTGCTTGGTCAGCCATATGATAAAGAATATGGTGGCGGCCAATCCAATAACTGTTGCGATAACGTATAGCGCGGCCATTTGATAATCCGGCATCGATTCCGGTATGGCAATGAGAAGGCCAATGCTCATAGTGAAAACATTGTTGGCAACATGGGCGACGACGGTTACCCAAAGCCTTTTTGTCCATTTGTATATATAGCCGTACAGGATGCCCAAGCCTGTGGCGTAAATGATCTGAAGCGGAAGGCCGTGCATCAAGCCAAAGAGGAAGGCTGAAACATAGATTGCCCAAGTGTAGCCCCAGGCTTTTTTGGCGAGGCTGAAAATGGCGCCGCGAAAGATGATTTCCTCGACTACCGGGCCTATGATCCCCAGGGCGAATATATGGGAGAGGGTAATCTTCTCTCCCATAACCATATTCATGACTTCCTCGAAAGAGCCGTACAGGCTGTCGAACATTCCGAAGCTGCCTACAAGAGTGATTATTCCGTCTATGAAGATATTTGAGGTAATGCCTACAAAGAGGGCAACCCCAATAATTTTTGCATTCAGTCCGTCAGTTCTCCATGTCCTGTCCCTTTTCCACTCCTTGCGCAAAATCAGCCAAAGCGTGAGCAGCGACAAGGATGAGGAAATTATCAAGGACGGGATTGTCATTGCGGCGGACTTTTCAACCACGTAGGCTGTCACAGCCGGGATGTCGGTCCCGAATTCAGCCATGCCTGCGGGTATGAACATGATGGATACGCCGACCGACACAACCACTTGATAGCCAAGGTAAATGCCTATCAAGCCTATCATTATTAAAACCCTTTTAACTGGATGCATTTTTATCCCCCTTTAGTATAAGAGCATATCCCAAATGGCTTTGGAAAGATTAGGGAAGCTATGTTAGCGTAAAAGATCGAGACAAGCATGTTTTGCGAGTTAGGGCCATAGATAAACGCGCTCTGGCGTTAGGGCCCGAAAGTACGCTCTTTCCTTCCCTATTTCAGATATTTGGGATAGCCAGCAGTAGAGAATGATTGAAAGCCAAGCGATACGCGCGCATGCGACCCAAAACGCTGAGCCCTTGATTTGGCCAGAACTTAGCTTCAAGGCCTGGTTAGGCGGTTTTTGGGTTAGCGCGGCTTGACTGCATTCTCCTGTTTTGCGGCGCTAAGCGCCGCTTCTTTCTTGCGCTCTGTCTTAAGTCAAAAAATGTTTGGCATTCCGCTTTTTAATCATATGCTATCGAGTATGTAGCGCCATTCATTCTGACAGCAGAGCGGCATTTGCGCAGTTGCAGCGCTTAAGAGCGTATCCCGAAATCATATCGAGGCGCCAGAAAAGTCCGGGTGTTTGCTCGCAAAAGCCCGAGCAAACCAATTAAAGCGTTCGCCAGGACTTTTCCGGCGCCATTACGGAATTTCGAGATATGCGCTCAGTACCCCCCAATGAGTGATAGTATACGGCAAATGCCATAACTGTATGATAGCACTAAAGTCCATAAAACGCAAACGAAGCCAGGAAAAGATAATAGCGCCTATTCTTCGTCGGGTTTTTCCCAGTCATGTCTCATCTGCCTGGATCTGATGATTCCGAAGATTCCAAAGGCTACAAGGCATATATCGACAATAAGCAGGACGGCGTCATCTGTGAGCTTGCCGTTTGACTGGAACTCAAGCCCCCCTATAATTTGGATAATGAAAGAAATCAAGGGGAACGCGCCGATTCCGGCAATGAGGTAGGGCAGAACCCAGCCTGTGCCGTTTTTCTGGAAGAACGCGCCGCGAGCCAGGAGCTCCATGCCGCCGCCTACCAAGGAAACCACGAAGAGCAAAATGGTAGCAGCCCAGAATGAAGCCCATTCTACGTCAAAGCTAAACAGGAACGCGTTGAGGACTGTCAGCACGGAAAGGCTGAAGTACATGTGGCTAAAGACATGAGACCTGATCATGAGCTGGCGTTCATCGTACAACGCTGCATTTCCTCTAAAGATTTTCATTTTCTTCCTCCTCCCAGAACAGTTGGTCAAGGGTCTTCCCCAGCGCCCTGCATATGGCGACGCAGAGCTTAAGCGTGGGGTTGTATTGGCCCTTCTCGATTGCCACTATTGTTTGCCTTGACACCTTTACGGCGTCGGCGAGATTCTGCTGGGACATGTCCCGAGACGCCCGCGCCGCTTTGAGCAATAGATTCTTAGCCATAGCATCCTCCTTTGAGATGTCGTAGGGTGGC
>JAISWZ010000277.1 GCA_031270945.1 Clostridiales bacterium | reverse complement strand
CGGCTTGGCAGCTTGGAGCCAGGCTCAATCAGCGTCCCCTTTCTCGAGGCTTTGAAAATGGCGCCCAAGGTTTGCGGGCATTTCCACCTTTCTTTGCAAAGCGGATGCGACAAGACACTTAAGCGCATGAACAGGAGATACAGCAAGGCCCAATTCATGGAAGCCGTCCAAATGTCCAGGGAGTCCATTCCTGGCTTGGCGGTTTCCACAGACATGATAGCGGGGTTTCCTGGCGAAACCAGCGATGATTTTTCAGAAAGCCTTGAATTCGCAAGAAGCGTTGGATTTGCGAAGATCCACGCCTTCCCGTTTTCGCCCATGGCGGGGACTCCTGCGGCGAAATTTCCTGGCCAGGTCACAAACGCGGAAAAAGCTCGTAGAACCGCGCTTTTGACCCAGCTCAGCGATGAGTCCGGAAGAGCCTTCAGGGAGTCGTTTATCGGAAAAACGCTCAAGGTCCTTTTCGAGCGGGAAACAGATCCGGGTGCTTACGACGGGCTTTCTGAAAATTACTTAAGGGTGAGGGTTTCCTGCGGGCATGCCCTCATAAACCAGGTGAGGGAAGCCAAAATCTTGTCTGCCGGGCCGGAGTGCATGGCGGGGGAAGTGGCGCAGCCATAATCGTCAGCCAAAATTCCTAAAAAACCTTTGCATTGCTGCGGAATATGGTTTATCATACTTGGAGTGCCGATTTGCGCCAAAACGCTTTATCAGGGCAAGGCGCCCCTTTGCGCCGCCGGGCGGGCGAGGCTTTGCCCCTAGCCAGGGCTTGGGTGGCGCGGCTATTCGTTCAGGGAGCTGAGGCATTATGAAAGACAGCAATCTTTCAGAGACGCAAAAAGTTAAGGAAATGGAAAAGCCGGCGAAGGTTGAGGCCGGAGACATCCTGTGCAAAGTGTACTTCGCCTTGAAGGAGAAGGGGTACCACCCAGTCAACCAGATAGTTGGGTACATCCTCTCAGGTGATCCAACCTACATCACAAGCCACAAGAACGCCAGAAGCCTTATAAGCAAGCTGGAGCGGGACGAGCTTCTGGAGGAGATAGTATGCTTTTACCTTCAGGAGAACTTGCGGGAATGAGAACTATCGCTCTGGACTACGGAGACAAGACGATAGGCGTCGCTGTCAGCGATCCTCGCGGGATAGTCGCAATAGGCGTAGAGACCATCAGGAGAAGCGAGGAGCTTGGCTTGAAAAAGAGCCTGAAGCGCTTGGGAGAGCTGATACAAGCTTACGAGGCGTCTGAGATAGTCCTGGGGTACCCCAAAAGGATGGACAACACGGAAGGGCAGCGATGCGAAAAAACGAAAGCGTTCAAGCAGGCGCTTGAAAACAGGTTCAAGGGCGTGCCTGTGGAGCTTTGGGACGAAAGGTTCTCAACCATAGGCGCCATGAGAGGCTTGGAGTCCATGCCCAAAAGCAAGGCGGGCATGATCATAGACCAGATGGCAGCCGTGTACATCTTGCAAGGGTACTTGGATCTGAAAAATTCTAGGCGAAAAGAGGCAAGCAAAATGGCCAGCGATGACAACGAGATCTTTGTCGAGGCAGACGGCGACGATGAAGAAGATTTTGATTACGAGGAAGAATGCGACGTCATATCAATGGAGACGGATGACGGAGGCACCATCAACTTCGTTGTTTTAGACACCATTTCGGTTGACGGCGTAATGTACCTCCTTGTAGTTGAAGAGGATCAGGTCGATGAGGAAGAAGGCGAATACACCATCGTCAAGTACGTTGAATCCTTGGAAGACGGCGCAGAGGAAGTGTACGAATTCCTGCAAGACGAGGAATTTGATCGCATAGCGGACCTTTTCGATGCGGAAAACGATGAAGATGAAGATGGAGAAGAAAGGGAGTAAGGCAGGAAACGCCTTGCGAAGACTGCTCTTCATTGATTACAGCAAAGGCAAGCCAAGGCAATCGCTCTAAAACTTGCTGCACGCAAGCCTTGTGAAAGTGCGCAATAATAAATAAGTCAATAATAATATAAGTAATAATAATATAAGTTCAGAAGGTTTTTCTACAATAAAGAGCACGTCCCAAACCCAATTCCGGGACTGACGGAATGTTGGGATATGCGCTAAGAGTCGCCTCAAAAGGATTGCGCGACGCGCAATCCTTTTGAGGATTAATCGCTCTTTTCGCCGTGGAAACAAAACAGACTGGCTTCGCGAGCGGCCAGCTCAGGCCTGAACTAGGCCAGCGAGAACTTGGCTGCGTTAAGCGCATCCCAAAATATCAAAAAGGCGCAGGATGGCGTTTGCCCACTCAATGGGCGTCCTGCCCACTCATGGGCGTCCTGCCCACTCACGGGCGTCCTGCCCGCAAGCAACAAACCGGTTCTTGATCCGTATCCGCCAGGCTGGCCCTGGCCAGGATTGAATCCTGGCAACGAACAGCCGCATGCATCCCTGAAACCTATTCGCGTTTTGGGGCTAGCCAAAGGCGCTTTGAGCTTCGCGATCCTACTGTCCGTAAAACAGGGGCGCATGCCAGTCTTGCTAGGCAAAGATTGGCGAGCGCTTGGTTTGGGCATTGAGTTGCCTTGAAAAGTTATTAAGATCTGGACGAAAGACCTGGAGCAAAATTTTGGATTGACAAATCAGATAGCAAAGCTTAATAATAAGTTTAGATAAATAAAACCAAAACATAAAATTTTCGCTATGGCAAATCTTGCAGAAAAGCGAAACTCAGGTTTAGCCTTTCTTGAGCAGGCGCAAAAAGACGCAGTTGCTCCGTAGCGTTTGTTTTAACTGACGATGAAAACTCAGGGCCTTATGGCCTTGTCCAGTTTTTTCCTTGATCGTGGGAAAAACTATATATAAGCTGCGGAAGGCCAAGCACGGCCAGTGGCGCAGGGGAAATAAGACAGCCAAGTCGGTCTGCATAAGAGCAGCCCCCAAAGAGCGGGCGAAATCTCAAAACGCTAATGCGAGTCCCTTAAACAGCCGAAGAGCGGTTGCAAAGAGGCCTGCGCTAAGTTTATTAGCGTCGGGATGGGATTGCGAACTTGCTAGAACTAAGGGCATAAATCAATTTAATTTAGGGTTGGAAAAATCATGCATCAAAGATTTTTACTTGCCTCTAAATTTTGGTTGCCCTTATTATCAAGAGCTTAACCGTGCATATCCCAAAATTCATAAAGTGGCGCAACCATAAAATCAATTTTGGGATATGCTCTAGAGCCCACGCTCTTTATGGCGTTTTCGGCGCGTCCCGAATTTTTGGCGCGCGCTGGAATGCCTGTATTGGGGGCGCAGAGGCCGCTTGCTGATTGTTCAACCAGGCCATGCCGGAACTGAAACGAGCGAGAGCATATCTTGATTTTGGGACGCTCTAAGCTCACATCCCGGTTTTGGCTTGCAAGAGTTTCTTTTGACGGGCAAGCGCGGCAAAGGCTGCGGCGATTGCTTGCCCCGGACTCACGCGCAAAGCGCGAGCGACGCTTCATGCTGCCCGCATCAAGGCCTTTCCGCCATTATGGAGGTGCAATTTTTGGCGGCCAAGAAGAACAAGCTCAGGATATTTTCCCTGGGTGGACTGCAAGAAATAGGGAAGAACATGACCATCATCGAGTACGGCAACGAAATGATAGCCATCGACTGCGGCGTTGCCTTTCCTGAGGATGACATGCTGGGAATCGACTTGGTGATCCC
>JAISWZ010000172.1 GCA_031270945.1 Clostridiales bacterium | reverse complement strand
GCCCTGGCCAGCTGGTCTGGGCAGGAGGTCTTTCTTGTCCCGCAGGGGATGCCTTTGAGGCGCTTAATGACTTCCTTGACCTCCATCCCTTCCACGAGCTTGCTTATGCCAACCAGGTTGCCGCCGCATCCGTTGTCGAACTTGACGCTCTTGAGTATCCCGTCCTCGACGTCCAAGTGGATCTTGGTCGAGCAGGTGCCTTTTGTCACATACGTAACCATCAGTTTTCCCCCTCCTGGGCTATAGCCCACAAGTCATACAGCTCTGTAAGCCGTTCTTCGCGAGAAGTCTTCTCAAAAAATAGCTTCGAGGCCTCGGTTGGATCTGTGCCTACCTCGTCGCTCATGAGAGCCTTGTCTAATTCCATGATACGCGCTTCAGCCTCTTCTATTTCCTTTTCTATTTTGGCAGTCTGGGTTTGCTTTTTGCGCTGGCTGCCGGAGAGGACTTTCGCCTTCTTGAAAGCTTGGGCTGACTGGCTCTCTTCCTCCTGGCGTTTCTCCTCGCGCTTCTTGTCCATGTAGGAGTCATAGTCTCCCAGGTGGACAGTGATCCCGTTTCTGCCTAGCTCCATAATTTTTGTGGCAGTGTTGTTTATGAAGTAGCGGTCATGGGAGATGTAGAGGATGGTTCCTGAAAAATCCCGGAGCGCTTCTTCTAGTATTTCCTTCGATGACAGATCCAAGTGGTTTGTTGGCTCATCCAATATCAAGAAATTGGCGCCAGCCAGCATTAGCTTGGCAAGGGCCACCCTGCCCTTTTCTCCTCCTGACAAGGCGGAGATGGGCTTGAAAACCTCATCCCCCGTGAAAACAAATGCAGCAAGCGTTGACCTGGCCTCGGTATTGGTGATGCTTGGGTTTGAAGCTCTCATCTCTTCGAACACAGTGCGGGATGGATCAAGCCCTTCGTGCTCTTGCCCGAAGTATCCGACTTTGACATTGACCCCTTTTATGATCGATCCGCGATAGGTTGTCTCTCCCATGATCATGCGGAAGAGCGTTGTCTTGCCTATCCCGTTTGGGCCTATGAGAGCTGTCCTGTCGCCTTTCTTGATTGAGAAGGAAACGTTTTCAAACAGAACGCTTTTTCCGAAAGCTTTCGAAAGCCCTATGCAGTCCAATACGTCATTTCCGCTCTCTATCCTAGGCGCCAGCGCCAGCCTCATCTTGTCCGGAAGGCTTTCTGGCCTTTCCAGCTTATCCATCTTGAGAAGCCGCTTTTCCTTGCTCTCGGCAGCCTTGATGGACTTTTCCCTGTTGAAGCTCTTTAATTTTGTGATGATGTCTTCTTGCCTTTTTATCTCTTTCTGCTGGTCAAAGAACTTCTTTATCTCAATCTCCCGGTCAATGTTCTTGTGCTTGGCGTAAAACGAGTAATTGCCGTTATAGGTCTTGGACTTCCTGTTTTCAATCTCCACAACCTTTGTTACAAGCCGATCCAGAAAGTATCGGTCATGTGAGCTTATAAGAACCGCGTTGGGGTAGCTCTTCAAGTAGTCCTCAAGCCATGCCACAGACTCTATGTCCAAGTGGTTGGTTGGCTCATCCAGGAGAAGCAGGTCAGGCTCTGACAGAAGAAGCTTTCCCAAGGCAACCCTAGTCTTTTGCCCGCCTGAGAGCGTCCTTATCTGCTGGGAGTTTTCTTGCGCAGTAAAGCCAAGGCCTTTTACCACCCCTTTGACTCTGCTGTCGCACTCATACCCTCTCTTCTGCTCGAAATCCAGGGACAGCTTGCTGTACTCCTCCATCACTTCCGTCAGCTCTGCTCCGCCAAGCTTAGCCATAAGGCTTTCAAGCTCCCGGAGCCTGGCCTCCATCTTTCTCAACGGCTCAAATACCGCAGACAGCTCTTCGTATACAGTGTTTGACGTGTCCAATTCCGCCAGCTGCGGAAGGTAGCCTATTTGAAGCTGCTTGGATTTGGCCATGACTCCTTCGTCATACTCCATCTCGCCAGCTATCATCCTGAACAGTGTTGTCTTTCCCGCTCCGTTTACGCCTATGACCGCCGCTTTCTCTTTGTCCTCAAGCAAAAAGGTGACATCATCCAGGACAATCTCGGCCCCGAAGCTTTTCCTGAGGCCCTTGCAGCTTAAAAGCATGTCTGTGCTCCTTTTATGCGTACTGTGCCAGTGAGCGAGCCGCTCTGGCAAACTTTTTCTAGCAGTGTATAGGCATGGCACTTATGCATGCCAAAAAACTCTGGCCGCCAAAACAGGCTGAGCCCTTGGCGCAAACCAGAACCATATTATTTGGGTGATAGTCACATGATTGCCTCCCTAGGCTTGGCCCTGCCGCCGCGATTTTTGATTTTTTGCATTCAGGCTTGGATTGGGTGTATACTATAGCAAGCGGCCTAGCCCTTTTCCCTTGTTATATTTTAAGCTATCACAGGCAAATATACAAGACGCGAGTTTGGCTGCTGAGGAAAATCAAGCGTTGAGATTTGAGAGCTGGGAATTTGGGATCATATTAGGTTTATTCCCAGAACTCATTAGGCAGAAGACTTAAATCAAATGATATGATTCTGCAGTAATAACTCCGTAAAGACCGTGAAATCAAGGCTTTGATAAAAGGCCATCATTCAGGCAAACCCTGTAATTAAGCCGTTTGAATTCTCTTAGTCGATTGTTGTTACGTCGGAATCATGATATAGGCTATGAGAGCTATTGAAAATAAAGAAAAAGTGCGCTATACTGGAATAACAGTAGTTAGCGGCAATATACGGAAGATAAAAGTTCGCTAATCCCATCTGAGAGGCCGGGCGTACCTCTAAATATAGGCAAATCGGCCCTTAATAAATTCCATGGCAAATTTGATATAAAGCATATATGATATGAGTGGCGAGGGAAAAGGCAAGCTATGCTTTAAAACCTGGCTTTTCTGAGCCCTAAAATTAATTTTTGGTTATGCTCTTATAGCGCGGGGGGGGCAATATGGACAAGCATAGAGTTTCAGCAATCATAGCCGCTGGGGGGCGGGGGCTTCGGCTGGGGGCCGAGATGCCCAAGCAGTTCATTAATGTTTGCGGAATGCCTTTATTGGCCTGGTCAGCTATTCCTTTCTGCCAGTGCGAGAGGATAACGGAGATAGTTGTGACTGCGCCTGAAGATTATATCGAGATGGTATGGCAGATAATTCATGAGTTCAAGCTGGAGAAAATGGCTTCTGTTGTCCCTGGAGGCGCTACGCGCCAAGAATCCGTCAGAAACGGCATTAACGCGTGCAAAATCCCCGATGTTATACTTACCCATGATAGTGTAAGGCCATTTGTGACGATAAGAGAGATAGAGGCTGTAATCGATGGCGCTCTAGAATATGGGAGCTGCGTGACCGGCGTAATTCCCAAGGATACAATAAAAGCTGTTGATTGCAAGGAAATCGTGACCCGGACATTTGACAGAAGCGCTTTAAGGCTCATACAAACCCCTCAAGGGTTCTTGGCGGACATATTGAAGCGGGCCCATGAGGAGGCTGTTTTGGACGGAGCTTTTGGCACGGATGACGCTTGGCTGGTTGAGCGGCTTGGCTTGGATGTTTATATTGCCAAGGGAAGCTACGAAAATATAAAAGTGACTACGAAGGATGACTTGATGTACTGCGAGTGGCGGCTTTCCCGGAAAATTTAGAGCGAGCGCAAGTCTCTCACTTTGTTGGGATCCGGCTTTGCCGTGATGGGGTAATCGTCAAAATGTTTTCTATCGTGCAACATGCTGGCGAGCATATATACATAGAGCGTATCCCAAACACACTAACGAGCGGCAATATAGGAGCGCTCTATGCCAATGAGTGGAATAATTCGCTTTCGCTCAAGCTGGCGGATGATCTTTATCGAAAACTGCCTCGCGTTCATGGTGCAATGTGTGCCCTAGCTTTACGCGCTTTTGGATATCCCAAAATTGAGTTAGGCTTAAAAGTCACTCGTAAAGCGTCGCGAGTTTGCGCGCGAAACCGAAACAAACATCATTGGCTTTTCGTTTGCCCGAGAACATGGGCAAACGCCATTCTCTTGCTCTATCAATTTTGGGATAAGCACTCAGGCTTTACAGCAGAAAAAAGGTGATACTTTGGCTAACGATGCATATTTCGTACTCATCGTGTTGGCGATAGCCCTGGCTTTTGTCGCTGCTTCGATTGGAATTTTTCGCAAGCTCAGCGCGATGCCAGGCGTATTGCCTTTGCTGTTGTTTTTCAGCGCTTCGTTTGCCTGGACGCTCTTCTATGTGCTTTACTTGTTTGAGCCGTTGCCAAGCAAAGCCCTAATATCTCTTTACACGATGATTCCAGCAAAAACTTTGGCTTTGGCTTTCCTCTTGCTTTTCTCCATAAAGTTCACAAACGCTTACCTAGAGCTTCGCCCTGGGCTTATCATACTTGTGATGCTGATCCCAGCCATAACCCTGGGGGCTTGCATACTGCAGGGAAAGTACGGGTTCATGTTCAAAGAAATCGAGATAGTGCGGATCTACCCCCAAAAGGCCCTGGAGGCGCAGAGAAGCGTATGGTTTTACGCAAACCTGGTCTACAACTACATTTGCCTTGTTGCCTCGATCCTGCTTTTCTTCAACAGGTACCGGAACTCATCAGTCATATACAAATGGCAGAGCAGCTTGTTCATGCTTAGCATGGCTACGTTCGGCTGCCTTGACTTTGCCTCAGTTTCAACCGCGCAAGACGGAACCGCAGGAATTCTTGGGCTTCTTCTCATGTGCAGCATCATATACTTTTCGTACCTGCACTTCAGGTCTGCGGATCTGGTTTTCCTGGCTAACAACGGGATAATAGAAAAGATCTCAAGCATTGCCATTGTGGTAGAACTTGATGGCACAATCATCTTCATAAACGCCAGAGGCCGGAAGGTCTTCTCCTTTGCTGGCAGGTCTTGCGAAGGCATGTCCTACAACGATCTTATCAGAAAATGGCTAAACAAGAAAAAAGGCGCTGTGTCCAATGAACCCAGCGCTCAGATCATATCCGTGAATGGCGAGAACAAGACTACAAGGCGTTACTATGAAGTTATAAAGGAGCCCTTGCTAGACAAGGAGGGGCTGAAGATAGGCACATTCATCGAGATGAGAGATGTCACAACCCAGCGGGTTCTTATATCAGAGCTCTATTACCTGGTAAACTACGACCAGCTCACAAGCCTCTACAACCGGCGTTACTTTGAAGAGCAGTGCAAGAACCTGGACAACCCCAGGTACCTTCCTCTGACTTTCATATCCGGCGACCTGAACAAGCTGAAAGTAATCAACGACACCTACGGGCACCAATTCGGAGACAGGATGATAGTCCTGGCTGGGGAAATCCTGAAGAAGTTTTCTCCAGATCGAGGATCCGTCTGCCGCGTAGGCGGCGATGAATTTATTGTAATCATTCCCAACTGCGAAGAAGACGAGGCTACCGCTTTCATAGAGGCTGTAAGGCTATACGCCTCCGCCCATTTCGAAGAGCCCTTCGGCAAGATAGAAATATCCCTGGGCCACTCCGTGCGCCTAACCATGGACGCGCCCATACAGGAAATCTTGAAGGACGCCGACTTCCACATGTACTCAGACAAGCGCCAATACAACGACATGCA
>JAISWZ010000391.1 GCA_031270945.1 Clostridiales bacterium | reverse complement strand
CTCCTCGACAAGGAGATACCCCGCTTGAAGTCAAAAATTCAGTCGGTTCACCTTTGCTTCACAACAGACCCCTTCATGCACGAGTACGATGAGATCGCTGAAATGAGCCTTGCCGCAATCCGCAAGCTGAATTCGGCTGGAATAAAGTGCACTGTGCTGACAAAGGGGATCCTTCCTGAGGCGCTGTCCAAAATGTCTTCTGATAATGAGTACGGGATAACGCTTGTTTCCCTAGATGAGGGATACCGCGAGCGGGTCGAGCCGGGTGCCGCTCCGATTCTGGACAGGCTTTCAGCGCTCCGCAGGCTTCACGATCTGGGATGCAAGACCTGGGTCAGCGTAGAGCCATATCCAACTCCCAACATCATAAGCCAAAGCCTTGATGACCTTTTGGAGAAAATCTCCTTTGTGGACAAGATCATCTTCGGGCGCACGAACTACAGCAAAGAGGCGAGCTCTTACCCTAAATGCAAGGACTTTTACAACGAGACGGCTCAACGGGTGATTGAGTTTTGCTTGGATAAGGGTATTTGCTATCACATCAAGGAGGGGACTGTTACCCCGAATGCCGGGGCGGTGTTGCAGATTTAGGGGGCAAGGCGGATGGTGTAAAATTGGCACGCACGCGATATTGCGATTAACGTCGCAGATGCGCAAGCTCTGCTTGTCTTAGGCATCAGCAAGAGGGCTGTGGATTTTCCAAGCAAAAAGTTTATTTTTGCGCACTTAAATGGGGCACACCTTATGGTGAGCCCCATCTGATAACGCAAAATCTTCGCTGCAATGAAGATTAAAAACGGGGCGTTTGCAAGAGTTGTTAATGTCAATCATCTCTAACGCTGAGCCTGTCCCAAAGCATTTCGCGTTCATCGTCAATCGTAAAGCCAGTCGCAATCTGGGTTGCCAGCTTGCTGTCTCATAAACGAAAAGTATCATTCATCAATCAGGCTTTAATCAGCAACACATCAAGAAGCGTTTGGTTGCCAGCCCGAGACTGTTCAGTTTCAAGAAGCCACTTCAAGTCCCTAAGGAGCTTGGTGGTAGTATCTCGAAACAACACGTAGTTTAAATTGGTTTTCGAATCAAGAAATTCCTTGAACTGAGTAATCTCTTTTTCCCGTTCAGGATACCAGTTTTCAGAATTCGGGAATTTCTCTTCAGGCGGCAGCTCGGCGGGCTTTGTTTTTTTCTTGGCGTACGCAGTCCGCAAGTCTTTGTCGATTTTCCAGTTTATGATCCAGATGGCAGCTTCCATGTCACCTATGGCTTTATCAATCAAATCCTCGTCAATAGTTTTTTCCAGCAAAACGAAGCATCCCTTTTTGAAGAACGAGATGCCATAATGGATAACCTCGTAGCCCCTAATCTCAAACTCCACTCCATAGTGCCTTTCCCTGATCTGCATTATGCCTCTGAGGGCGTCCGAAAGCATGTAGAGCTCAGCTGGTGACTTCTTCAGCTCAAAAATGGCAGCCCTGCCGCCTTTCACAAGAGCGATGTCATAGAGCCCGTTTCCGCTCTCGCCATTGCTTTTGACTTCATGATTGACCATGACACCCAGGAGAATCATATGGTAAGAGCATATCCCAAAATTATATCCGAGGCACCGGAAAAATCCGGCGTTGAAGCATTCGCCAGGATTTTTCCGGTGCCATTTCGGAATTTTGGGATATGCTCTAAGCATACTCTTTAGCGTCAAAGAAGCTCGTCTTGTCCATGAAGATTGTATTCAACGCTGTCTGGAGAGCATTCGTGTCCGTTTCCCATATTGCGTCTATCACCTGTTTTTGCAAATCTGTGCTTACTCGGCCTTGAACCCATTCCAGCACAGTTTTGACAAATTCCTTTTTTATCTCCTTGTTTGGGATGCGGTATTCATTGGAGCCTTCCTCACAAGGCGTCAAGTATCCTGAATGCACCAAGACGCTCCACATAGCGGAAAGCTCATGAAAATCTCTGATGTTTATGTCACTTTCCAGATAGAACTGCGTTGTTCCGCCGAACACAAGCTTTTCCAGCTCTACAAGCGAGCTTCTGCTGTCAGCCTTGTTGAGGATTTCAAAGAGAATGTCGTTGCTGCTTGTGTTTGCCCAGTAGCTTTGGGGTGGTTTGCTCGAATCCTCCAGGAGTTCTTTGCAATAGCTCATGACCGAGCAAGTGTTATAGATGCGCTTGTTTCGAAAAAGATAGCCATCGTACCAATCTCGGAAAGCGCCTAGTGAGCCTGACAACCCAAAATCATCAAGAACCAGCGCCACCTCTTCCCAGGTCAAGCCAAAGCTGCTGGAATACCTGAGATCAGATACAGTCGAAACCTTCAGGTTGTTGGCGCCAGTGAATATGCTTTCCTTGGCTATATTCAGGCATCCCGTCAACGCGACGAATTCAACCTGCTCATTGCCTTTGAATACGCTGCCAAAAAAGCCTGAAATAAACTCGCAAAGCTCTTTCTCATAGCCTTTTCCAACGGCATGAGTTACCATCGAGTCATATTCGTCAATGAGAATGACGACTTTTTTGTTGTAATGCTCATACAGCATGTTGACCATGTCTTGCAAAGTGAAGGATAGTATATACTTTTCTACATTTTCATCTGGATTGCTAAAATCCTCAATTCTTTTCTTGCTGCTAGAGCTTAGCTTGTCTGAATCTTTAAGGAATTTCAAACTGGTGTCAAACATGCGCTCAATTATGCCAGATAGGGATTTCATGCACTCCTTGAAATCATTGTCACCTCTTGCAGAAAGGCTCAGATGCAGAACCGGGTACTCAAAGTGCTTCTCGCAGATCTCTTTCTCGCCTTCGATATGCAGTCCTTTGAAGAGCACTGGATCAGCCCCGATTTCCAAGAAAGACTTGAGCATGCTAAAATTGAGGCTCTTGCCGAAGCGCCTTGGCCTAGCAATCAAGTTTACGCGACCCTTTTTCTCGAAGAATTCCTTGATGAACAGGGTCTTGTCAATGTAATAGTAGTTTTCTCTTCTCATGATCTCAAAAACATCATCACCAAGATCGGTGTTGATTTTTGCAACCATTGCTCCCTCCAAGCGTTGTGTTCACGAGCGAAAACATCTGCTAATTTTCCTTCTAAGCTTTCACTTGTGAGCAACATTCAGTCAGATAAAAAGTGCACTTCTTTTCGATCTTAATATATGAGTTCTTCCACTGCAATCGTATTATCTCACGATCTGCTGCTGATGTCAAAGTCATTAGGCAACGCACAGCAAGCAGGATGCCATCGCATCGATGGCATCCCGCTGTTCTCGCTTTAATCATAAGGCCCTTTAGGTTCTACCACTTTAGTGTAGGTGAACTTAATATGAAAAGAATCTGTCGTATTTCTCGATATCAAATAATATGTTTGCTGTAAATGAGGATCTACCAAGCTATTATTATCACGCGCACTTTCAAAGCCGCTTACAATGCTTTGGTATGCCGGGGCAAAATTTGCTCTTTTAAGTATTAGTTTTGTTTTATCTCCTTTTTCATCTAAGTCCATATTCGAAATCGCCTCGGCTAAGGATTTCAAAATAAAAGCAGGAGACTGATACAGGAGTTCTTTCCTCCCAGAGGTAAAAAATTTAGTTAATCTAGTTAATGCCATAGTGTCATTATACTTTACTCCATACTTCTCTTCATAACCGCCTATGCCATCCAGCCCAGCGTATAACCCTTCTCTATTTTCGGCCAATTCCTCCAATGAACCTAAAGCATTGTTAACCATATTTTGAATAAAGCTATATTTATCTCCAGTTAACCAATAATAAGTGCCCTCAACGTTTGAATTTTCATGCTTGTACTTTTCATATACACTTACAATTTTATTTTCGCCGTATTTTTTAAATCCATAAAAAGGAATCTCTACGATATAATCATCCTTATTTATAACATTAAATATCGTATTGTATTTACCATCATCAGTTGTAGTATTCATGGCACCATATGTGTAAACGAATGTTTCGCGCCCCATTTTTTCATAATTCGCACCAATAATGTTGGCTATGGAGCCTCCTCTAGAATGTCCTATGATATAATAGACTCTGTCTACAGCATCTGACAAGTATTCATTCTCGTATTGAGAAATTAACTCCATCAATCTGTTCGATGTAACATCAAACCCTTTGTGATTGCTCTTGTTTAACCAATCGGGGTTTATATTATCTGGATAAGCATCTATATCGGCCCCAACGTCAAAGTTGCTTGACCATTGTTCGACCGATCCATCTGTTCCTTGTATCGCAATGACTATAATTTCTTTTGTCTTGTTCGCGTATCTCACTCTTCTATGACCAATATTCAAACTCGATAAGTCATCGCCATATGTCATTTTGTTCGGAATGCTAATCTCCTTGATGTCATCTAATCCAAAATGATTAAAAATAGTATAAATATCACCCGAGTTTTTGCTTCCTTTCTTAAGCGTCATATTCAGGTTGTAGGCCAACGAGGAGTATACTGACCCCAAAACGCTCAAGTCCGTCCTGTATTTAGTATTGTCACCAAAGAACAGCCTGTAGTCCACAACGAAATCTAAATTCGTTTCCTTGTTTTTATTTGGCATATCAAATTCAATAGAGCCAGTAAACGCATTTCCATCTATGCCTTCAGGTATATCATCTCGTTTGTTAAGATCCAGAACATTATTATCGTCCATTCCATCGTAATCAGTATCTTTTTTCCTAGGATCTGAAATGTATTTATACACAATAATGCTATTTCTTCCCTTGTAAGTGTCAGGACTAGAACCGCGAGATTTTAAATATCTGTCAATAACACTTTTTAAGCTTATCAGCTTTTTAACTGAGAGTTCTTGATAATCATAAATTCCGTCACCGTCAGTATCTATTTCAGAAGCCAACTGATCACTTTTTAAACTATAACTAAATGTTTGAAAATCATCCATTACAATATGAAAATTATATTCAAGGGAATTAATGATGTCGTCGTAAATCTCTTTACTATAATTATATAATAGGTGTACATCGATTTTTTTAAACTTTTCGTCCATACCTTCCTGACCAAAAAAAGGTAAGGTAGCACCACCGGGGGCAACTATATCAATCATATAGCTTTTTGTTATAAATGGACTACCGCTTCCCAAATGCCACAACCAATATAATAAATGAAAGTTAGGCCCGGGTTCCTGTGAGTAACGGTCATCAGTTATTACAATCACATATTTAATTGAATTTGAGTGGTATGATAATTTACTAGAAACATTAAATGGATCTTCATTAGACGCCAGTCCATTTTCAAAAATGACATTATTTACTACAGTTTTAAAACTCAATTTATCTGATTTATGGAACCAGTCCGACCCATTATTTCTTATAATATTTGATGTCACCTCACTAGATTTATACTTAAAATCATAGGTTAAAATTGCGAAGTTTACGCTTTCGAAATATGAGTTATCGAAAAAATCAAATATTTCATTTACGTTAGTTACCAATCTTTTCATCTTATCTTCTGTTTTGTCTTTAGTGTCAATTATGAAAACAACATCAATAATAGAATCAGACCTTGAGTCTACCTCAAATTGAGTCTTTAAATCAACCACTTCAGAATTATTCATGCGAAACATAGAGGGCGCTTCTCCAGGTGGTGTATTTTCTTCTACAACTGCCAGCGCACTTGAAGATGACACTTCATCCCCAATCACATGTTTATTTGATGGTGACATTCCATTCTCACTAGGCCCTTCAGGGACAGTGCCTTCTGGAGGTTTCGTAGGTACTGGAAGTTCAGGAATAACTGTAAGATCAGAAACAAATAAGGCTCCGAGGTTTTTGATAAATTCATTCGAATTTAATACAACATAAACTCCGCTTCCTTTTACAAAAGCGCTTATTTGAGATCCATTAATTTCTGTATCAAATGCTATTATTCCATTTTCCTCATCGATTTTACATATGAGCAAATCTTTAGAGTATCCTTCATATTTGGTTTTCAGCAACTCAGTTCCGTCATATCTCAATTCTATTTCGCCCTTGTAGTTAGTTACAAGTTCTCCAACATCCACCACTGCCTCAAGAAGGTCAAAATTGCTAGGGTCAGCATATTTGAAATACATGTATTCATCCACTCTTCCAGCAGCGTTTACCCGAATTTCAGGTCCATAAAGTACGCCCTCAATCACGCCTTCATCATAATTCTCTGCGCTCAAAGTCTGCTGAAAGGTTCTCTCGCCGTCAGGAACAATTCCATCTGAAGACTGGATCTTGGGATCAAGTCCAAGAAACACTTCCGCGCCGTCATCAATCCCGTCTGCGTCTGTGTCAACGTTGCTTGGATCCGTGCCATACTTCTTTACTTCATCTCCATCTGACAACTCGTCATAATCAGAATCGGGCTCAAATGGAGAAACGCCATATCCGACCTCTTCCAGGTTAGACAGGCCGTCGCCGTCATAGTCCTCGTCACCATCTTCAATTCCGTTATTGTCAGTGTCTTTGACCAGAGGATCAAGATTTATCCCAAGCTCGACGTAATCGCTCAAGCCATCGCCATCAGTGTCTGCATTAAAAGGATCAGTTCCCATGTGAAGCTCTAAATAGTCAAGTATCCCGTCCGAATCGCTATCTGCCGTCTCGCTTCCAAACAAGGCTGTCACTTCAGCGTTGCTCTCCGGCATTTCAAATACCAAGTCAGTTGAGTATTCTTTAACGCTGCCGCTTGCGTCATTCCAAAAGCAGAAGACATACTCTCCGTTCATTTCTTCCGCCAGCAGCTCTATTTCCTCGCCTGGTGAATAGTACCCGCTCTGTCCTGTTGCTATTATGCCGTTCTCTGTTGAAACCTCTAAATAGTATTTGCCCTCAGGAACAATGGTAGGCACTACAGTAGGCACTATATCAGCTTCCGTAACGCTGTCTTCCTCTGGCGCTATAGTCGGCACTGCAGTATTGCCGCCCCCTGGAGCTATAGTCGGCACCGCAGTGTTTCCGCCCCCTGGTGCGCTTGTCGGCACTGCAGTGTTGCCGCCCCCTGGAGCGCTTGTCGGCACCGCAGTGTTGCCGCCCCCTGGATTTACAACGGGTATCGTTTGAGGAGCAGGACTTATTTTCGCTTTCGT
>JAISWZ010000043.1 GCA_031270945.1 Clostridiales bacterium | reverse complement strand
AAGCATTACGATGTTTATGCATTGCTGGGAGGTTTCCCAGGCGTTTTGGCCGCTTACTTGAAAAACAATGATGTAAAAGAGGCTTTAGACGCTTCAAATTTATTGCTTGAATCGTTGGTGGATGAGATAAGAGAAAAAACCGGGGGCGGCAGCGATCTTGAAAAATGGGAAAGCACACTTGGGATTGTTGTTAATGGCATCGTGTCCGGATTGCATAGCTTTGCTTTAGATGATGAAATCCGAAAGCGCGTCGGTGGAACATACGATAACCCCTGCGAAGATAAGTTTGATTTAAAGGACATAGTGGAATGGCTGTCTTTAAGCAATGTGATAGTTCCTTACCCTGCGGTTTTAGATCTCAATTGTCCTATTTATCTAAGAAAGCATATGTTCTCGGATTTGGGGCTATTGCGATATTTTTGCGAAGTTTTTAAGATCAGCGATTCCATTTACAAAGGATTTGCGGCTGAAAATTTCGTGGCGCTAACTGTTATGGCTATGCTGGACGCGCTTGAGTACCCCAGGTTGGAATGCTTTGATTCAAGCGTCTTGGAAAGCCCTGAGGAAGCTATTTTCATAATCAGGACTCCTCGCGAGAAAACCATTTTATTGCAAGTCAGAAGCAGCTCCAGCGGCATGAGCTCTAGCGAGAAAATATTGGCCAGAGGCGAGGCGGATTACGTTATACGGTTAACAGACCAACTTGGCAGTTGGAACCCTGGCGAAAGGATCGTAACTATGCCAATATACGCCTTGGATAAGCTTCCTATTGTTTTAAGCAGGATGGATACTGGAGAACTTGAAGAAAAAGGGCCAAACGCTAAAGCTTGAGAATGGCTAAAAAGCGCTGGCAACCGGGAATCGTTTAGGCTTTAAGACATTTGCAATAGCACGCCAATAAGCGGTTTGATTCATGATGTTTTTTCGGCCAACCCGCCCGAAAAAGCCCGGGAACTGCCAAAATCATAACCCTTTACGACGCTTACAAGATCCTTGGCGGATTTCCAGCGGCGCTGGCCCTGCTGAACGCGGCGATCAAGATTAAGTTCCAGAATTTTGGGAATATAATAGGCAAAGGCCCCGGCGGATGTTCCGGGGCCTTTGGATAACAGCCATAGGCTATCGCGCCATCTGGCAGAATCGCGCCGCGCAAAAAGCGGCGCTCGGTTTAAGTCTCTGTATGCTTAACATCTTATGTCTCAGGCAAACTTATCCGGCTCTTCCTATTCTCCGCCTACATCACGGCCGCCATCTTCATTAGTGATAGAAAGCTTTGAAATCCCTATGTTATCCGCATCATCGAAATCTGTGTATGCATAAGCGTAATGCATGCAGTAAAATTTTCCGGTTGTTGTTTCGATGTTGTCAGCTGTTATGTAAAGCGTTATGTTGTCGTCAAGATTTGATGTAGTGGTTGACTCTGAGCCAGAAATATGAACAGAGTACGTTCCAACGATTTCTCCGTCTATAAACGCCAAGGCGTCTTCTATCTGAGCTTCGATGTCGTATTTCTGGCGAGCGTGGCTACTGAAAAGAGTCGCCAAGCCTTCCGTGTCGCCGCTTTTGACCATGTCTATTATCTCGCTGCTCTTGTTTTCTGAAATTTCCTTTGTGTTTACGTAGCAGCCGCTGATTATCAAGATGAACGAGATACAGACGAGAACCAGCATTCTTCGCATTTGTCCGCCTCCGAAAATAATTTAAAAAAACAGCGCCCGGGAAGGGCTCAGCGCCGCTTCCCAGGCTATCCAAGCGAGCGAAAACAATGAGTGCGTTTTCAAATGTTTTCGGTCACCAGAAATATATTAAAGCTTTATGTTTTATTTTTTAGCCTTGCGTTGCTTTTACTTGCCCCAAACCAGCCACATTATGCTGTCTTCGTCATCAAAGACTACATGCTTCTTAAGGCTGGCTTCTTTTAGGGTTTCCTTTTTCATCGACTCGTAAACGTCAGTCCTGCTTGAAAAGTCAACGCTTCCAAGCACTACCATATCTGCGGTTGACGGGTTGTCAAACTCGGGATTGAAGCCTGTGATCCACCATTGGTCTTCCTTTGGCGCCCAGTTGAATACGGGCTCAATGCTAGCCGCTGAATGGTAGTTGTAAAGATTCAGCGTCATTGGCAAAGCGGTATCAACAGCGTAGTGGTCTGCCGAGGTCACGCTCTCAAATATGTTCTTGATCCCGGCGCCCATGTCTCCAGAGCCTGCCGCGTTCCGCTTGTACAGCCCTATTTCCGCTCCCGCGCCAAGGTTCATGTAATCCCCGCGCCAGGCCCAGATGACGTATTCATTTGCCTCGTCAAAGAACTGTATCTTTCTCATGTCTGTTCCCAAGGCGAATATATAGTCGTAAACGTTATTGTAGCCGAAAATCTTCTGCCAATTGTCTGGGTCTGAATGCAACGCTGTTCCAGCCGCGTCATAGGTGAAGCCAAGTATTGTCGCGCCAGCGGCGGCCGCTTCCCGGCTATCCACCCCTATTTCCAGGGGCGACTTCCTGATGTACTCCGTCAGGTTGTTCTTCAGGAAAGTTGCCACATTGCTTGCTGTCTCAGCGGGATTAATGGTTACGCAGCCGATAAGGCCGCCTGCAAATCCGGTTGAATTCTCCATAAACCCGCCCAAGTCATTGTAGATCAAAATGATCATGTCTTTTATCGCAAGAATGGCATTTGCGGGGTTAAGGCTTGAGATGGCATTCCCCATGTCTTTTTCCAGATCGGCAATATATTTGTCAATCGGGGACATGCCATAGTCCGTTTCAACTCCGCCTGCCGTTGCAACCTCGATTTGCTTTTTCCAGATGCCTGTCGGGCCGTTTGCAACCCTGGGCTCGGAATCTTTGGGGGCGGTTTTCTTGCCCGAAACATAAGTGGCTGATCCGTCCAAAAGTCCGTCTCCGTCAGTGTCTTGCTTCAGGGGGTTCGACTTGTAGACGCTAACCTCAATGGTTGTCTTGCCAAGATACAGGGCAGGATCAACGCCCTTGCTCAAGCAGGCGAGCATTATCATGTAAGTCATGTTGACTTCTTTTGTCTCGTCGCCTATCTCGTCCACGTCTGAGATTCCGTCGCCGTCAGTGTCCGCTTCGGCTTCGTCGTCTATCTGCATAACCTGGAAGTCATCCAGTACAACCCATTTCTTTTCATTAACAATTTCACCGATTTTTGACGCGAGAGTCAGCAGCTCATCTGCGAAATTTCCGTAAATATCGGCGTATATACCGTCAGTGATTTCATACAAGTCCTCATATATGGTCTGATGGGAAGCAGTCCCTACTACTGAAACCGTTATCTCATCGGTATCCAGCATGCTGATCATTTCTGCCATTGAAGTGATTTCATACCTATTTTCCAACCTGTAGCTAGCGTCTGTAACCAAGATGACGAACTTTTTGGCATTGCTTCTGTAATCCAGCTGCCTGGCAGTTTCCAAGGCGTCAATAACGCTTTCGGGCTCATCGCCTCCGCCTGACGCGCCAATGGTTCTTACGGCATCTTGGAACGGCTTCACGCGAGAGAACCAGTTTGAAGAATTGTATTTATGGACAACTGTGGTGTCCCATCCGTCAGACAAAACGTCCTTGTAATCAATCAAGGCGAAGTTGGCGTTCACATTGTACTCTTCCACCAGCTTTTGAGCGAATAAATTGACGTTAAGCTCGACATTCGAGATCTCATCGCCCATCGATCCTGTGGAGTCAATCACAAACGTAATGTCCGCCCAGCCTTGCGCTGTTACGACAGGCGCCTCGTTAACCGTGGTTTTCGCCGCTGAGCCAGGGGCTATGTCTTTTGCGGTTCCAGAGCTTTTGGCAGTTGCTGAAGCGCTAGGCACCTGGGTGGCGCTTGGCGCTTGGGTGCTACTTGGTGCCTGCAAGGCGCTCGGTGCCTGGGTTCTAGTGTTGCTCGATGTTTGGTAGTTGCTCGATGAATGTTCACTTGGCGTTTTGGCGCTAGAACCGTTGACGCTCGCTAATTCCGGAATTTTTGGCACGTCGCCCGCTAGAATATCTATTCCAAGCGCCTTCAAGAACTCGTCAACATCGATTGCCATGTACACGCCGTTCGCTTTTACTTCGGCAGAAATCGTGTTTCCAGCCACCGTTGTCTCAAGGGGAGTTATGTCATCGCCTGTCACTTCGAATATCACAATGTTATTGACATATTCAGCAGGCTTGTCTATGAGAGACGTGCAGGTGAATGTCAAGACAAATGTGTCGTCGCTCTCCAGATCAGAGGCGATTTCGATAGGCTTGCCAACCACTGCCCTGTTGTCATCATAGATGTCCGTGCCCGCCTGCACTGTTACGTGCTTGTCAATGGGGCCGCTGACGCTCCCGGAAAGAGACGGGACAAGCAGTCTGTCAGGACTGAACAGGCTATCGTCAAAAAGTTCATCGCTTAAAGTTTGCTCAAAAGTCCTTTCATTGTCAAAAGTGATTCCATCCGTTTTGCTCTTTGTAGGATCAAGCCCAAGGATCGTTTCGTCCAAATCACTTAGGCCGTCATCATCCGTGTCAGCCTTTAGCGGATTGGAATGATGAATTTCAACCTCGTCGTAATCTGTCAAGCCGTCTTTGTCAGAGTCGCTTGAAGACGGATTTGTGCCAAGCTGAAACTCTCGCAGGTTTGACAGGCCATCGCTGTCAAAGTCCTCCTCGCCGTCTGGTGTGCCATCGCCATCAGAATCAGCCGAACGAGGGTCTGTTTTAGTCGTGCGGATTTCATACAAGTCATCAAGCCCGTCTTTGTCAGTATCGTCGCTCTCTGTATCCAGCCCCGCGAATTCCTCCAGGAAATTTGGAAGGCCATCCTCGTCATCATCCGGTATAGGGGTTGGAGTATTGGTCGGTGTATTGGTTGGAGACGGAGTTGCTGTTGGAGTTGGAGTTG
>JAISWZ010000041.1 GCA_031270945.1 Clostridiales bacterium | reverse complement strand
GGGGAAGAGGGAGACAATGCTTATTGCGCTGCCTGCGGCACCAAGCTTCCTACTTTAGACGAGATAAACCAGCTGGAATCGCTAGCCCAGGAAGAGATCGAAGAGGCGGAAAGAGAAGTTGAGCGGCTAAGGAGAGCTGCGGAGGAAGCAAAGACACGGGCTTTAAAGAAGGCGGAAGAGAAGGCCCGGCTTGCGATGGTCAAGAAGCGGTCGATGGAGATGGAGGCGGAAGCTGCCGCCGCCGCTCGCGCCGCCAAAGCGCGCAAAGAGGAGGAAGATACGCTTAAGAATGCCCTGAAGGAAGCCGAGGACGTCTTCAAAAAGAGGGAAGAAACGGCATCCAAGGCAATCGCCGAGCGCAAAGACGCAGAAGACTCGCTGAAGCGCTGCAGAGAAGCATGGGAGAAGTTCAACAGCCAAGCCAAGACCGCGCAGTCGCGCCCAATCAAGGAGGATTTCCCCGCCAAGGCCGCGCCTGAGCAGGAACTCAGGAATCCTGCAATGGATCTTGCAAAATCGCAGCAGGCGACTTACCGTTTTGATGAGCAGAAGAAGGAAGAGCCCTTCCGTGAAAGCAAGCCGGCTCCGCAATACGTGGAAGCGCCAGTGTTCGTGCAAGATAAGACCCAGAAGCCCTTCCAGCAGCAGCAGCCAGCGTACCCATCGGCGCAAAGGCCGCCATACGGCTCGCCGCAAGCGCCTTTCACGCCCGGACAGCAAGCGCAAACTGGATACCAGGCTTTCACGCCAGGAACGCAGCCTCCGCAGACAGCTTTTACGCAATCTCAGCCTGGGCCGCTTTACAGCCAGCCTGGGCCTGTATATAGCACACCTGGGCCATTGTACAGCCCGCCAGGGCCGCAGGCGCCGCATGCGTATAACACTCAAGCGCCTGGCCAGCCAGGACCGTTCAACCAGCCTCAAGCGCAGGGACAGCAACCCGGCGCGTTTAGCCAGCAGCAAGGGCAGAGCCAGCCAAGCCCGTTTAGCCCGGCCCCTACGCAGTCGCAGCCAGGAAGCATATTTGGCCAGGGACAGCAAAATCCATACACACCGCCTGGATCTCCGGGGCAGAGCCAGCCAAGCCCGTATAGCCCGGCCCAGAAACCCCAGGGACAGCCCAATCCGTTTGGCCCAGCGCCAAGCCAGCCAGGGGCGCCATTTAGCCCGGGAGGCCAGCCTAATCCCTATATTCAGCCAGGGCAGCAGAACCAGCCAGGGCAGCAGAACCGCCCAGGGCAGCCAAGCCAGCCAGGGCCATTTAGCCAGCCTGGGCAATTTAGCCAGCCAGGGCCTTTCAGCCCGCAAGGGCAGCCAAGCCAGCCAGGGCCTTTCGGCCAGCAAGGGCAGCCGAGCCAGCCAGGGCAACAGAGCCAATTCAGCCAGCAAGGGCAGCAGAATCCCTACAGCCAGCAAAACCAGCAACCAGGGGGTCAGCAGCCAAACCCTTTTGGAGGCCAGCCAGGGGGACAGCAATCTAACCCTTTCAGCCAACAGCCAGGCCAGCAGCCTGGGGGCCAGCAACCTAATCCCTTCCAAAACCAACAGCCAGGGGGTCAGCAGCCAAACCCTTTTGGCCAGCCGCAAGGAGGCCAACCTAACCCTTTTGGCGGCCAGCAGGGTCAATCACAGGCTAATCCGTTTAGCGGGCAGCCAGCGCCAAGGCCGCCGTACCAGCCAGGACAGCAGCCGGGTCAGCCTGGACAGCCAGGGCCGCGCCCTCAAGGGCAAGCGCAAAACCCGACCGCTCGTCCTGGCCAGCCGCCAGGGCCGGGAACTCCAGCGCCCCAAGGACAACCAATGCAGGCGCAGGGCCAGCAACCGCTCCCTCAAGCGCCGTCCCCGGGATTTCAAAGGCCCACCAACGCCGTAGCCAGGCAGACTCAGTCGATGTACGCACCCAGCCAGCCAGCTCGTCCGGGGACGCCTCAAGGCGCGGGCCAAGTAGAGCAGCCGGTCAACTTTGGAGTGAAGCCAGGTCAACCGACAGGAGGCCAGAGAAGAACGGGCCCCCCGGATCAAGGAGCAATCGCGGCAGGATCTAACTGGGGAGAGACGAATGGGTACAACCCCAGCGATCAGGAGATCTGGGAGACCATAAAGAACAATCTGCCTGCGGATGAAGAGACGACACAGAGAGTTCAGCTTGCGGCCGGGTACTGGAACGACCCGCCGCAAGCGCCCCCGCAGCCCCAAGATCCTTGGGGGGTTGGCGGCGCAGGGCCAAAACCGGACCCTACTAAAGCCGGCAGGTCCAGGAAAGACGCGCGTCCCCAGGATGATGACGAAGACGAGGACGACGAGCCGTATGGGCCAGGAGACGAGTCCAAGGGCGACAGCCGGGTGGACTACAGCGATGACGACGACAATGAAGATGAACGCGATGACGATGATGAGCCAGCGAAGCCATCCTTTTTCGCTGGAGTCATGGCTTCAGTAAGATCAGTTTTCGCAAGGAAAGGCAAGGCCAGCAGTTCGAGCGCAGACGATGATGACGACGATGATGACGACGATGAAGATGATGACGACGAAGAGGACGGGGACCTAGAAAGCCCAGAAGAGGATGCTGAATACGAAGATGAAGAGTTTGACGATAACGATGCCCCCTCCTCAGGAGTCAAAAACACTTATGTGGTAATAGGCGCTGTTGTATTGGCGCTAGTTCTTGCAACAGCAATGTTCTTTATACTGAGGGATCCTTTGGTCAGGTTTTTGACCAAAGCTTCAAGTGAACCAACACCGGAAGCAACAGAAGAAGTCCCAGAGCCAACAGAAGAGATCACTCCGGAACCGCAGGACGTTTCCTTGCCGCCTAACCAAGCGGGGTACAGAAAGGCCGCCAAGAGCGGAAGAAGCTCGGCGGCCAATGGCTATGTGGCGTATTGCGCCTCCAATGGCATTCACCTTCTGACTGACGAATACGTGCATGTGCGGCAGCTGACAGAGACCCAGGCAAATGCGGTTTGCATGGATGGCTATTGGGTGTACTACTCAACCGCAGATGGCATTTCCAGGGTTCCGATCGAAGGCGGAGCTGTCGAAAACATCGTGTACGAGGATTACTTTGAACCAATAACGTTTCACCTGCTAGACGGATTCCTTTACTACCCTTCAGCGGTCTCCGGAGGAATAGGCAATCTCGTCCGCAGAAGCGAGGACGCCACAGAGCACGCGATTATACTGGAAAAGGTCGGAACAGAATTTCTTGTGGACGAGTATGGGGCCTACGGGCTGGGGCCAGTGGAGGGAGCGGCTGATACGGCGGAAACGGACGCTTACTTCACGCTCCCAGAGGACGCCGGGGCGCAGTCCCAGTACCTATGCTTCTCTAACATACTGGCGGAAACCTCATGGCGGCTAGGCCTTTTGCCTGCAACTGAGCTCTTGGAGACCAAGTCCCAAGGCGTAATCGTCAAAGCGGTTATAGACGGCAGAGAAACCGGATATTTTTCATCCAGCGACAGCACTCTTAACACGGCAGCGCCAATAGACTACTTCTACTCTGAAAACGCTTATTACGAGCTGGTGGACTATGGGCTTGATCTGGCTTTAGTGGCAAAGGACAACTCCATGTCTCCTGATGGCGCTACTGTTGCGGCGGAAATCCAGAAATTCGGATACACGTACTATGAAGACGCATTGTATTACTTTAAGCCAATGACACTGGAAACAATGGTCGCATACAATATGTGGAAGTTTGATTTCAAAACTGGTTCGGAAGTAATGATAGTGGATTTTGGGAAACGCGGAATAAGCATTGACGCTCTTAGCTCTTGGAATTTTGACAAAATCTCTCCCGAACTTATCGCTTGGGAGGGTTATTTGATAAGGCCCGAAACTGGCGGACTCAGCTATATCGACCGCGCTAATGGATCGAGCATTGAGTTCAAGGACTGACAGCAAAAGATTGCAGCGGCAACTGCAATCTTTTTTGCTGTGAGGTCGATTGGTTAGAGCGGAATCTAATTCCTGAGCGGGAGGGGTAGCGGATGAATGGAGATGAGGGGAGGGGAGAAAAAGAGAGAGGAGATGGGTTGGATGGAAGAGAAGGGAAGCAGGGAAAAATCGGATGGGAAGAGAAAAGAAGCGAGAGAAAAAATCGGATGTCGGGAGGAGCGTAGGGGGATTGGAGTCGGATGGTTGAAGCACCGCCTAATTCCATGGCAAGAGGTTTCTTGGATGACAGGAAAAGGCAGGAGTGAAGGAAAGAAGGGCGAGGTACGGAGATTTGGGGTGCAAGAGATAGGAAGAAGAGAAAGAATCGGATGCCGGGAGGAGGTTCAGGGGGTAATTGGAGTCGGATAATTGAAGCACCCTCTAATTCCATGGCAAGAGATTTCTCTGGTTCTAAGATAAGGCAAAACAGGCGAGCTGGAAGGAGAGCAAGTCAGACTAGGGAAGGAGCGTCTGGATACTGCCGCAAGAATTGGTTTGGAAACATGAGAATAAAGGCTGAATAGGCCATGATTTCAAGGCGTCCGTGTGCTTTTTTCATCGGAATCCTTCATATATAAATAGGAGCGTACTAGTGAAAGTTTGTGGCAGGATCGATAGAGATAGACAGCTCGGTTGGTTGGGGATTTTTGGGATAGATAAAGGATATTTACATAGAAGCGTTGGAAGAGGATAGTTGCATAGAAGCATTGATAAAGGAATGCTGGAAACATAGGATTTGATAAAATGTCTCAAGTCTCAAAAGGCAGAAGCCAGAAAAAAAGGCAGAGACTTGGAATTTCGGGAAAGAAAAAGCCCAGCTTTGTGGGGGGAGGCACATGCCTGCCTGACAAAAGCGGGGCCAATCTTTACTTGTAGTAGCCTGGTTCGCGAATGCCCTCGGCCTCGTAGTTGCGCGGGGCTATTGGGGGAGGCGACTGACTTTGATTTGACGAGCTGGCTTTGGCGGTTGCGGCTGCTCTGGCAGTTGCTGCTGATTTGGAAGCTGGCCTCTTTGCTGTTCGGCGTCTGGGTTTGAGCTGGTTCATTTTCTCGCAAAACTGAGAGTACTTAACGCCGTCGGGATTTTCTTGAATGTACTCTTCCCACAAGTCTTTCTTGGTGAGGGTCTTATCCTTTAAAAACCTCTGGTGCTTTTCGACTATGGCGTCGTCAGGAACATTTGGTTTTGGGGGATACAGCATCTCAGCTGTTCTCATGTACCCTAGTTCCTGAGCCTTCGCATATGTCAGGTCTGCCGCCTTGGCTCTCCTCAGCACGTCATTGACTGTAGATTTGCAGTATCCGACGAATTCGGCAACGCGGCGCGAGCTATAGCCGTCCTCGTGAAGCTTGATGACGGATGTTACGACAAAGGGATTGATCTTTTGCATAAGGCACCTCCTGATATAATAGTATTATCATATCGAGGCGGTTTCAACAGGGAAATTATGAAACGGATTTATATAGCGGATGGAGTTTGCTTTGCAAATATGAAAGCAAGCTTTTTGAGGTTCTGGAGTTGAAAGAAAATTGGGGAGCTTGAATTTGCGGGAAAAAAAAGAGGGCCTGGCTTGGAAGGAGAAGGCGAAACGCCTTTGCTTTTCCATGTCAGGCCTTATATTCATAAGCTGAGAATGTTTGCTAAGCTTTCGAGCACTTCAGCTGTAGAGGAAAGCGGCTCTTGCTTCCTGGGGCAAAGAAAAGAGCTTCCCAGGCCTATTGGACTTGGAAAAGTCTGCGGTTTGCTCGTTGAAGCGGAGATTAGCGCTAAATACTTCCTGCTTGATGAAGTTAACAAACATCTCCACAGATTCGGGCGTTTTATGGTGGAAGAAAAGGAATTTGCCTTTACGAGCGTCTGAATGGCTGACATGTCTTTTTGCGTGAGGTCGAAATCTTGGGTTTGCTTCATTTGCGACGCAGCTTGACAGGAGACGAGAGAAGGGAAGGCTGAATTTACGGGAATAGAGCCCCCCTTGGTTTTGAAGTTTGGAACGCAAGAAATCGAGCTTTAGGCCCGCTCTAATTCTTGAAACTCAAAAAAGCCGGGCGAGATGCCCGGCTTTCTAAGTAAATGGAAAGAGTCCGCTAGCCAAACCCCTCTAGGAATAGGTAAGCTTTCGCAAAAATGCCTAGTGACTCACGACAGTTGACGCGATAACAATAGCGGCAGATATGGATTCATAAGCGTTAAGCACATCCATCAGCAGGTCGTTGGAATTGTTTATATGGGCTTCTTTCAGCCGCTTCTTGAAGCGCTTGGATTCATACTTGCTGAAGTACCTTCCCAGGAGATCGCTCTTTTCCAACATCGTAACCAAGATGGCAGTGTCAGTCGAAAGAGGCTCTTCCCTTTGGAATTCGTCCCGTATCTTGGCGATAGCGGCGTCGACAGCTGAAAGGTTGACGCAACACCTCTTCTTTTTGCCGAAGAGCCCATCCTTTGTGACTTCCTCCGCGCATCCTTTCTCAACCAAAGAAAGGCAAAGCGATTGAACCAGCTCATCCAGGAACTTTTCGGAGATATCTTCAAAGCTTTCGATAACGTCTTTCGATTTCTTCTTGGATGAGATGTTGTTGTAGAGCAGCATCAAGTACGGAGCGCCGCTTTCAAACACTTTTCCTTGAATGAGCTTCCCTTTCTCGTTTCGGACAATATATCCGCCTGAACCTAGCTCGACTATGCCTCCTGCGACTAAGAAATGTTTCTCTTCACCGAGAGAGCCGATTTTGCCTTTGCTCTTTTCGAGCGCAAAGAGCAGGTACTCTTGTGTGACTGACAGTGTTTCCATGCAGTTCCTCCTTTGTTCGTGGGGCAACAGGCAGTGGTTTCGCGAGATGCCATGCATCAGTGAAAAGCAGATGATTTCACATGCCAGCATAGCTAAGGGCTGACAGTTGCGAGGCAAGGCCCTAAAACCGAGGTTTAATTAAGGGCAAGGCCAAACTTGGATGTTGCGGCAGCCATATTTATGAGAGAAGCGCTCAGTGTTAAGATCTTGGCATCGTCGCTCTATAAAATGATAGCAAATTCGGAAAGATTAGTCAAGGGTGCTGGAGATATAATTGCGAGTTTATTGGAAAAGCTTTGCTGAAATCAGGTTTCGATGAGAAAGGCTTGCGCTTGGGATTTGCTTGAGGTTGAAGACACTGAAAAAAAGATCGGGACGCGTAATGTTCAACTTTGGCTTGAAACCAAGAAAAACCACTGATGGTTTTGACACCTGTCGGAAGGCTTGAAACAAGGTATATTCTTTTGATTTTGGTTCGTAAAAAAACGATTGCTGGCTGGAGGTGACAGATAAAAGCTTTGCCCGGTTGCCGAATGGCTTAAAACAAGGGCTTGATTGAATGATGGCAGAGATGTGTCACGCGAAGCGCTGCTATAAGACGGAACCGCTGAAACATGCGGTTTATAAGGGATTCGACAATGAAAGGAAAAGTCCTGTAGAAGCGGTGCGAGAAGGCTGGATTGGACTATGTGTTTGTCTGGCGGGAGTCGCAGTTGCGCCGTTCTACGCAAGCAATATCAAAAGCCGGGCGAGACGCCTGGCTTTTTAGCCTCACGAAAATCTAGTGAGTCCCCATGGTTGCTGTGACAAAAACTGAGATGTATAGCGATTCGTAGGCGTCAAGCACTTCCTTCAGCAGTTCATTCGACTCATTGCTGTGCGCCTCTTTCAACTGAGTCTTGAAGCGCTTGTTCTCATACTTGCTGAAGTATCTTCCCAGGAAGTCGCTCTTTTCCAACATCAGCGCCAAGCAGGCAACGTCAGTCGAAAGAGGCTCGTTTTTGAGCAATCCTTCCCTAAGCTTGGCAATAATGACGTCGAGAGCGCAAGGGCTGACGAGATACCTCTTCTTTTCGCCGAAGAGTCCAGCTACTGTGACTTCCTCCGCGCATCCTGCCTCAACCAAAGAAAGGCAAATCGATTGCATGAGCTCTATGAGGATCTTGTCGGTAAGCCCTGAGAGATAGCGTATTCCGATCTCGCCAACGTCTTTGGGCTTCTTCTGGGATGTTATAAGGGTATAGAGCGACTTCAAGTACGGCAAGTCATTCTCAAGCGCTTTTCCTTGCACGAGCTTCCCTTTTTCAGCGTGGACAATATAGCCGCCTGAGAGTAGCTCAATGATGCCTCCTGCGACCATGAACAAAAGCTCTTGTTCGGAAGAGCCGAGTTTGCCTTTATTCTTTTCGAGAGCAAACATCAGGTACTCTTGTGTGACTGACAGTGCTTCCATGCAGTTCCTCCTTGTGCTGGATCTGACGGATAAACGGATAAGATGAAACAGTTATGCGCTTGTTCTTTGGGATAGGCGCAAAGCGATGTTATTGTTGCTAAAAAATCATAGCAAATACGGAAGGATTAGTCAAGCGTATTGGCGATATAATTACATGTTTGATAGCCAAGGTTTGGGGTAGTAAGTTTTAACAAGAATGGCTTGTTCATAGGATTTGTTGAGGATCAAGAGAGCGCGCAAAGGCTGTTGCTGAGCATCCTAAAGTTGATAGGGCAGTCATTTTTGGGGAAGCGGTGCGGGCGAGCCAGAAGACTGGCTTGGGCTATGTCTGATGGCAGAATGCATATGCCGAGCAACTTGCCAATGGAGAAATCGCAAGGGGGGTTGCTGATTTATAACATTTAATGTTAAGCATACAGAGATATAAATCGAGAGCTACTTTTTGCGGGATGATCGTTGGGGGCGGCTTCTCGGAAAACTATGAGTAACTCTTGCTGTTTCAACTAAAGCCGGGTGAGATGCCCGGCTTTTTAAGTCAAGCTAAAATGACTTGCCATGGCAAGTGTTTTCGTGCAACGGCTAAAATCCTAACTGTTGCTGCGAAAAGCAAAGGCTTCTATGCGTACTCTTCAAGCGCTTCCTCCAGCAGTTCATTCACCTCGCTGGCGCGGGCTTCTTTCAACCGCTTCTTGAAGCGCTTGGTTTCATACTTGCTGAAGTATCTTCCCAGAAGATTGCTTTCTTCCATCATCAGCACCAGGCTGGCGGCGCTAGTCGAAAGAGGCCCGTCCTTTAGGAATTCGCCACGCAACTTGGCAATGGTAGCGTCGACAGCTGAAAGGTTGACTTGATACCTTTTCTTTTTGCCGAAGAGTCCTTCTTTTGTAATTTCCTTCGCGCATCCTGCTTCAACTAAGGAATGGCAAAGCAAATGCTTCAGCTCTTTGAGAAGACTGCTGACTAGCCCTTCAATGGTTTCGCCAACGTCTTTCGATTTCTGCTGGGTTGTTATATTGCTGCAGAGGGGCCTCAAGTACGGCAAGTCCTTCTCCAGCGCCTTTCCTTGCACGAGCTTTCCTTTGTCAGCGCGGACAATGTAGCCGCCTGAAACCAGCTCTATTATGCCTCCAGCGGCGATGAAGATCTCTTCTTCATCGTGAAAGGCAATTTTGCCTTTGCTCTTTTCGAGAGCCAGAAGAAGGTACTCTTGTGTGACTGACAGGGGTACCATGCAGTTCCTCCTTTGTGCGGGGACGCCATGAGCAATAAGATGTATGGGATAGGGCGATAGCGGTGGGGTGTTGCACAGAAAAAGTATAACAAATATGGGAGGTGCAGTCAAGCATTGACGATAAATTTGTGAGTTTTATGGCGATGGAGTGTCGAAATCAAGTTTGAACGGGAATGGCTTATATACATGATTTGCTGGAGGTTTGAGAGGGCAGAAGAAGAGGACTGGATATAATATGTATGCTTTTGGCTTAAATCCAGGAAAATCTCTTGCGGTTATTGACATGCGTCGGAATGCTTGAAACAAGGGATATATTCTAGATTCTGGGGCTGAGAAAGAATTGCATAGAGCGTTGACAGATGTCAAAAGGCTTGATTCCGGGTTTTTAATAGACTTTTGCATTACGGATTGCTGATAATTATCGGAAAGGCTTGAACAAGGGATTTATGCGAGGTTCGACAATCAAATAAAAAACAAGAGCAATGGAGCTGTCTTAGCGGGCAGGTGTTTAGCGATTGCTTGGTGAAGGTCTGATAGCAAGCTCTGATGGCATGTGCGCCGACATCGGCTTCGAAACGGAAAAATGGATAAATCCAATTAACGCATCGTTTGATTGCAAAAGGCTTAAACATAGGCATTGATTGAGGTTGGAGACGCTTGAAGAAAAGAGTGAGATGCCGCTGTCCAGTTTTGGCTTGAAACTAGGAAAATCTCTTGCTGACTTTGACACATGTCGGAATGCCTGAAACAAGGGATATGTTTAGGTAATTGGCCACTCGGAAAACGATGGCGGGCAGGGCTGGCTGAGAAAGAACTACATAGAAAGATTGACGGCTGTCAAAAGGCTTAAATCAGGGACTTGCTCGAAAGCGGATTGTGAGGCGTCGCGCAGAGAGGTACTAATGTTGAAAATCCTGAAAACAAGGGGTTTGTCAGGGATTCGACAATGAAAACGAAAGGATGGGAGGCCGGGCTGGTTTTATCTTGCACGGGATTGAGCAGGGGACTCTGCCGTGGCTGGGCGCAACCGAAAGAAGCGGCGCAATACAAGGAACTTCAAACAAAACATGAATCCTGTTGACCAGGTTTTGATTTAGATCGCGGAAAAACTCTGCCTGGGTGGCTGCTGGCCTGATAGCGAGAGAATGGTTTGAGAAAATAGGAGTCTCAAGAAAAAGAGCGGACTGGACAAATATAATCGGAATAAAAACCGCGATTTCTTGCGGTCGGTTTAACTTTTGATTTTTAGATAAACTCCATCAGAGTTTGTATATGCCTCGGAAAGGGCGTGAATTAAGGATTTTCTTAAGGTTTTGGTTGCGCGAAAAAATCGGGGATGCTTAACTTCGCGCAACCCCTCAGCGATGTTGAGATAGAAAAAAATTAGACTTTTTTCCAATAGTCGATTGCTTGGCCTGCCCGATCTAAGAAACCTTGCAAATCGGCCTCAATGAAAAATGGTTAGACTCGATTCGTCACTTTCATTATACCATTTTCCTTTAAAAAATACAAAGGAAAAAAGTCTACTTTTTTGCCGCTTTTGAAAACGGCGATTGTGAAGCTTAAACATTGGCGGAAAACGATCAAGATTTTCTGAGTAAAACTTATAAATACTGCAAAGCGCAAGAAAATTTTTGAGACAACGGCCTGGCTAAGCCAATGTGAAGGCGATAAAAAGCGGAAAATGTCGAACCGCTCAACTCTGATTTTAGAAGGCTCGGCGGAAAAATTTGAAGTTGATTTGAGGGGTGCGCCTTAAATAAGTTCACTGGAAAAGGCTTAGATTTTTCTGCAAAGTCGCGGGTTTTGGGCGATTTATCAATGACGTTAATTAAGGCAAAAGGGTTTCAAGGAGATAACGCTATAATAGCGTGAGAAGTGGCGGAAACAAGCCCTAAAACTTGCGACTGATACTTTATCTTGAAAGAAGTGGCGCAGTTGCTGCCTTGTTTGAAAGTGGAATAATTGCAAAGGCCTACCTTCATTCATCGAAATGCCTTTCAAATACGATCCTCATGCCGATCTCGTTTAGCGGCAGCTGTACGCTTATGATTAGAACGTGGAAAAAGTCCCTTAGACTTTTTTCATGTCCCGGAAAACCTTTTAAACAAGGGATTTCTCGGGGCTTCGAGGCGGAAGGATGCGATCTGGGCAGCGCTAGGGAGACGCAGAGGTTTGTCTTGAGAGAATTCAGGAGCGGTTCTCTCGTTACTTATATAGAAAGAGGAAAAGCACACCCTGGGTATAGGACGGCATTAGAATGGTTGAAACAATGAGAAGGCTAGACTGGGGACAAGGGCTGAGCTGGATCTGTGAAAGGAACATGAGCTCGCATAGATGGCTTAGGCGTGGAAAAATGTCCTCTGAGCTTGCGCCTGATTGGCAAAGGCTTGAAGAAGGCCGTCGTCTATGGATTTGCCATGGAGAGTGAACGGGCAGCTATATGTACTCTGAAACCAACCAGGATTAGCGCTGGCCTATTTGGACGCTGAACGTCAAAAAAAAGTCCCTGCGATCTTTTTGCCTGATGCCAAAGCTTGAGGCAAGGACTTTGCTCGGGAGCGTGTTCCCAAAGAGATCGATATGGCTGGCTAAAGGCTGGCTATATGGATTCTGAAACCAACCAGGATTAGCGCTGGCCTATTGGGACGCTGAACGTCAAAAAAGTACCTGCGACCTTTATGCTTGATGCCAAAAGCTTGAGGCGAGGACTTTGCTGGGAGCTTGTCCCCAATGGGATCGATATGGCTGGCTAAAGGTTGGCTATATGATCGAGATCGTGTTCCCAAAGAACTGACAAGGTTGGCTAAGAGGAATTTAAAACCAATCAGGATTAGCGCTGGCCTGTTCGGGCGCTGAACGTGGAAAAAGTCCCTATGACTTTTTTGCCAGGCGTTTGCTTAGGAGAATGATCCCAACAGACCGAACGGGCTGGCCAGGTGGAAATTGAAAGAAATTGAGATTTACGATAATCTTTTTGACTTCGCAACTGGAAAAACTACCCGAGAGTTTTTTGCCTATTGAGAAATGGCTTAGACATGGGATTTTTTCGAGGATTTTGCCTTGAAAGAAATTTTAGGA
>JAISWZ010000013.1 GCA_031270945.1 Clostridiales bacterium | reverse complement strand
AACTTTGTGCCCTCTTGCGGCGGCGGTAGCCGCCGCATATAGTCCGGAAGGCCCGCCTCCGGCTATTAAGACCTTGCGGCTCTTTTTAGGTTCTGGCGCTGTCCTCCACCGAAGTTCCCGGCCTGCTGTTGGGTTAACCGAGCAATGCCAAAGCTGAGGCAACGCTCTCGAATCAGGATCCGGTGGAAGAGGGTTGAAGCAGGAACAGCGAAGGCAAGGCGCGATCTCGCCTTCAAGGCCTGATCGGGCTTTATTCACGAACTCTGGATCAGCGAACTGCTGGCGGCCAAGGGCGACAAAATCGCACTTGCCTTCCGAGATCGCTGCCTCAGCCTGATCAGGGGAGTTGAAGCCTCCTACAGAGACAACAGGTATGCTTGTCCCTTTCTTGACGGCATAGGCCAGATCCAGGTTGCAAGCGTGAGGCTCAAACATGGAGGAAAAAGCTTTGGTTTCCACGTGGGAATGGTAGATTCCTGAAGTTACATGGATAAGATCAACTTTGTTTTCTAGCATCCGGCAGAACTCAACTGTCTCGTCTATGCCCATGCCTCCAGGAACTCTCTCGTCTCCAGAGATGCGGTACTCTATCGGAAAGTTGCCTACCTTTGCGCGGATCTTATCCAGAACGAACAAGGGGAACCTGGCTCGGTTTTCAAGGCTTCCGCCCCACTTGTCCGTTCTCTTGTTTGAAAGCGGGGAAAGAAATTGGCTCAAGAGCCAGCCATGGCCTCCATGCAGCATAACCATGTCAAAACCAAAGGCTTTGGCCATGGCGCAAGCGTTGGCAAAGCTTTCTGCGGCATTTTCTAGCATGTCCTCGTCCATCTCGTCCACTTGCACTCCATCCGGCCTTTTGAATGAAGAGGGGCCTATGGGGTTCTTTCCGCTACAAGAAGAAGGATGGTTGGTGCCTCCAACATGGTTGAGCTGGATAGACGCTATGGCGCCATGGGACTTTATGGCTTCGGTCAGGGTTTCGATGGACTCGATGTGAAGGACAGACAGGTTTTTAGAGACCAAGTCCATCCCGTGGGAATGCCTTGCGGCAAAATCAAAGTCCACAAAGCTTTCTGACACTGTGACTTGCGCGAAGCCACCGCGAGCCCTGGTTTCGTATGTGTCAATGCACTCAGCGGTGGGAGCGCCGTTTAGGGCTACCCGGTTTGTAGTCACGGGAGAAGCTAAGATCCGGTTCTTGAATCTCAAGTTTTTGATAGTGTCTGGTGATAGCATAGAGTTGTATGAGGGCATGGTCGACTCTCCTAAGGCCTAAAATCATATCCCAAAATTTATTTTATGGTTCGGAAAAGCTCTGCATGAATTTTGGGATATGCTAATGCAAGCCTTGCTTAAAAATTTTAGATCGAGCAAGCGGCCGCGTACGCCGCTCTCAACGCCTGCTGGATAGATGCTGGGGCAACACAGTCTCCGACAAAGCGAACCCTGTCCGCGCAATCGCTAAACGAAAGAGCTTCGGCCTGCTTGCTGCGCATGCCGACGGCGACAACAATGCTGTCCGCTTGGATAGAGATTTCAGCGCCAGCCACATCTGCGTATGTGACATAGCCTTGCTCTGCTTTTGCGACTTTCGCGTTTGTTATCCCCTTGAAAGTCGGAATGGCTTCCCATGCGGCCTGGAACATCGATCTGTAATGTATTGCTGTTGCGTCGCTTGCCAATTCAGATCTCATTTCAAGAACCGTGACATCCCGCCCGGTTGCGGCGATAACCATGCCTGCCTCTACTCCGACTTCTCCTCCGCCTATTACAACTACTTTCTGGCCTAGGCCTGAAGGATCTGCCATAGCGTTTGGCGCGAACACAAACGGCGCATTCTCAAGCCCTGGAATGGGAGGAACGACAGGAGAAGCGCCCAAGGCAATGATTGCGGCATCGCAGTCCTCGGACTTGATTAATTCTGGGGTAGCGAAAGTGTTAAGTTTCAGGTTTATCCCCTTTTTCTGAACCTGGCGGATCAGGTAGGACTTGAACTGGGCCAGCGGCCACTTGAAGTCAACGAAATCTGAGTGCTTGATCATGCCCCCAAGGGAGTCCGAGGCTTCGTACAAAGTGACAGAATGCCCTCGATCAGCGAGGATGCGAGCCGCATAAAGCCCAGCGGGGCCGCCGCCTACAACAGCGACAATCCTGCGCTCTTTTGGCGGAGAAACCAAGACGTCCAAGCGGTGCTCGATGCCTATAAGCGGATTCACGGCGCATACGCTTACAAAAGGATCGTTATGGCTTCGCCCGTGGCACTTGTTGCACCTGAGGCAAGGAGTGATGTCATCCTGTCTGCCGTCTTCAAGCAATGTTCCGTAGTCGGAGTTGCAGATCCAGGCTCTGGCCATGGAGACCAGGTCAATCTTCCCTTCAGATATCGCTTTTTCCGCGGTTTCAGGATTCTGCCAGCCTCCAACGCTTGAGACCAGCATTTTAACCCCGCCAGCCTTTATCTTTGCCGCGATTTCAAGAAACGGGGTTTCTTTCAGCTCGAAGCCGGTGGGATGGTTTGGATCAGCATCTGGCGCTCTCACTTGAACCATGTCTACGTACGGATCGGCGAGCTTGAGGAACGCTATCGCGTCCTCTACTCCATATCCGCCCACAGGCTCTTCTCCAGACACAAGTACCTGGATCAGGAAGCCATCGCCTACAGCCTCGCGTATAGCCTTTAGAACCATAAGCGGGAACCTGGCGCGGTTTTCCAAGGATCCGCCAAATTCGTCAGTCCTGGCATTCGTTAGCGGCGACAGAAACTTGCTCACAAGCTGCCCTCTATAGGACATGTGGACAGATGTCATGTCAAAGCCTATGAATTTCAGGATCTTGCACTGCTCGGCATAGCTCTTGGCCAAGAGCTCCATTTGCTCGACAGTTACGCTTGCTATGATCTCCTGCACTTGGCGGTTGTACCGCGCTTCTGATTCAGGGGTTGGCGGGAACTCCAGGAGAGGATTTGCTATCTTCACAAAGTCCAGCCCGCCTCCCTCTTTCATCAAAGGCGCTCCCGCATGTGGAGGGACAAACGCGCCCATGCATGCGATTGACCCGTGAAAGTGTATGGCGTCAGCAAGCTGGGCTAGATAGTTCTGGCAAGTTGGATCATAAATGTCATAGTCGGGAAAATGGGATATGTCCAAAGACATGGGCATCCCAGAGCCTCGGCTGAAGTTGTTGATCCCCATGCAAGTGACTATGGCGGCCCCGCCTTTCGCCCTGTTGGCGTAATGGGTGATGACAGAGTCAGCAGGAAAGCCCTCAGGCCCCTGCAGGAAATGGGGGAGGGAGTTGCTGGACTCCAGCCTGTTTTTTAGGATTTTCCCCCGGACGCTAATAGGGGATAGCAGGTTTGGGTAGAGCATGGTTTGGCCTCCTTGTGTTCTTTGCAAAAATGGCTTGCAATTGAAGTGTCTGCCTAAGTATAGCAAAGACTAGCCTATTTGAATAATAGAATTTGGGCATTTATACTAATCATTTTCTGCATTTCACAATATGAGCTTGATAAATTACAATCAAAGCAGGGCTATTTGAGGCTCATTTGGCATTTTAACCAATAGATAAAATCGGGGGAAACCATGAGCGGCAGGGAAACGAACGCGGCATACGTGAAATGGCCGACATTTGAGGAAATCAAGGAAATATTCAACTGACGAACGCTCAAATGTGGAATTTTCTTATCGTTGCCCGCCTCAGAACCCAGGCGGGCCGCTCCCGTGGAATAGAAGATAAGGTGGATCCTCCGTTCCAAGGTCGGTTAAAATGATAAAGCAATAACTTCTGCAAGGCCATAAGCCAAGCCTTTGGCTAAAGGCCAATGTTGGAAAGCTTGAGTTTTAGCCATTTACATTGCTTGGCTGGGTTCTTGCGGCAAAAAATATAAAAATATTGGAGGAGCGTCATGAGGCTGGAAGGAAAAGTGGCTGTAATCACGGGTGCCAGCTCGGGCATAGGAGCTGAGACAGCGAGAGTTTTCGCCAATGAGGGAGCGTATGTTGTCCTTGCGGCGAGAAGGCTGGATCGGCTTGAAGCCTTGGCTAGCGAGATCATCTCTAAGAACGGCAAAGCCATAGCTGTCCAGGCGGACGTCACAAAGCCTGAGGACTGCAAGAAAATATCAGAGGCGGCTATTGCCGAGTTTGGCCAGATAGAC
>JAISWZ010000006.1 GCA_031270945.1 Clostridiales bacterium | reverse complement strand
GTAAGTGCGTCGCTTCCTCAACGAATGCCCTGCACATTCCTTGGCAGATCCTGGCGCAAGCGAAACGATTCGCTTTGCCCTGCGCAAAGCCCTGGGAGTGAATTTATGTTTAGCACTATGCTATCCAGCCTGGTTTCACTGTCTTTCTGCATGGCCCTGGGCTATCTTTTGAGAAAGCTGGGCTTGCTCAAAGAAGAGGCGATATCAGGCCTGACCACCCTGCTGATAAAGGCCGCCCTGCCTTGTTCAGTCTTCATGGCCTTAATGAGGGAGTTCTCCTCCGTAATCCTGGTCGAGAGCCTCACCGTCCTCGTATTCTCCATGACCGTGAACTTTCTTGGCTTTGCCATGTCCATTCCCCTAGGGCATTTTCTCAAAGGCACTCCCAAGGAAAAGGCCATCTGGTCGTACATAATGGCGTTCTCCAACGTAGGCTTCATCGGCTTCCCTCTCATGAATACAGTCTTTGGCGGAGACGGCTTGATATTCACCAGCATGTCAAATGTCTCATTCAACCTCATGGCCTTTACCTTGGGAGTCTGGATCTTCACCCATGGGAAGGGAGATGGGAAAGGAGAGCAGAAAAGCCTAGGAAAGAAATTTTTGTCCATCTTTCTTAACCCCTCCCTTGTCACCACGCTGGCCGGATTCATTTTCTTCTTATTCCAGCTCAGGCTTCCCAAGGTCTTGGAAAACGGCGTGTCCCTCATGGCTGGCATGACCTCTCCGCTATCCATGGTAGCCGTAGGCGCAGTCCTTGCCAGAAGCAAGCTTTCTTCTATCTTTTCCGGATGGAAGCACTACGTTGTCCTAGCTTTCCGCCTTGGCGTCATCCCTCTAACCGCCTTTGCCATCGCCAGCCCCTTTATATCAAACCCGCCAGCCCTTGGCGCTGTGGTCATCCTCTCCGGCACGCCAGCCGCCTCCCTGACTGTCGTATTTGCTGAGGAATACGGAGGGGACACGGATCTGGGATCCAGGATAATATTCATCTCGACCATACTGTCCCTGCTGACGGTTCCGCTGCTGTCGTTCTTGTTTTGATTGCGCTCCTGTTTGGACGCATTTTGCAGGATTAACACGCTTTCAAGGCTTCACAGGCGCAAGGGTCCCCTCTTATGTTTTTTCAGTAAATCAAAATCGCAGCTATTTTCCAAGCCATTGAGCGCAGCGCACTATCCATAGCTTTCCCCAGCGCTTAAGGCGTATCCCGAAAAGATAGCGCGGCGCAGACTCTTTATGCTTTTGAGGCAGGCATCTCTTGAATGAAAAGTAGCGCTTGAATGAAAAGCAGTGCTTGAGCGAAAAGCGCAGCTCTTTTCAGCACTGGTATATCGATCCCAAGTTTTTAGCTCTAAACCTAAAACCCAAAGCCCTGCTTGGCGAAGCCAAGCAGGGCTTTCAATCCAATCTCAATAATTCTTGTGCCTAGCGCCTTCTTTGAAGCCCTATCGCTCCGACTCCAGCTTCAGCTTCAATCCCTCGCTTAACTACTTACTGTCTGCGCCGCTCCGTCCTGCTCTTTTCTCTTCTTCAGCTCCTCCAATATCTCGTCATACCTTTCTTCACTCAGAACTATTTTCTTCCTGTAGATAAGATAGGCGGATATCATGCAAACCGCCGGAACCAAGGAAAGAAAGCACAGCAGCGCGGCAGCGGATCCCGATGGAGCGAAGCTTGCGGCTTCCTCTATGGCGACAGCCTTCTCAGCGGCGGTGATAAGCCCTTTTGACGCATCGTTTTCCAGAGAGCTTATCTTGTTCGTGAAGCTCAGCACCCCTATGGCAAGGCAGAATAGCATTGACACAAACTGGCCTATCGCCATTCCCAGCTTTGAAACGAAAGCCCGGACGCTAAATATGACTCCTTCGTTTCTTGCCCCATGGAGGTATTCGTTGTATTCGACGCAGTTGGCGATGTTCACGAGCATAACTAAATAAAAAACATTGCCGAAGCCTATGATTGCGTTTGAGGCGGCTATCAGCGGAAACTTCAAGCCCTGTGGGGCGAATAGCCCGCAGGCGAGCATGATCAGGCTTCCTGTTGCGGACGACAGGGTTCCAAACCGAGCCAGAGTCTTTCTGCCGAACCGTTTTGCTATAGGCGTAAACAGGAAGATGACAAAGCTGGCGGCTACCATGCTGGAGACAGTGAAAATGCTGGCGTAGGCACCTTGGTACCCAAAGCTCAAGTATATGTAGACAGCTGAGATGGATGAGGTAATCATGTAAACAAAGAAATGGATGAGCAGCAGTATCCCGCACCAGACAACCTGGTCATTATTCTTGATGATTCCAATGATCCCTTTGGCGCTTACCTTGAAGGGCTTGGCTTTTTCAAGAGCGCTATTCTCCTTGACACCAATGATGGTTATCAGTTGCGTCACAAGCATTATTGCGCAAAACAAGACCGCCAGAATGGCGTAGGCGTTGACGGCGCTTCCGCCCAAGGCCTGATCTCCCGCCGTAAATACCGGAACAATGATTCCGCACAGAAAACCTGCTATTCCGCACATGATATTGGTCACTGCCATAAGCTTGTTGCGGTCGTTAGGCTCTGAAGCCAGGGCCGGAAGCATGCCCCAGTAGGATATGTCGTTCATTGTGAAGGATATGCTGAAAGCAAAGTACATTAGGCCAAAAAGAGCAACATAGCTCCAGCCCTGCAATGAATTGGCGAATGACACCAGAATGACTATGATGGTAAGTATCATCCCGGAGCACAGCCATGGCTTGAACTTGCCCCATCTAGTGCGGGTCGCGTCCAATATGCCGCCCATTACCGGGTCGTTTAGCGCGTCAAAGACGCGGGCAATGACCATTATAGCCGTCAGGGCGCTGAACTGCACGGCTGTCAGCGTTTTCGTGAACAGCGCGTAATTCATCAAGTGCCCCATGAAAAGCCCTGACGCCGCCATGTCTCGGCCAATGGATCCTAGAGAAAAACACCAAAGGTTCCGGTTTCCCAATCTTTCGCTCATGCTCTCACCTCAGGATTCGGGATTCTAAATCTCGTCGCATTTCTTTGCTTTCGTAGCAAGAACTCCCTTAAGGCCATGAAATCGAAACTTTGACAAAAACCCAATTTAAGTGCCTAAGCCATTTGCGTTTTCTTGGCCGATGGCTGTACGTCAGAATCATTTCTATGTACTTCAAAAAAAATCCTCATCTTCAGAAATGGCAATGCGATACGCGCTCAACTCTTTCAAGCCTGCGTGACATGCCTGTCTTTCTCAGCCTATTCTGTTGCCATAGCCGCGCCTCCTTTCTTTAATCGCAACGCGCTATGCCTCGCCTCCTCCCTAAAAAATCTTTATATTTTGCTTTTGTCAAGCGCCTGCCTCCCCAGCCTTCAATCAGCTTTCACGCGCAGACTCTATCGTCATAGTTGAATAATACCACGCTTCATGTTATCATAATATAGCCGTTTTATGACATGTCTCAGGGCGCGGAAGCTACGCTTTCAGGGTGTGCAACGAAAAGACCAATCGTTTTAGCCTCAAGGCTCTTTGCTGTTTGCCCTTGAGAACGCAAGTCTTTTACTGACTGAGCCTAATTCGCGCCATAAACCGCGAGCATGCTCCAGGGAATTGATTCAAGTGAAAAATAGTTAATATAAAGCCTCGGCTTGGGCGAAGCTTTGGAAAGCAGCGAGGATATTGCTAATAGACGCCGGATCGCGCTCGTTGGCCATTTGCAACTTTTCAGTATAGAGTTGTCGCATAACTCTATTTCAGCCCAAGGCCTAGGTTGAAAGCGCATTCGCGCTCACAAGGCAACCCTGTGCAACGGCCAAGCTTCAAAGACAAAGATGCGCTTGACATGATTTATGTGCGTGATATGCTAGATAAGCCTACGTTTGAAAGACTAGCCCTAACATGGCCGGCTTTTCTGCGCAGGTCGCATTGCCTTGTCTTGCCATGGAATTTAATAAGGGCCGACAGATTTGGACGCTATTGAACGCTTCGGGTTCTCCTAAATCGCCCGGCGCTGTGCAATCGGCCTTTTGACGCTTACGCTTTGATTCGGCTCGGGATTGGCGCATACTTGGGGTTTTGGTTTTTGGTTTTTGGGTTTGGCCTTTAAGCAAAAAACTCCGCTCCCAGACCATGCCATGAATCCTGGCTAAGCGGGATTAAAGCAAAACTCCAAGGTTTTTGCACACTTTAGCGCAAAATCCTTGCTTTGCGGGTTCTTGCAAGACATCCTAAGTTTGCGCGGCTCTTGTCCTGCCCTAGGCAAGCGCGTACGCGAGAACCGGCTTATCTTCTAGATGCCGTCCAGTGGCCGCGCTGCAAGCCTCCGCTAACCGGCGCAAAAAGCTCTAAATTGCTGTTCAAGCAAGAAAGGGGCATAGCCCCAAAAGATACATAAAGAAAAACATAGCAAGCGTAAGCAAGGCAAGCGCCTTCGGGCTTGCCATGAACGGCTTGCAGTCTCTTCCCTCTGTCATCCAAGGCCTTGAAGCTCTTAGCTTTTAAAAACCGGAGCTCTCGGCTTTAGAAATAACATTATGAATGGAATGATGCATTGTGATCCACCCTAGCATGCAAGAACGCAAGATGTCTTTCGGTGAGATATATGGCGCGTCCTGGG
>JAISWZ010000707.1 GCA_031270945.1 Clostridiales bacterium | reverse complement strand
CCGACCCCTTTATCCGAATACTGAAATATGCCGTTTGCTATAAAAGAGATCTTGTCCATGGCTAGCATGAAGAGGGGCAAAATTGCTTTCACGCCGCCTGGGGACTTCTTCTTCTTTTTCTTGGCTCTTGCCGGCTCAGAGTCTCCTTTAAGGAGACCTCTGAGGGCAAAAGACAATATCATTAAAAATGCGAAGAAGATAAAAACAAGGTAAAGATGCTGGCCGACAAACTCAAACGCGGCGCCTAGAACGGGAATGGCTAGGGAGACAGAGCCTAAAAGGTCTGAGGCTCTGGCGATTTCTTCGTCGTTTAAGACGAATCCCCTAGAGCCCGAGTTGTCGTAATTCACGAAGATGTCTAGGACTTGCCTGGTCCTTGTGGTGTTCTCGCCAGTCATGAATGTTATGTTGTCTCCTACTGCTATTGTTGCAGGATCCACGTTCTTGACCAGAACCAAGGATCCCTTCTTGATTGTGCCAGAGATTGTGTCGCTGACTGTCACCACAGAATGGTTGAACAGCTTTATTGGCCCTTTGGACTTGGACTGGTAGTAGATCGTCGCAAGAACCATGGCCATGATCCCAAAGTAGAAAAGCGCGTCAGATATTATCCTGTTTCTTCGGGTCTTGGGATCTTCCGAAGCCGGCGCTTTTGCCGGTTTCGCTTTCTTTGCTTTCGAATCCTTGGGAGTCTCTTCTAGCCAGAAGTTGTCTGGAGCGCCTGGCCCATCTAGTTGCTCTAGGCTCAACGCATGCAGCTCCGCTCCCACTCTTTGCTTGTCCCTGGCTTCCATCATTTCATGGCTATAGTTCATAGGCGTCTTGAAAGCCTCTTCCAGGTCTTTGATCAGCTCGTCATCGTTCATCGTGGCGAGATCCCAGTACCTTGCCTTGACTTCGGTTGAGCCGACAGTTTTGGCCCTTGGCCTTTTCCGTCTGTCAACCTGAGGGTACATTGGCTCTTCCTCGATAAATATGCCGCTTAGATCATCGCTTTCGCCTGGCATGGCTGGAAAGCTTGGCTGGGGTTTCCCGCTAGGGACTATATTGGTGCTCTTGCCGCTCTTCCCTTTCTCTGGCTTCGGCTTTTTCTTGCTTGTCTCACCGGGCTTTCCCGCTGAGTTGCCAGGGCCGGGCGGCGCATCGTCAAAAGGGGGCTTTTTGCCCTTCTTTGGAGCCGGGTTGCCTGCAGGTCTTGTTGCGGCTTGGTTCTTGCCGTCATCTTCCTTGCCCGTGGCGAAAGGGCCTGGTGCCTGTTGGCTTGTCTGGGGATTTGGGCCTATTGACGGCCTGTCTCCATACACCAGCCAAGGGCTTTCGACAAAAGGGTAGTTTTTTTTTGAGCCCTCATCGGGATCAAAAGTTCCCTTGAGGGTTTGCCTGGCATTTGCGTATGGATCCCCTGAATTCGGGCGCCAGCGCGGCTGACCATCCGGGGGCAGCATTTCTGAATATTCAAAGTGAGAGAAGTCAGCTGAGCCGGGCTTTCCGTTTGGATACGAGAACTCCTGGCCATGCCCTTCCACCGATCCTACTTTTCCTACTAGCGCTTGCCTGTATATCTCGTCTGGGTCAAACGCGTATTCTGAAACTTGCGGGACGCTTGGGTACAATCTCTCAAGCATTGCCCGCCTTTCTAGCTCCGCCTGGCTAAACGCGTACTCCGGCGCGGCGGGATCAATCTTGCCAAGCACTGTTTGCTTGTAGATCTCAGCTGGATCCGGAAAGTAGGATGTCTGCCCATCAGGCACTATAGGGCCTGGATAGACAGGAACCGCCTCCGTGTAGCCCTGAAGGCCTGTCTCATTCGGGTATATGCTCCCTAGCGAGAAGTCCTTGATGTCTTCAGGCTGAAAAAGCGTTGTCTCAAAGCCCAACCCATCAAGCGGGTTTGGCGGATTGAATTGCGGCGGCTGCGCCAAAGGCATCTGATCATAGTTCTGAGGCGGCTGAGCCAAGTTCGGATCGTAGTTTTGCGGATCGTAACTCAAGAAGTTGGGATCAAAGCCTTGAGGCAAGTTTTGCTGATTCAGATCATAGCTTTGAGGCAAGTTTTGCTGGCTCAGATCAAAGTTTTGGGGCAAGCCCTGCTGGTTTAGAGCAAAGCTCTGAGGCAATTGCTGCTGGTTTAGATCGATGTTTTGAGGTTGCGCGGCCGCCGGGAATCCCGGCAAAAAGCCTGTCGCGAATGGATCAAAGCCGGCTAAAGGCGGACCAAAGCCGCCCAAGGTCGGCGCAAAGCCGTCAGTCGCTGGAATGGCAAAGCTTTCAAGCGGTGGCGCAAGGGGCGTGTTTTGCGGGCCTTGCGCAGGCTGTGATTGATAGTAGCTTGAATCATCCTGGTAAAGGCTGCCCAAGGAGAAGTTCTTGACGTCTTCAGGCTGGAAAAGCGAGCTGTCAAAGCCGAAAGGGCCATCTTGGCTTTGAAGGAAGTCAACAGCTTCTTGCTTGGCGGCGTCATCAGAATAGTAGCCGGGCGCGAATGGCGCGGCTTGATCAAAGCCGTATGGGGCTGGAGCGCTTGGCGGTATGCCGCTTGGGTTATCAAGGGGCTCTCCTGGCCTAATGGCGCTCAAGGGAGGAAAGGCGGGAAAGGCATCCAAGTCTGGCTGGAAGCCTTGAGCAAAGCTTTCCGCCTCTTCCTTTATAGGCAAAGGAGGCTCTGGCAACGGTGGAGCCTCCGCCTTTATGAATTCCAAGTTCAGCTCATGCAGGGGTCTTGGCATGTCTTGCGCCCTCCTGGCATGCTAGGGCATGTTATGACAACCTGCGAAAAGATACGAGCTCGCCCAGTCGGCCTGGGAAACAAACTCGCGTCTCTTTGCATGTTGGCATATAATCCGTGGCAATGGATATAAGAGCGCGGCAGGGATCGCTCCCGGTGCGCGCCCTAAGCGCGCATCCCGAAATCAAGGCTTCGCAAGCCGTCATGGTCTTGGGATATGCGCTAAGTAATGGTTCAAAAACACGCCGTGCATTGCTTGAAAGCCCCCCGCTTTCTAGAGACTGGCTTCTTCGCTTCACTCTGGCAGCAGAGTGCTGATCTTGCGCTTGAAATCGGTGAACTCCATCTGGGCTTTGTCTTTCCAGCCCTGGATGCGCTTGAGCTCCTCGCGCGCGATCTTTACTGACTCTTGCACCGTTGCCGCCTCTTCATTGGCTCTGTCCACAATCTGCTTTGCCAGCAGCTCCGCGTCAACAATCGCGCGAGCGATGGTTTCCGCGTCAGCAGTGATAGACGCTGCGCTGGCTTTTTGCTGATTCAAGGAATCAATAGCCCTGTTTCTCTCTTCGGAGACCTTTATGCAGGCCTCGGACAGCGAGTTGCATTTCGATACCAGCTTAGTGTACTCGCTGTGCATCGATTGGTACTCATACGTGACTTTGGCTATATAGCTGTCCACTTGTTGCTTGTCATAGCCCATCGGCCTCTCGGTAAAAGAGATGCCTCCATCCATATCGCGAGCCTCCTGTCATTCTCAAAACTAAGGGCGTATCCCAAAAGCGAATCAGGCTTGGAGCAGCCACCGGCGAATTTCGCCCTAAGCATATGCATATCCCAAAATAATATGTGAGTTGAAGCATTCGCCAGAATTTTGGGATATGCGCTAAATGGCTGGGCAAACACTTCCTGCGCTTTTTGGGGCATGCCCTAAAAAACTTCAGTCGGCTCGCCGGCAACGACGCGTTTCACGCTCATTCTGCTTGGTATATCGGCAAGCCGCAAGTGCAACATTACGTGCGTATCCCGAATTTATCATGGCTGGCGGCACTTTCAGCGCCAGATAGCGCCATCGCAAGCCATATTTTCATTTTCGTGACACGCACTTGATCGCATTTCCCAGTATCCTTGATGAAAGCTGTATTTCTGGCCCCTTTCAGGGCTTCAAGCGCGGCTCCCACGAATACATCCTGGTACGGATTCTTAGTGCATATCCCAAAATTCCGCAAGTGGCGCAGCGAAAGTCAAAGCGATGCTTTAACGCGTGACTTTCGCAAGCCCTAAGATTAATTTTGGGATATGCTCTTTGTATCGGCCCCTGGAGAAGCTGATAACTGGATGGCTAGCGTTCATAAGCATTTTTTTTCAACGGCAGCCTTTCCAGATCCCAACCTCCAGAGAATGAAAATGCGAAAACAAGAAATACAACGCCCATGCATACGCCAAATCTTGGGATATGCGCTTAGCCTTAGGCCTCATGGCAAGCCTCGCCAAAATATTTTTGGACG
>JAISWZ010000694.1 GCA_031270945.1 Clostridiales bacterium | reverse complement strand
AAGCATTCGCCAGGATTTTTTCGGCGCCATTTCGGAATTTTGGGATATGCACTAAGGCCAGCCATTCGGGATAAGCGTGAGCTACAGCAAACCCCTTCTTTTTTTCTTACTGGCCGCCTTTTTCTTTGTCCATAAGGTTGCGGTTAACCTCTTCTACAAAGTCATAGACCGGGCCAGACCTGATGCAATTTTCTATCCCGCTGCTTGTTTTCTCAACGATAGTAACAACGCAACTGCCTACCCCGATGGTTATCCAATATTTCCTGCCGTCAACTGCGAGCTCCCAGGTCGAGCTTATAAATTTCCCTCGGTCAACCCTGACCTCGGCAGTCCGCAGGATCCACTCCGAGGAATTGAATGTTTTAATCTTTTTCATGACAAGATCCGGCACGTTGCGCTCACTTGCCCGCTCGTTGAAATGCTTGCCTTTTATAACCAGCTCGTGAACAGCTTGCATCTTGAACCTAACCCGCTCAAACAGGGGCGAAGGCCCGAATTCTGACGAAAATCGTTTTATCTTATAGCTTTTGAGGTAGTCTTTGCCCAATTATTGCAACTCCTTGCCACAGTTGCCAAGAATCTTACGCAAGATAAGAATGCAACCACTCCTCATTATACCGACTTCTTGGCCCCATGTCCAACTTATGCAAAAGTTAGAAAACCGCTGTTCTACGCTGGTTCAGTCCATTTATACTTCATGCGTGCTAATATATGGTATAAGAACTGCATCAACCTACAAATGTGGTTGTTTTTAGAGTTCCAGCCATGACCTGAATCTCTCGTATTCAAGCCAATCTAAGCTAAAAAAGCCAGCCTGTAGACAGGCTGGCCTTCATTCCATGTAGCTGAGCAAAGAAAATGTTCTTCGTGCCGTAAAAGGCATCGCTTTTCTTGCCGAGCTTTTTCATGATTCGTTAAATCTGCGTGCTCTTGCATTACCAGAGCTTGTGCTAGCAGAGCTGGTGCATGATGCCCCAAGCTTTTATTTCTCTCAGGTCATACAAAGCGCCATCTTGCAAAACTCTCAGTGGGCGCGGAAAATCAGAGTACTCATCTCTGAAGCCTAAAGCTTTCAATTTTGTCACCTTAAGGAAATCCGCCACTTCCTCAATCCCAGCAAGATCCTCTAACTCTACCTCAACCATTTCTTCTCCTCCTTGTCCTTGATAGCTCCATGTTCCTGATTGCTCCAGCCGACCAACTGGGGCTCCGGTCCTTCTTTGTCCAGCCCTTCTTTGCGAGTTGCACACGAAGCGAAAAGCGCAGTTCTTTTATTAAATGAGGCTTCGAACTTAAATTGGGCTCCGATCTTTCTTTGCGTTTTGCACTGACTGGCATAGCGCAAACTGCGGCTCCAATCTCATCGCTATCACTTCATAGAAACATATTATCTCATATTTTGCAGAAATCAAGAGGTAAATCGTCCCAATTAGATAAATTTGAGCCTCAAAAAGCACTCGCGCCCTTTCGCGGAGCACTGTACCCCCGTTTTTCAGCAGCGCCTAAAGAGCGCCAGAAAAGCAAGCCCTGTGGGACGCGCCAAAGCTTTACCCCAGCCCCCTAACCCCCCAAATCCCAAAAAGGGATCCAGCCCATCTCCAGGTAGCCCCCTCCCCCAATCCCAAAAAAGAGGGCCAGCCCATCTCCAGGTAGCCCTCACCCCCAAATCCCAAAAAGGGGGCCAGCCCATCTCCCGGCCAGCCCCCTTCATCACTACAGTTGCGCATTAAAAATATTCTTCAAATTATAAATAACGTCGCTCTCGCTGGCGTTGACGCTAGAAGCCTCGTTTATCTCCGACAGCGTCCTAAGCTCGCTTAGATCAGCGTTGTACCCTATCGTGTGAATAGGCACTTCCAAAGCTTTAACTATAGGGGATATCCTTTTCAAGTCATAGCCTTCGTTCTGAGCGCCATCACTAAGGACAAAGAGCATAAGCTTGGCGTTTGGCAGTTGCTGCTTGTATTCCAGGAGCATGTTTAGCCCAACCAGTACGGCGTCGTAAGTTGCAGTGCTTCCGTTTGCCGACAGCGCTTTCACAGCGCCAGAGAAATAGGCGCGGTGTGACGCGTCAAAGCTTTTTATGGGAAGCGCTATCTCAACCCTGGAAGCATAGCTTACCAGGCCAACGTGATTGTCGCTATTGATGTACTGGGACGCGTTTATAAGAGAGGTCTTAAGCTCCCTCAGGGGAGTGCCTTCCATGCTTCCTGACGTGTCAGCAACAAATACAGCAACAACTGGGCGTCCTGCATCCTTTTTCTCTTTCCATACCTTCTGGGCGGCGTATAGTTCAGCGCCTGACATTCCAAGCTCTGCGCCCTTGTAGTTCTCATTGGCGTTAAATCCATGCCTGGTTGCTTCCTTTTGGGATGCTTCATTCAAGGCGTATTCCACAAACCTGTCCAGCGCTTCACGCTTGGCTCCAGATAAGCCGTCCAAGGCGTAGACAGGGTTGTCATGTCTTACACCGAATGGGGTAAACACATAGTCAACTAAGGTAGGCTCATTGATGTAGGCTTGGTACTCCATTATCATGGCATCTAGGACGCCCTTCTTGGCGCTTTCCCTCATCTGGGATGTGGTATATGCTACTGGAGGAACCTTTGCCTGGAACTGCTCCAGCTTTCCTACTGCCGAGTCAGATAGGGGGTTGCCTGGATCAAAGGCTTGAAGTATAGCCGCAAGCATATTTAGCCCTGTGGCGCTGGCATACGGATTGGTATAGCCAAGAAGCAATTCTCCTGCAAGCACCGCATCCAATATGGATTGAAGCGTCACTTCCCCATGGTTGGCCCTGAAGTTCTGGTCAGCCTTCCTGGACATCAGGATCCCTGCCGTATTTCCCGCTATTCTCGTTGACGCTGTTTCAACCTTCACGTTTTGGGCTCTGGCCATTTCTCCCCAAAGCTCGTTTGCGGGAGTGTACGCGTCAGGCATATGCACTCCCGTGACAATGTAGTCCAAGCCAAGGCCGGATGAGAGAGGCCTGATTGAAACCGAAGCCATTCCTCCGCTAGTCTCGATCCCCGCCTTGTTGAAGTTTTCGGCTACGACGTTTATCCATCCGTCCATGCTTGGCCCAGACTTTTCTGTTGAGGCGAAGATCTCGATATTCACTGGGTTCTTTCCAGTCACGCTGTACGGATAAATCGAAATGTCTGGAAGCTCAGCCCCTGCGCTAGTCAATTCAGAGCCGCCTATGTCAAGCACAGGCTCTGTTTCTGTTACCCTGACCTTTGTCAAAAGAGCGGACAGCTCTTTTTCGGCTTCCTCCGGCTTAAGCAAAGCGCTGCTGCTTGTGCAGCCTACTGCCGCAAAGGCAAGCAGAACCGCCATCGCAAAACTTAATAGTTTTTTTGGCTTCATGGCATGCTCTTAAGGCGACCTCCCGTCTTGTTGGATTGTCTTGGCGCCCTGAGGGGCGCTGAGACTGGATTTGCGGCTGGGCCGCAAGTTGGAAAAGCGCGTATGGATGATGGGAGCTTTAGAGGCAGGCCTGGAGAAAGTTTGGCAAGCCTAAAGGCTTGCCTGAGGCCGTCCGGCCTGGCTAGAGATATATGTCCTAAGCGGCAAAGCGCCTTTTCCATTATAACATACGAAATATAGGAGCGAAAGTTCTAGGGAAAGGGGGCTGTGGCCTGCGGCCATCGCGGCGCGTTGGGGCTTGCATGGCGCAAATGTCCTGCAGTTTTATAGCGGGTACGTTACTGTCATTTTATGGTTTACAATTGCGCTCTTTTGTCTATTATTATTAATTAGAAAGCTTTTGCTTGGAAAGCTTTTGATTAAAAAACTTTTGGCTTGCGCTCAGTTAAATTTTGTATAGGAACATGTTGCCAAAAATCTGAAATCTGTGAATTTAAAGACCGGGCGGGCTTGGCGCTGGGGCGCTAGCTGTCGGAGAATGGCTTGATTTCGACAAATTAATGGGGGTTGTGTTGGGTTTCAGCAAACCCCAAAATATATTGCTTTAGTGTGGCTTTAGATTGACTGATTTAGCTGCTGGAAATATAATAGAACATATCCGCGCAGACGCGCGAGGCTTGGGCGCTTTGCTGACGAACGATCAAATCCGTTCGTCAATAAGTGCATATCCCAAAATTATATCCGAGGCACTGGAAAAATCCGGATGTTTGCTCGCAGAAGCCCGAGCAAACTAATTGAAGCGTTCGCCAGGATTTTTCCAGCGCCATTTCGGAATTTTGGGATATGCACTAAAAACAGTTGCAGACAAGCGGCTAAAAATCTTGTATACTTGAAGTTGGCGAAAAGAGCTATGTAAAAATCAAGGGGGCCGCCGGAAAGGAGGCAATCCAAGATGAAGGAAAAGCCAAAATCCGCGCTCGTCTTGAATGGGCTGGAAGATGAGACATTCGCGGAGTACATCTTGACTGATGAGGCAGGAGAAACCAGCGCGGAGGGCGCAGTGGCGCTGATGCGAAAGCTGAAGTCCTTGGAGCTTAGCGTGAGCGCGAACCAATGCAACAGCGCTGAGGCGGTATTATTCGAGAAGCAGGGGGCGCTTCTAAGCGAGTACGAGGACAGCTACCTTCGCGCTGAGCCTTTCATATCGCCAAACCCGACATATCAAGCCCTAAGCCTCAACCAGATGAGAACATACGCCTCTTGGCGGACAGGCTGCAAGCAGGGGATCTACCGCGACGTGCCAGACGCTTACGTGAGGCTGTATGTGAAAGAAGTAATAAGCCTGATCGGGATGCCTGACCGCGATGAAGCCATGATTGAGCTATCCTGGCTTCTGGAGCGGGTGCCGGAGAGCAAGTGGGAGCTTAGGAAGAGCATAAAGGACAGCGTTAAGCTTTTGTACATCTTCGGAGACTTTAGCGGGACTTATTTTGACGTGCTGAAGGACTCGGGGCTGTTCGAGCACTTTCCGTGG
>JAISWZ010000374.1 GCA_031270945.1 Clostridiales bacterium | reverse complement strand
ATGCAGGTTTTTTCTAAATCTCCGTCATGCGTTGCACTGGCGCTTTTCTTTGGCATATCCCAAAGCTCTAAAAAAAGGCGGCATTTGTCTAGCGAATACGGACAAATCGCTAGAGTCGCACGGTGCTTGCGTGTTCTCAATATCGCCATTGAGCGCAGGCCAATTTAATTGGGAACATCTTTTCCTGCTTTTTTTACGCATTCCGGGCTCGGAAGAAGGTTTGCGGATTTTGGATAGGCTTTGGTCAGCGACTATATCTCATTATCAATTAATTATATCCAATCTACTTGTAGTCTTAAACTTTCACAAAATATTCACATTTATCTACTTGTCAATCAAACGCTGATGAGGTATAATAGAATTCAAATCTCCTGAAAGGCAAGGTGCCTATGAATCCCGCATGCCCCATAAGGATAGTGCGTCATCCGTTCGGCTCTAACCGAGCTTGTCTGCCCATTGGATTTTCCACATCGAGCGCGAGAGCCTTTCACGTACGGCACCATTTGGGGTACTGCTCCAAACGAGAACATCTGCGCCCTAGCACGAAGGGTGCCGATGCCTTGACGGATTTTTGGAATATGCAATTATGCTTCAGATAGTGATTTATTTGCAACATGCGCCTTAAACGCGAAAATCGGTAGCTTCAAAGGGTGAACGAAATCAAGGCTCTTCATGAGAACTCGCAGTTTTCTGAATTGCCCTTGTGAATAAGGGCGTAATGCTGGAGCGGCCTCAAGCGAGCATGCCTGTAACCTGTTGAGCCAATGATGGTTCATATTAGCGCTCTGCCCCTCCTTGGTCGCAAACGAGGTTCCACTCATGTTTTGTCGTCTTCCTTGGGCAAAATGAAGCGTTATGGGAATGTGCAACATTTGCCCTCAGTTCCTTTGTGATCGTGAAGGCGTTGCTTGGTGCCACTCTAGGCTGGTTAAGCGCGTCCTTTGCGTGTGATGCACCTTTGCCCAGCGCCACTGCAGGAATTAAGGGAGATGCTCCAAGAAACGTACTGTGGTTGTGTCATGACGATGGCGGCTTGCTTGGGCAGAGAAGTTTTGGATACGACAACTCGCCTGATTTGTGGGAGTGGCAACGATTTAATTTCCAGCATTTCGAGATGACAACTTCAAAATTGGTTAGTGAATGCCGGCTTAGTCACTATAGATTCGTGTCCTTAAAACTCCGGAGTTGTCCTTGGACAACGCTGCTACAGAATCGCTTTGGTGTGCGCTATGGTCAGCGACTTTTTCCTTTCTTCAGAGTAGCTCCGATTTGAAGTTGACGCCGACGACGTTAATTCCGGACTCAAATCCGGCGTTGAAGCATTCGCCAGGTTTTTTCCGATGCCATTTCGGAATTTTGGGATATGCTCTTAGTCAGTGGTTGTTACGGCAGAAACATACCATGAAATTCGGTTATTTCCACTTGCTTGGATCATGGTCACTGCGATTTTGGTTGTGCGTGACGTACCAAACCGGTCATACACAGTTACGCCTGTCCTTCTGGCTAACTGTGCTACTTTTCCCCGGCGATGTTATCACATTGACAATGGTTTTCTTGAATGCGTGGATACCTTTCTCTTATAGGGTGGCGGATTCCATTCTTTGCGCACAAAGCCTCATCCGGTTATGACGTTGCTCCGCAGACGCAGAATCTTTGTTGAGCAGTAAACCTAGCTCTCCAAAAGTTTCGGACAATCTATATGAAATTTGAACAACTCTACAAAACCACGAGTCTTATCTTCATGGTTTTGTGATGGAGCGGGGATGAAGCTCATTCTTGCAAGGGTATATGTCGAGTGACTTCATTGTGGCCACAGAAAATTGGGCTTAAATACATAATAAGTTCGCAAGTAAATTATGTGATTACAGCTAAAGCTCTTTAGTTTGGGTTTAAATTTCAAGAGAACACAAGTTAGGTTAAAAACGTATAGATAAGATATGGTGTCTGCCTTAACAACTTTAATTTTAATATTAATTTCAAAAATCAAGCAGATTATTTAAGCTATAATCATGTAGGATTTTTGAATTTAACTTCAAAAATAACAAATATATGGAGGTATGTATGAAAAAAAGACCACTAATGATTTTGCTTATCGCCTTTGCTTTGCTGGCTACAGCAAAGCTTGCCCCTACGTGGGCTGCCGGAATGTACAACACAGAAGAGTCAGCCATCCTGCCTGAAAACGGGAACGGAAATTTCGGCCCTGAGGATAGCGATAGCGAGGGAGACCTAAACCGAATTCCAGGGAGTTTGGCAGAATATAATAATATAACAAGTCTCAGCTCACTAGGTGTTCACACCAATTCTAATAATTCAGATGTTAGTAGCCTATTCATATTGCCTATAAATGCACCTCTGGAAAATTCCAAACCCATTTATTCGCGTGAAGATCTCGATGCCATTCGCAATACATGGGGAGGTAAGTATCATCTAATGGCAGATATCGATCTAGGTAATGAAGAATGGGTACCTATCGGAGACCAAGAACATAGTTATTTTAATGTCTTTTTCGATGGACAAGGCCATACTATAAGCAACTTGCATATTACTCAAGGTGAATCAACTTATATAGGTTTATTCAACAAAATTGCAAGGTCCGAAATCAAAAATTTAGGATTGGTAAATACTAGCATAGAAATAACTGAGAAGCGAGGCAGTCATTATATAGGTGGTATAGTTGGCGAAAGTTACGATAGCTCTATAAGCAATTGTTTTAACATTGGGAGCATAACATATACCTATACGAATGAAACTGTATATAATTTTGTTGCAGTCGGCGGAATAGCTGGTTACATCAATGGTTCTACTATAAAACATTCCTACAATCGAGCATATATTAACGTTTTAAACGGAGGAGGTGCAATTGTCGGTGGATTAATTGGCAATTCCTACCTTGGAAACCTTATTGCTAATTGCTATAATTCAGGAGAAATCACAGCTGAGACGTTCGGCAGCGAAGGAACTTTGAAGGCTGGAGGAATTGCAGGACGTTCTAACAGTGATATTGAACAAAGCTTTAATACTGGAAACATTGTTGCTAAATCCAAATACGATTATCACTTACCAGAAACCTCAATAGGCGGGTTGGTAGGCGTTTTACTTAGTAATGCTATTAATTGCTATAATGCTGGAGATATAACAGCCTCATTTCCTTCTTCGAAAATCGAAGGCTATGTAGGCGGAATTGCTGGGATAGGCGGGGTTATAGAGCGTTGCTACAGCAAAGGCAATATAAAATCGACTGGTGATCATCGTGTTTTCACAGGAGGAATAATAGGTTATTCAGGATCTAAACCTGAAAACTGTGTTGTACTCTCTGATAAAATCGAACCGCTTAGCGAAGGCCCACGCAACATAATTGCCAATTTACAACTGACAAGTAATGCAACTCAACAAAGAAACGCTGCACTTTTAAATATAGCAGGAAATGTGACAGATGATAGTTCATTTCGCATCTCTTTATTAGAAGCGGAAACGGAACCCCTTTACAGAACCACTTTGGGCTGGGATTTTGACGCTATTTGGAAGATGCCCGAGAATGGCGGGTATCCAATTCTTCAGTGGCAGACGCACGATTCGTTTATTCCTACCACGCCCACTCCAACTCCTTCACCGGAAGACATTGTGCTTACCACTCCGCTTACTGATGTTACATTGCAAATAAATCACAAGGACGTAACTTTGAAATGGGGTACGGATTTGTTCTCAGACCCAGCCTCGATGTATTCACAAAACAGCCATTACTTAGCTACACTTGCCTCCGCTTTATCGAGCGCTGCTTATAGCCAGTCGGATATAACTAGAGCGCTTAGAAATTTAGGCTTCACTAATGTTCTATTCCAGAATTACTCTTATATTCCTATTTATATTGGTGAGGATCGCGTTGCATATAATATTGCTATCCAGAAGGTTAGTATTGACGGAATTACCCGAAATTTAATTGCAATTGTTATCAGAGGAACAGAACAGGATCAAGTTGGAGATTGGTTTAGTGATGCGAATTTAGGATATAGTGAACAGACTGGTAAACCATCGAAAGAACATTTAGGATTTGGCATATCAACAGCTGAAGTTGAGGAATCGCTAAAAAGTTACCTAACAGGAAGTGGACGATTAAAAGACGATAATCTATATATCGTAACTGGCCACAGCAAGGGGGCGGCTGTTGCCAACTTAATAGCCATGGATCTTTATGATGGCGCTTTATCAATTGCGCAACCTGAAAATATCTATGCGTATACATTTGCCTCACCAAATGTAGATCGAGAGATTTCTAAAGATTCATTTCACTATAACTATATATATAATTTTATCAATCCCGAGGATATTGTGCCTAGAGTGCCTCTGAAACACTATGGATGGAATTATGACAAATATGGACAAGTAATCACTTTGCCCGCAAAAGGATTATCACGTGACTTTTCTGACATTTATCAAGAAGATTATGACTTGGAATATCGATCTTTAACTGGCAAGGATAAGTCATATTTATACACTTGGCATTTAACTCTTGGACTTGAGACATCCATCGGCGAAGCTCTTTCTCCTGTTGAACGGTTTGCAAGATCAAGCAGTTATGTAAATAATATGTTTTCTGGTTCGCTTAAATACTATGATAATCTAAGTGGAGGAGTTGATTCCTTAAACCCATTTGATCATATATTCAATTTTTTAAGTAACGCAAAATTTGCCATAACGGATACAGCTGATATGGTAACGGAATTTGGAGACTCTTTTTTTTATTTACTTGGAGGTGTCGGTAAATTTTTAGTCGCTCTTCTTTCAGTAGGAGAAACCAATCCCGATCTAAGCCGTGCGGTATATGATGTAAACAGCGCTTTAAGTGCAACTGGTATATATAGTTTGGATAGGCTAGCCGCTTTTCAATTGCCAGAGCCTGAGCAAGTTAATAGTTTCTTGCAACCAATAGGAAAAGTCGGTGGTTTGTTAGCTGGTGATAGTCATGACTGTTTTGCTTATCTTGCTTGGATGATTGCTTTAAATAAGCACAATCCAGGCGAATTTGTTTCAAATCAAATTTATTCTGCTTCTTATGTTAATCACGTTGTTATTGCATGCCCTGTCGATATTGAAGTCAATTTAGCTGATGGCACATATATCGGAAGTGTGACAGGCGAAACACTTGACTGTGGAATCAACCCTAGCATAGGAATTTATCTTGTTGGTGAGACTAAACATGTTTGGTTTAATAACGATAAACTTGTAGAAATAGATTTTACAGGAACCGATGACGGCACAATGACTTATACTGTTGAAAATATGGATTTCCTTTCAGGTAACAAACTTGAGAATAAAGTATTTTCAAACGTTGCTCTTTCGAACGGCATAAAAATGAGTAGCATTTTGGGCAATGCAGTTGGTGTGCAGGAAGTGCAGCTTTTCCTCGAAAATGATAATGGCGAGCGCACAGCTGAAATCCTCGAAAATGGCGTAATAGTTCCGCTTGCTCCAGTTTTTCTTTCGAGCCTTACCATTAGTGCTGGAACGCTAATTCCAGAATTTGATCCTGCGATAACTCGTTATGTAGCAAGCGTTCCATATAGCACAAGCTCAATAAATATAACAGCTTTAGCAAATAATAAATTGACTAATGTAAGCGGTACAGGTGTTAAAACACTTGTCGTAGGCACTAATGATTTTACATTAAATGTAACAGATGCAAACGGCCAGACACAAATCTATATGATAACCATAACACGAGATTCGTCTTCAAATAGCGGCAATGTCATAGGTGACCTTGTCCCTGCTGGCAATGCAACAACTAAAGAAAAGCTTAGTGTTGATGGTTCTAAAATGATCCCTCAAGCTGAAACCTCCTTGATTATCAAAAATGCTTCAAATAAAGATGCAACTCCATATATAAAACTTGATGATAGCTACAAGGGCGGTTATTTTTCCGGCAAAGACTTGTTGGCAATAAAGGCCGCAAATAAATCTCTACTCATAGAAAAGTTGAGATTTAGCCTCTCACTCTCGTCATCGCTCATAAACGAGTTAGGCTTAACAGAAGAATCCATCGTTTCAATTGTGTTTGATCCGATCTCAGGTACAGCGAATTCAACAATAAGCCAACTGAAAGCTGAAAACGCTTCTAACAGTGAATTGCTCAAAAATATATTCGCTATTGACGTCAAGGTTGATGAAACAAGTGTTGCTAGGCTGAACAATCCATTGATGGTGACGGCCGATGTGCCTAACTTAACCTTGACTCAAAATTCAACTCTGACGGGTATTTGTTTCGATAATGACCTAAAGACATTCAAGCAACTTGGAGGTGAGTTGTCAGAAAGTGGAAAAACATTTCAGTTCTTTGGATACAATACAGGATATATAGGTCTTATCTTCAGCGACAGACTTACTAAACTATCATTTACAATTGGAAGCGTAGATTATCAAAAAAACGGCGAATTTCTTGCGAATGATGTCGCGCCGTTTATTTCAGAAGAAGCCCGCACACTCGTTCCAATTCGTGTTATTGCTGAAGCGTTCGGCGCTGTTGTTAATTGGAATGATGAACTGAAAATGGTGAGCATTACAAAAGACGATAAAACGCTTCGCATTATAATAGGCACTAAATTACCAGATGATTACGGAACTGCAGTTATTGTGCAAGGAAGGACATTTGTGCCATTGCGGTATGTGTCAGAATATCTTGGCGCTAACGTAATTTGGAAAGCTGAGAATCGAACCATCCTCATATACCAATAATAAGCAACGCCAGACAGCGCAGAAATTTTCTATACGCGAATTTCAGCAACATAGGTAACTACCTCGTAAGCCCAAAAGGAAATGCAGTCCGTACACAAGCAACTCAAGTGCTGATGAACTATATGAAATTGCATGGAAATTATCCGATGGCGGCAACCATATGGTTGTCGCCATTGCCTTTGGTGTAATGCTTGGAACTTACCGGAGCTACTCAGTTGTAGAGCTGACAAACGCGGAGTGAACGACGGCAGGGTTGCAGCCGCTTATGTACCCAGATTTAATTTGGCTAATAATATCTTGGCATTATAAATTTACCCAAACACACTTTATTCTTGGCTCCAACCAGTAGAGCTAGAGATTTCAAATTGAATAACCACACAAGACTCAAGATTGCATTATTGCGATGTAGGATTGTCAAGTTATTATATTCATAATCATTGGGAATAGCTCTCATCCAAAACAGGCCAATTTCCCGGCCTATTTTGTCTGCTTTTCTATCCCGCCCCTGGAATCCCTATCTTTCAAGGAAACCGCCAATACCAACTATACTGGCGAGGTGTGATTCGCATCATTAGTGGGACGGCCAGACTGGCTCCTAAAGCGGCAACGCAAGAAACTTCCACATTTGAGCGTTCATCCGCATAAAAGTCCAGAAACTCAGCCTAAAACGAACCCGCATTTAACATTATCAAGAACGCGTGTAAATATTATTAATGCCAAAATATCATCAGTTTTTCCCGCCAAATTCTTGCCAGATCATACCATATTCAAAATAATCTTGTCACAGCTCCTCCCCAGCCAATCGAGCCCCTACCCCTATTCCCACATAACCCCGGCAAATCCCCTTTTCACCTCGCCAGCTCATCCCCCCTCCCGGTTTTCAGCTCCTCCCCTGCTATCAAAAAAAGATTTCTCATCAAGAAAAAAAGTATTGACTTGCTTCGAAATCCCTTGTATAATGATTAACGCAAGCTTCCCGAGGCAACAAAGGCTTGGAGCAAGTCGGGGCGTAGCCCAGCTTGGTAGGGCGCTTGGTTCGGGACCAAGAGGTCGCAAGTTCAAATCTTGTCGCCCCGATTACTAGAAAAAGGCTGGAGATCATTAGATCTCCGGCCTTTTTGCTTTAAGACGCGTTGCCTTGCCTCGTTTGCCTCCGACCGCTTCACTATCTCGTCTGCCCCAAGCGCCTCTTCAGCGCCCCAAGTAAACGGCTTCAACACTAAAAGGCCGAAGATCCCGGCGTATCCCAATCAACTTGGGCTACGCCTAAAGATCTCCGGCCTTTTTATTGCGAATCAACAAAGGTTGCGCTAAGCAAACATATCCGCTCTTTTACGCGCCTCTGCCGATCCCCGTGCATTCCCGTTCACAAAGCATTCTTTCTTTTTACATTCAAGTGTTCGTCTTTCTGCAGAGAATCAAATCTATGAATCGCATTGGCTTTCGCCTATTTCTCAATCCCTTGAAGGCTGGCAACCTGGCTTTTGCGCCATTTTAATTGGCAGCCCTGCATTTCTTTCCAAATTGTTTAGCTTTCGCCGCACCCTGGCGGCTTGCTTTCGCCTTTGCGTCTTGCAACGCCATAGCCTTGCTCACGCCTTAGCGCCTTTCTGCGTCATCGCCTTGCTAACGCCATAGCGCTGCCGTTCCTAGCTGGCCTGGTTGGCAAGCCTGAACTTGTCCGCTATAAGGGCGATAAACTCGCTGTTCGAGGGTTTCTTCTTCCTTGCCGACACCGAGAACCCGAAGAGCCT
>JAISWZ010000654.1 GCA_031270945.1 Clostridiales bacterium | reverse complement strand
ACAAGATAAATCCAAAGAGGCTTTTTGGCAAGTGAAAACAAAAGCCATGGCGAACGCCATGGCTTTTCAGCCAGGAGGCAAGAAGCGCTTTTTGGCAAAACATTCTTGTGAGATTATTTTATTAACTGGCAAATTTAGTAAACAAGTTTGGAATTTCCACAATAAGTGAGCGTGTTTGTTAACATTATTAGCGGTTTTTTTTGAGGGGCGCGTGATGGTTTTCTTCTCTCAAAAAAACTTCCAAGCGCCAGCTTCTTGTCCAACAAGAATAACGTCCCAGCCTGTCAGGCTATGCCCATGCAAGCCTCCCGGCGCTCTCCTATCTATTCCCCCCAAAAAATAACAAAGCCATGGCCCGATGGGCCATGGCTTTGTGAGCGGCATTGCCGCGCTTGTTCGGGATTACTCCTCTGCGTACAGGGCAGTTGACAGGTAGCGCTCTCCGCCATCTGGAAGGATGACAACTATGTTCTTGCTAGCGTTTTCTGGGCGAGATGCCAAAATGGTAGCGGCATGCAGAGCGGCGCCAGAGGAGATGCCAACGAGAAGGCCTTCGGTCTTTGCAACCAAGCGGGAGGCGGCGAAAGCTTCGTCAGCCTTTACCTGGATGATCTCGTCATAGATGTCGGTGTTGAGAACCTTCGGAACAAAGCCTGGGCCGATTCCCTGGATCTTGTGAGGGCCGGGCTTTCCGCCAGAAAGGACTGGGGAGTCGAAAGGCTCGACAGCAACGATCTTGACAGAGGGGTTCTTCTCTCTCAGGTACTCTCCGACGCCAGTGATGGTTCCGCCAGTGCCTATGGCTGACACGAAAATGTCAACAGCGCCGTCGGTGTCATCCCAGATCTCGACAGCTGTGGTAGCTTTGTGGATAGCTGGGTTGGTTGGATTTTCGAACTGCTGCGGAATAAAGGAGTCTGGTGTTCCTTCTGCCAGCTCAAGCGCCTTCTTGATCGCGCCTTTCATTCCATCGCTGCCTGGGGTCAAGACAAGCTCAGCTCCAAGGGCTTTGAGCAGGTTGCGGCGCTCAAGGCTCATTGTCTCGGGCATGGTAAGGATGATCCTGTAGCCTTTGGCGGCGCTGACGAAAGCCAGGCCAATGCCTGTGTTGCCGCTGGTGGGCTCAATGATGACGCTCTTGCCAGGGGTGATGAGGCCCTTTTCCTCAGCGTCGTTGATCATGGCGTTGGCGATTCTGTCCTTGACAGAGGACTGAGGGTTGAAGTACTCAAGCTTGGCCAAAATGTTGCCAGCCGCGCCTTTCTTCTCGCTGTAGCGGTTAAGAGCAAGAAGGGGGGTTCCGCCTATAAGGTCGGTGATAGTTGTGAAAATCTTAGCCATTGGAAAGCCTCCTGTGTTTTTATTGGGCTTGATAATGTATATATGTATTATATCATTTCCCTTTTGGAAGTCAATAGCTCTTCGAAAAAAAGTTGGCCTTTTTTGGGGGGGCTGAGAAGCGAGCGCCCTTGGGTCTTTTTAGGGGGGCTGAGAAGCAAGCGCCCTTGGCTCTTTTCAAGAGGGCTGGCCGAGCCCGAAAAATTGGTTTTTAGCTAGAATTGGTTTTTAGGCTGGCTAAGCCCGAAAACTGATTGGCGGGAGGCTGGGAAGCGAGCGCCCTTCAAAGAATGAGCTAAGTTCGAAAAATTTGGCGAGGGGCCTGTTGCCCAATAAGATGCCCCCGCTTTAGTTGGAAGGAGCGCCCTTGGCTTTTTAGTCAAGCGAGCTGAGCCGATTTTTTTAAATTAGCAGTGGGCTGGGAAACAAGCGCCCTTTGCGTTCAATCGAACACTACGCCGTCCTATTTTACCATAAGCCAGCGCCCATGCCAATCACGGGCCAGGCGCTAATCACTGGATAGCCGCCTTTGCGGCCGCTTCTGCCGCTGCGGCTTTAGCCGCCGCCTCTGCTGCCGCTTCTGCAGCAGCCGCTGCCGCCTTGGCCGCCTCGGCCTCAAGCCTGCGCTTGATCCTAAGCCTTAGCTCGCGCTCGATAGGCCAGCATTCGCTTGGAACGCAGTCCGCCTGGATCTGCACTTTGTAGGTCGCGGCTGTCATGTCCGTGATCCCAAGCACTACCGGAGTCGAGTTAAGCCCGTTTAAGCCTGTTACCTGCGACATTTCGTCTGACAAAGCGCTTAGCGTGGCGTCAACGCTTGTCGCGTTGGGAAAATCCAGGTTAAGGGTAGCCCTTCGAAACCCTTTGCTCATGTTTGTCACAGCGCCTATTGAGCTGTTGGGGAAGATATGGACATCGCCATTGGCGCTTCTGAGCTTGGTGGTCCTAATTCCAAGCCTCTCCACAATGCCCGCGTGGCCGTTTATAGTAACCACGTCGTTGACGTTGAACTGATCCTCCATAAGAATGAACATCCCTGTGATTACGTCCTTCACTATTTGCTGGGAGCCAAAGCCGACCGCGACGCTGGCGATTCCGGCCAGGGACAGCAGCGAGTTTGAGTCAAGCCCGAACAGGGCAAGTATCTGCCAGAAAATGAAAAACCAGATGGCAAACTTTGTGAGGTTCTGCAAAAGCGCGCTAAGGGTAGCGCCCTTGCCGTTTTGCCTTGACTTGAAAAATCTCTTGATCGCATAGCGGATGCTCATGCTTATGAGCATTCCGATAAAGATGGTCAAGAGAACCTGAAGCAGAGTCATAGGCAGCTTTTGGAGATCAACGGGCAGATCCGCAAAGCCCTTTGCCACCTCAGTCGCCTCTTCCGCCACTTTTGTAACCAGTTCCGCCGGGTTAGCCAAAATCGGTAAAAAGTTTAGCATGTCTTTGCGCCGCATTGCTGTAGTATCGCGGCATGCTCCTTTCTGTTGGAGATGAGCGCGAAAGCGCCAGTGAGGGCATAAATTTGATATGCCACAAAGTTCCTGTAGGCGCAAAGCGCGATTTGTCCTAGACCCGAACAAGTTGGCCCGGAAAGCCCAGGGCGTTCGCGCGTCATTCACGCCATCTCCCATTATAATATTTCTTTCATCCAAGCTCAATATGCTAGCGCATATTCCTAAACGGGATGGGGGCTTGGTTCGCCCCGCGCAGCGGGGCGAAACCAGAAAATCTACGATTTCCGGCTTTTGAATCGCGCAGAGCGCTTAGCAAAATTTTAATCTAACGCTCGTAAGCATATAGGGCGCCAATGGGTCACCACTCACGCATGCCCTTTCGCGATTCCCTATATTCAGCTCTTTCACATTTCCTTTGCCGCAATTCTCTTTTGCTTTCTTTTATATCGCAACACTCTTTTTCTGTGTTATACTGAAATGCGGCAGAACGCCAAACGCTTTTGGAGAGGGAGATGTGATATAATGGCAAAGTTCTCTAATGATTACTCGATTGACTACCGCTCAGTGGATACAGAGCTTCGGGCGACGTTTCCAAGCCTCATGAGGCTTGTCCAAGAAACGTCCACACTCCATTCCGAGAGCACGCCTTACAAAATGAGCTGGTATGCAAAGGAAAAGATGGCATGGGTGCTTTCCAGCTGGAACATTGAGGCCAAGAGGTACCCGCTGCTTAGGGATAATGTGACGGTTAGCACGTTTCCTACCAAGTTCATGGGAAGCATAGGCGAGAGGGGGTTCGAGATGATCTCTGAAAGCGGAGAGCTTATCTTGGCCGCCCATTCGGTCTGGGTTTTCTATGACCTGGAAAAGGGCAAGTTCGCGCTGCCGCCCAAGGAGCTGGCTGAATCATACGGCGAGATGTTCCCTCAGGTAGTGGAGAAGAAGATCCAGTTTCCGCTTCTTTCGAGAGAGCCCGAAAAGTTTGAGCTTGAAACCGCCCATGAGTTTGAGGTTACCCGAAGGGACATAGACTCAAACGCGCACGTCAACAACATAAGCTACATCGAATGGGCCTTTGATGGAGTGCCTGAGGAGCTGTGCCAGGCATGCCGGGCGACGAGAACCCACGCGTCATACAAGAAGCAGCTGAGGCTTGGAGACAGGGTAAAAGCGGAGTTTTACAAGGGAAAAGAAAACCCCCTGCTTCAAGCGGCCGCGTTCAAGAACCCGGACGGATCGCTGGTAGCGGAAGCGCATTCCCTGTGGAGCGAGAAAAGCGCGTTCTAAGCATTCCCGTGGAGCGAAAAACCAAACCATGATAGAAACTGACTTGTACGAGCCTGTAAAGACCTATTTCTCCAAACTTGGCTACAGCTCATGGGGCGAGGTCAAGGGCTATGACATGGCCGCCCAGAAAGGGGACGAGCTTGTCGCTGTGGAGCTGAAGCTTCACTTCAACACAAAGCTCGTCTTTCAGGCGATGGAAAGGCAGAAGTCCGCTGACAAGGTCTACATGGCCATTCCCAGGCCCAAGCGCATTGGGAAAGAGGCAAGATCCATGATTGAGCTGGCGTCCAGGCTGGGGCTTGGCCTGTTGTTTGTGGCCTTGGACTCAGAATACAAGCTTGTGGAGCCAGCGGTCGAGCCTGATCCTGAGTTTCATGTCGCAAGGCGAAACCTAAAGAAAAGGCGGGCTGTCCTAAAAGAGGCGGCTGGAAGATCAGGCGACTACAACATGGGCGGAAGCAGCAAGAAAAAGCTGAATACCGCCTACCGCGAAAAAGCCTTGCGGGTGGCCTTGGCTCTTGAGAAAGAAGGCGCTTCAAGCGCGCCAGCGCTTATCAAGAACTGCGGGTGCGACAAGCAGACCTATGGCATCCTGTCCAGAAACTTCTATGGCTGGTTTGAGCGGACTGGAGAAAAGCCGGTCTTTTGCTTGTCCCAGGAAGGGAAGAAGCAGCTGGAGGAAAGCGCCGGAGATGAGCTGCTGGCTAAGATCCGGGAGGATATGGCTAAGCAAAGCGAGCCTGAAGATCAGGACAAACCTGAAGATCAAGACAATCCTGAAGATCAAAGCAAGCCTGAAGATCAGGCATAGGCGCATATCCCAAAATTAAATTTAGGGCTCAGAAAAGCCACGCGTTAAAGCATCGCATGCCTTTTCCCTCGCCACTGCAGGAATTTTGGGATATGCGCTAGACGAGAAGATTATTTCTCGCCTATGCCTTGGAACTTTTAAGCCTTAAAACTCTAAAAAAGGTTTGCGCATGTCGCGCCGCAGGAAGTCACATCTTTGTTACATCAATGTCTCCTCTTACGGAGCTGAAGCGCTTGACTAGATCTCTGGGCAGGCAGGAGAATATCTGCTGCGCGATTAGCGCTGACAGGAACTTGTCAGGAATGTCTACAGAGAGCTCATTGATAAACGCGGAGAGCCACCGGTATCCGGTCGCGGCGAGCGCTCGCTCGTAGATTGCGTCGCCCCAGGCGTTGAATGTGTATCCGTCATAGAAAAACATGTTTATGGGCGTTGAGACGACAGCGGATATTATGACGGTGACAACGCCAAGCAGAAGAATTGTGGGCAGCCAGCTCGTGAACCCGAACTTGGCCATGTACCCGACTGTAATGCCAAGGGCTACGCTTGAGAGAGCGTACACTATTGACACGGGATTGACGAATATGCCGTAGCCCAGGTTGTTGATCAACCCGGTCAAAGCGCCTATGATCGGCCCGCCTACCATGCCGGCTAGCATGGTGCCAATGGTGTCAAGCCACAGAGGCAGGGACAGAGACTCAGCAATGTACTTGCCCAGGAAGTTTATTCCGAGGGCGAAGAACATGAGAGCGGCTGGCATTATTGACTTGCTGGAAGGCCTTGTGTTCATTGTTTTCCCCCTTTCTTAGAGCGCATCCTTTTTGCGCGCCTTAGAGCATATCCAAATTTCGGCAACGCGCCGAACTTTTTCGGCGCAATGGAATCAGACTTGGGATATGCTTTTAAGCCAATTTGGCCTATATTGCAGGATATGCGTGGATGTCCATGTTGTTGCAAGGGGGCATGCAAGCGCTTGGCAGGCGCTTTGAAAACTAATCATGCTTTGGTAGGCATGGGAAAGCTTTGGCAGGGCAAAAATGGCTAGCTGCATCACAAGGGATAGCTCGCTTGGCAGAAATCCTTGCTGTGCGACATCTCTTGCACAAGTTAAAGCAAAATCTTTTTATCATTAAAATTTATATCTTGGAGGGTGACTGAATGTCCAGCCCGCTTGCAAAAATTAGGGAACTAATGAAAACGAACGGAATAAACCTTCTTCTGGTGTCGAAGCTAGACCCTCACCAGAGTGAGTACGCCTCCCCATACTGGAACGAGGCCAAGTTTGTGTCAGGGTTCACAGGCTCGAACGCGGCGGTTGTGATAATGGATGAGTCATGCCTGCTGCTCACGGATGGCAGGTACTATGTCCAGGCTGCGAAAGAGCTGGAGGGGTCTGGCGTTTCGCTTTGGAAGGCGCTTGACGTCGAAGAGGAGTTCCTGCGCTTCGCGGCGTTCAATGTGCCTGCTGGAGGAACGGTAGGCTTTGATGGACGGGCCTTTTCCGCATTGTTTGTCTCCAAGCTTGAAAAAGCGCTGAAGCCCAGGAACGCTAAAGTCAGGGCAGATCTGGATCTGGTTGGAGAAGTGTGGGAAGACCGCGTAAGCGATGACAAGTTCCCGATAGTGGATCACCCGGTTGTTTTCGCTGGAAAAAGCAGGGTCGAGAAGATCGCGGAGCTTCGCTTGAAGCTTTCTGAGATCAAGGCTGACGGGTGCATCATTTCCTCCCTTGATGACATAGCGTGGCTCATGAACCTCAGAGGCGGAGATCTGCTTGAGACAACGATGTTTAACGCCTATGCCTATATAGGGAAAGACACCGCGACCCTTTTTGTTGATCCGTCAGAGGTGAAGGGAGTTCTTCCGGCGCTTGAGAAAGACGGGATAGAGGCAAAGGGTTACACAGAAGTAGCCTTGAGCCTTAAGGCGCTTGATCCTGGGATCACTGTGGCGTACTGTCCAAGAATGACAAGCGCCCTGCTTTCAAAAGCCCTGGAGGGGCATGCTGTCGTCGAGCTTGAAAACGACCTGACCGAGTTCATGAAGGCCAAGAAGAACAGCGTTGAGCTGGAGGGGCTGGACAGGGTTAACATCAGGGACGGCGTGGCCATGGTTCGGTTCTCGAAATGGATAAAGGAAACGGCGGGAACTGTCAGGCTGACGGAGCTGGACGCCTCGGCGAAGGTTCTTGAGCTTAGGCAGCAGGGAGAGTGCTATGTCTGCCCCAGCTTTGAATCCATTTCCGCCTACATGGCAAACGCCGCGATGATGCACTACAGCCCGGTGGCTGGCAAAGACGCAGAGATCGAAGCGAAGGGCTTCTACCTTTTGGATTCAGGGGCGCACTACTGGGACGGAACTACAGACATTACCAGGACTTATGTCTTGGGCCCGGTGGACGCTGACATGAAGCGGGATTTCACTTACGTGCTAAAGTCCCATATAGCGCTGGCCAGCGCCAAGTTTCTGTCTACCGCCACAGGCTCCAACCTGGATACATTGGCCCGCATGCCCATGTGGGAAAACGGGCTGGACTACAAGTGCGGGACAGGCCACGGCATTGGCTTTTGCCTGAACGTCCACGAAGGCCCCCAAAGAATCAGCATGAAGCCAAACCCCTACGCGATAGAGCCAGGAAACATCCTTACGGATGAGCCAGGCATATACCGCGAGGGCTTGTACGGGATCCGCACCGAAAACACAATGGTTGCAGTTGAGGACGAGACAAACGAGTTCGGAAAGTTTTACCGGTTCAAGATCATATCCTGGTGCCCGATAGACCTGGACGGGGTCGAGGCAGATCTGCTCACGCCAAAGGAAAAGGCGTGGCTTAACGACTACCACAAGACGGTCTACGAAAAGCTGTCCCCGCTTCTGGACGAGGGCGAAAGGGAATGGCTGAAGAATGCGACAAGGGCGATTTAAGGGCAGAGCAAAACCCCAAAAACCCAAAACCCAAAAAACTTAAAACCCAAAACCTAAAGTCAAATAAAAAAGCCAAAAGCGGCGCTGGAGCGCCGCTTTTGGCTTTGGTTTTGCTTTTGGTTTTTTGGTTTTACTTTTTTGTTTTTTATATTTATATTTTTATATGCTTTTTACGTTTTACTTTATTCTCTCAAACAGGCCTCTGTCCGTTTCCTGGGTCTGGAGCCGCTGGAAGCGGGGCTTCTGGAGGAGAGAAGAACTTTGCCCTGATGCGGTCGTCTTCTTCCGCGTCAGCAAAGCGCTTGGTGAAGAACTGGTAGGCGTAGGATATGGCAAGGAGCGCTCCGCCCATGGCAAAGAAGGAAAGAACTCTTGGAAGCCCGGTGAGGTTGGCCATGTCTGTCAAGAAAAGCTTGACCATGGCGCCTAGCGCAAAGCACAGGCCGATTCTTCGCATGAGGGAATCCTTGAAGGCGAATCCGTAGACAGCGCATCCTACCGCGATTAGGCTGTATGAAAGGGTCGCCAGGAAGTCCAGAAGGGAGTCGTCAAATATGGTAGTGAGCATGAACGCGAGCTTTCCCACGAATATGAAAGCGAATATTATCGCTGCCGTGTTAGGGGCTAGATAGAAGTCCCTCATCCATATCTTGAGCGATCCATGCATCGCCAGCGCCCATACCAGGGACGCCGCCGCAAGCAAGGCCAGAAGCTGCCCGCTTGAAAGGTCTCCGCTTGTTGGGCCGCCAATCATCATAACGCTTGAAATTGTCATGACAACGGCGCAAATGAAGGTTATGTCCTTGCCCTTGAAGAGCTTCATGTGTATCAAGGCAAGAGCCCAGAGGGCGCAGTATCCCAAGCTTGAGAAGTACCTTATGGGGAGGGGCATGCCGCTGACGCTTATCATGTGGATCCCCAAGAAGAGTGTGTCCAGGAGTATGAGGCAAAGCGCTATGCGATCAACCGCCTTGGAAAGGCTCTTCGTGTAGATCATGCAGAAAAGGGTTATAAGAGCGCCAATTGCCAGCATCATGTGCCCGTAAACGCGCTGGTCAAGCCACGTGAAGAATATCCAGTCGTAGAAGAAGAGCCTGAACGCGCACATGATCAGGGCAATGAATCCTGCCGTCTTGAACCTGTCATCGCTCTTCAGGTAGCCAATGGCCGCCCAAATGGTTCCTTCGATGAGCCAACCAACAAACAGCCCGCTTTCTCCGAACTGGATGGGTATGGCGGCTGCTGAGAAGGCTATGGCAGTGCTGAAGTAAAGGTACTTGGCGCCGGGCTGGGCTTTTAAGAGCCCCTTTGCGAGATATCCCAGGCCAGCGTAGAGAAGGCAGAACACCAGGGCTAGCGCTCCGTCAAAGATGTCCAAGTTGGCTGCGTACAGCGCCGCGAATACGGCGATGGAGCCAAAGAGCGCGTTGGCGCCCATGAGCAGGGCGTCAGGCATTGAGAAAGATCGCTTGGCTCTTAAGTTTCCCAGCACTGGCAAAGTTGAGTAGACAGCGCAAGACAGAAGGGCAAAGGGGAAAATGACAAAGCGAAGTCCATTGTCTGACGCGTAATCGTTAGCGATCCAGAGAAGGGAGCATATGCTCGCCAAGTTCAGGAAGAACGAAATAAGCGAAACGGATGTCCATTTTCTAGACATTGCGAAAGAAAGGGCTAAAACGCTCAGGACAAAGAAGTATGCGGCCGCGTAGTAGGCAAGGCTGTTGTCGAAAACAGCCAGCACTAGAGGCGAGTATCCTCCTATTATGGCCAAGGCCGCGATGGTTTGCGAATTCCTGATGTTGGCAAGGTAGAAAGCGCCAAAGCACGCTGCGGCGCATAGCAATGCGGCGAACGGCACTGGCATCACTTCCAGGTACAAGGCCGAGACAGTTATGGAAACAAAGCAGGAAGCGATTCCTCCGCCCTCAAGCCCTTTGGAAAGCGGGCCAGGCGTCTTGCGGTTCATGGTGAAGCCCCAGCCGAAGAGAGCGGCCGAAGCGGAGAACATGAGAACCATCTTCACATAGTCTGTCAAGTAAGGCATTGAGAACCTTGCCAGGGATATCAAGCCCAAGATCAAAAAGATTATGCCAGCCTTGCTTGCCAGGCTGGTTCCAACAAACTGCTCCCAGCTGTTTTTCTTCTCGCCGACAGGCTCAGTGCGGACATCAAGGGGAGAAACTCTGAGCTCTTCATGCTCTTTCGCCGACAAGGCCTGAAACGAATCCTTGTATTCTGCCATAGTTGCATTGTAGTCGTCTAGCGCCGCCTGGGTGGCGGCTGAGAGCTCGTTGAGCCTTGGGAGAAGCGTCGCCTCGGCTTGGATGGTCTTGCCTTCCAATGCTTTGCCGCACTCTCTCGCAACGTGCTTTAGCTTTGAAACCAAAGCGCCCATCTTGGCGTTTTCGGATTCAGCCATCGCATTGAAGAAGGCTGTCGCCTTCGTCTGGGATTCTGAAAGCGCCTGAGCCCTGCCGTCTCTATATATGGTCTGGAGCTTTTGGTAAAGCTCCGTGTTTTGCTCGAGCAAGGCCGCCTGCTTCTTTTTTGAAGCGGAAAGCTCTGCCTGAAGCTTTGCCGACTGCTTTTTCAAAGCTTCGATCTGTTCGCCGCATTCCCTTAAAGACGCCATCTCGGACGCTTCAGAAATTTTTTGCGCAATAGACAGCTGCTGGTCTATCAAGCGCTTCAGTTCATCGTAGTCTGCCATACTGCCTCCTTTGGGCAAAGCCCTGAGAAAGAGCATATCCCAAAATAATAACAGGATATTGATGAAGTTTAGGGCTAATGCATATTTAGGGATATGCAAAAAAGAACCCTAAGCTTAAGTTCATATTTTGGGATGTGCTCTAAACTGGCGAGGCGCTATGCGCGCCTGAGAAGCAAGTTTTAAGCGTTGGGCTCTTGCCTCCAGGCTCACCCGGGATGAGCTTGGCCGCATTTGAGCCGGGGCTTGCCCTGTGGCAAGCCGGCGCTTGCGCGCCTTGGGCATGTCTTTAAGATGCCCGGTTGGCCTTAGCGTACAATCCATATATCGGCTAGGGCTTTGGATCCGTAGTTGCTAGCTCTGAGCGCGTATCCTGAAATTAGCAATGCGGCCTCGGAATTAATTTTGGGACACACATTACAGTTACACTACAGTTACGGCGGGCAAAATGAAAAGTCTTAAATAATTTTAATCTTTCGCCACGATTTTCAAATGACGCGCAAATTCGACTTAAAGCCTTGAAATATGGCTGTTTTTGACTTGAATTCAAGACTGAAAAAAGCCAGAGGAGGGGTCCTCCGCTGGCTTTTTTGTTGGATTTTGGTTTTAGTAAAATTTGGTCTTGACTTGCTTTATCCAAAAAATGTTCCTGATGAACATCGATTGTGCGCTTGTGCATGGCCGCATTCCCTCAAAAGACTGCCAGGCTGGCAGCCCTTGACCCAAATCAGCTGCACCCAGTAGTAGTCCCGCATTCAGTGCAGACCTTGCATGTCCCATTTTTCACCATCCTGGAGCTGCCGCAGTTCGGGCAGACCTCTCCGTAGATGTACTCGTCCTCGGTTCTCTTGGACAGGGGCTTCATGGGGCGGGCGCTTTCGAAGCCTGCGGGCTTGACTTGGCAGTAAGTGTAGTCGCCCAGCTCAATGTCTATGATCTTGCTGATAAGGTCAGAAATGGAATCCACAAACTTGATGTAAGGGTGGCCTGTCACTATGCCGCTTGGCTCATACTTCTGGCCCCTGTGCATCTTTGCGATGTCCTTGGGCGGGACGCCGTACTGGAGCATTTCTGAGATGGTCGTGGACATGCTGTCCAAAAGGCCCTTGGTAAGGGAGCCCTGCCTTCCAGAGGAGACGTAAAGCTCGCCCAGCCTGCCGTCTTCGTAGAACGAGGTCGTGATATAAAGCTTCAAGCCGTTTATGGCGGCCTCGTGAACCCTGGCGGGGCGAATGCCGGAGGGCTTGATCCGCTGAGGCTTATGGATCGTCTTGTTGGTGTTGATAAAATCTATAAGCTCCTGATAGGTGTAGCTGGTCAGAGGCTTCTCTGTTGTTTGGGACTTGGAGGCGCTGAGAGGCTGCGCTGACTTGCAGCCGTCCCTGTAGAGGGCAATGGCCTTGACTCCCAACTGCCAGGCGAGCTTGTAGATGCCCAGGACATCTCCCAAAGAGGCGGAGGAGGGAAGGTTGACTGTCTTGCTGATAGCGCCTGATACATGTGGCGCCAAGGCACCCATCATCCGCACATGGCCCTCGGGGCTGATGTACCGCTTTCCGGTTCCGCAACGGGACGCTGTGTCAAAAACTTCTAAATGTTTTTCTTGGAGTCCTGGAGCGTCCTCGATCTTGCCGTCAAGGGTTCCGCCGTTTTGATCCTTGCGCAGGACATAAGAAGTTATCGCTGATATATCCTCCTCGGTGTAGCCAAGACGCCTCAAGCCGGATTCGATGGCTGGGTTCGCGATCTCCATGTATCCTCCGCCTACAAGCTTCTTCATGGCCACGTGCCCGAAGAACGGCTCAGAAGAAGTGGTGGCGCAATCCATGGCGAAGGCTATCGTTCCAGTTGGGGCCAGGACGCTTACCTGGGCGTTTCTGTAGCCGAACGCAAGCCCTGCGCTTATGGCCTGATCCCAGCAGTCCTTCAAGCCCTCCGCCAGGTTGTCGTAGCCTAGGCGAAAGAGGGTGTCCGTGTCTATCTTCTGAGGCTCGACAGAGAGCTCTTCGAAAGCGCTTCCGTCATAGGCCGACGCCGCTCTGGCGTGGTTTCTGACAACCCTTTGCATGTGCAGCCTGTTTGCCTCGAAGCAGGGGAATGGCCCAACTTTTTCAGCCATCCAAGCCGAGGCGCTGTAGGACTCTCCTGTAAGGACGCTGACAAGGGCGGCTGAGACCGCTCTGGCGTCGTCTGAGTCATAAGGCAATCCCATGCTCATAAGCATCGCGCCAAGGTTTGTGAGCCCAAGCCCGGTAGTCCTGAACATGTAAGAGCGCCTGGCGATGTCTTCTGTCGGGAAGTGCCCTGAATGTATGGTAGCCTCAAGCACCAGCTGGATCAGCGTTATCGAGTGTCTGTATCCGTCTATGTCAAAGGAGTCGCTCACCGGATCGTAGTATTTCATGATGTTGACTGAAGCCAGGTTGCAGGCTGTGTCATCCAGGAACATGTACTCTGAGCAGGGGTTTGAGGCGTTGATCCTGTTGTCCTTGCTGATCTGTCCGTCCTCGCCCCTTGGGCAGGTATGCCAGCCGTTTATGGTGTCGTCAAACTGCATCCCAGGATCCCCGCAGCGCCAGGCGGCTTGCCCTATTTCTTCCCAGATCTTGCTTGATTTAACCGCAGTGTCAGGAGTGCTTTCCACCCGGCCTTTGAGAATTGTGACACTTTCTGGATCCTCCAGGCTTTTCATGAAACTGTCCGTAACCCTGACTGAGTTGTTTGCGTTTTGGCCTGAGACAGTCTCATAGGCCTCCCCGTCTATGTCCAGGCTGTACCCCATTTTTCCAAGGGCCTGGGCCTTGTCCTCCTCTTTCTGCTTCCATGAGATGAAATCCAGGATTTCCGGATGATCAACGTCAAGTATGTTCATTTTTGCCGCCCTGCGGGTGGTGCCGCCGCTCTTGATCGCCCCTGCGTTCCTGTCTGAGACCTTTAGAAAGCTCAAAAGCCCGGATGACTTTCCGCCCCCGGACAAGAGCTCGTTCTTGCCCCGGATCGCCGACCAGTTGGCGCCAACCCCAGATCCATACTTGAACAGCAGGGTCTCAGTGGTGAGCAGATCAGTCAGGGACTTGTTTCCAATCAAGGAATCAGACACTTTTAATATAAAGCAGGCGGAGCCTTGGGTTCTGGTGTACGCGTCAGAAGACTTGACAACACAGGCGCTCTCCTCGTCATAGTAGCTATGCCCTTGCTTTGGACCCTCGATTCCGTAGGCGCTCTTTAGCCCGGTGTTGAACCACTGGGGGCTGTTTGGCGCCCACATTTGCGCCAGGAGCATGTAGGCCAGCTCATCATAGAGAGTCTCTGACTGCTCCTTGGAGATCATTACCTCGTCATAAAGGGCGTCAACCCAGAAGCTCACCATCCTGTGCGCCAGCTGCCGCATGGATCGCTCGCTTCCCTCTCCGGGAACCCCCTTTTTCCTGAAGTACTTGCTTGCGATTATGTCGCAAGCGCTTTGCGAGTAGCCGGCTGGAAACTCCAAGTTTTCCATGTCAGCTATCACTGCCCCTGTGGTGTAGCTGTAAAGCTTGACGTTAACCCGCTTCCACTCGAACAGGTCGTACACGCTGCCCTCCGTGTTGAGCAAAGCCCTGGTGTAGATCCTGCGTATCTTGCCGTCAAGTTCCAATGCAATACCTCTTTCCTGTATATGTTTTGATAAAGAGCTGCGCTTGTTTTTCCTGATGTTTTCGCTCGTGAGCTATTTGCTCACAAGGATATCATATCACGACATCAAGCCAAGCGCCAATGCAAATGCAGCCAGGCGCGTGAAACGCCATGATTGCGGGATCTAGGGGCGCTAAGGCTAATATTTTTGTGTGATAAAGCCCAAATATGGTGTCGAAATGCCAACTAAAACATAGATGCATGGTGGCTATGCCGTCACAATTTGCTCTTTCTAATCACAATTTGACTCATTATGCGCATCGGATTTGGAGCTGGCAAATAATTAAAGCAAATGTCATACCAATGCAATATGGCTAAATGTGGCTGAGCCGTTCGCAACAGACACGAAAAACCCCACAAATCTTGCATTTACAAGCTTTTTAGAGGTAAGCCGACCTCTTTTTTGCCGTTTTAAAAATTTATTATTAATCTGGCATATTGAAATCAGATTTGCTATAATTAAAACATTGCGAATGAGCAAGAGGGATCGCCAGGTTTCCAAGGATGGTCGGTTGACCCTGCAAGCCTTGATCCCTTGCCCTCACCGCCTGCTTGGTTAGGCCGACACTGTTTCCACTGACTGGCGGATCGTCAGTATCAGAGTCCTGGTATGCGCATCGATGTTTGCGCGCAAAATAGGATATATGCAGGCGCTTGACTTTGGGCGCTCGCGCAATCGCGTGGCTTTTGAAGGTTGGCTTTGCTTTGCATTAGCAGAGCTAACGCTAACCTTAACCCTATGCTCAAAAGCCTTACGCCTGGCTTGCGCAAGCCCCCGCGCAAACAGGATCTCCTGGCAAGCGAACCATGGCAAAGCTGGCCAAAAGTTTGGCTTGCGGGCGTTGTGCGCCAAGACTCTGACATTCAAGCCTTTTTGGCCTAAATACGTATTTGCGAATGAAGAGAGCGGCCCTTTTGCAAGCAAATTTTCGGGAAAGGCGCAAGCCTTTGAGATGCTTTGCTTGAAACGCCGCGAAGCGCAACCGCCACAAATGGATTAAGCCTCCTCGACTTCGGGGATTCTTATAGGCTTAAGGCGTATCCAAAAACTTGTCTTAGGGCTCGGAAAAGACCATGCGTTTGCTCGTTGAAGCCTTCGCAGCTTTTCCGTTGTCTGCAGGCTCTTTGGGATATGCCCTCAAGTTCCAGCAAGCAATCTGGAACTCTTAGAGCATGGCTATAGGCATGTTCCAAAATTTTGATAGCGCTGGACAGTCTGCTGAATGCTTGTTTCGGGTTTAGCTGGCAAACCTTGTCAGCGGGCTTTGAGCAAGCCTCAGACTTTACCAGCAATATAAATTTGGAACATGCATCCATAAGTGCGTATCTCAAACTCCAAAAAAGTCGGGATATGCATTAAATAGTCTGTTCTAATTCTTAGGGCGCCGCTCTAGATGAGAAAGGAGGGTTGAAGTTGAAATCAAAGAAAACCAGATCCCGCCGCTGGATGTTTTTGAGAATTTAGGCGGCAAGACAAAAAGGCTGTAAACGTTTTTGGCTGATTGCAAGCATTTGCGAATTCCAAAAAACTTCTGCGCAATTATTCTAAGTTTTCGAGGCTGAGATTGGAAGAAATTATCTACATAAAATAATTGCAGAATCGGAAAATAGAATAAGGCAAGCGAACACGCTTCATGGCCGTTTGGGCCATGGCAGGAGGTTAGGGCATGGCTGTGATTGGCGTAATGGGAGAAAAGCGGCACGAAGCCAAGGAAATCTTGGATGACCTTATGAAAAGGTCTGGGCAGGCTGGGCTTGTGATAGACATTGAAAGCCGGGACGGGGACGTTCCGCAGGTAGACGTGATTGTAGCGGCTGAGAGAAGCGGAACCGCCGGCCGCTTGATCAAGAACGCTGGCTGCTCTGTGCTGGTGATGAATCCCGACTGCAAGGAAGTGCTAAGGGAGTCTTCGCAAAGCCCTGGGCTGGTAATCACCTACGGCTTCAACAGCAAGGCTTGTGTCACCGCTTCTAGCGTTATGGACAATGAGATGCAAATCTGCATCCAAAGAGATCTGCCAACGCTTAATGGGAGCCATCTGGAACAGCAAGAATTCTCAGTGGCTGTCGACACGCTGGAAAAAGACCCGCTGCATCTGCTGGCTGCATTTGCCGCCATTATGGTATGCAACGCGGATGTGGAAAAACTGAAGGTTCTAAATCAATAGAACCGGGAATAAACTGAATTCAGATATACCGAAAGTTTCCAAGCATTGCTGCTTTTTATGTACACAGGTGAAACGGCGGGCCTCTTTGCCGCGCGGCCTAGTACTGAAGCTCCTGCCGGCTTGGAAATGGAGAGAGAAGGGAGAGTTCATTGCATGCCGCAGGAAAGTTTGCCTACCAACAACAGCGCAAGCATAGTCGGTAAAATCGTCTCAGGCTTTACGTTCAGCCACGAGGTGTACGGCGAAGGCTTTTTCACTTTCAACACTGAAGTCCTCCGCCTCAGCGAGGCTTCCGACATTCTGCCCGTCACTATCTCCGAGAGGCTTCTAGAAGGGGATCACTTCGAGGAAGGCTCGCTGATACATATCTCTGGACAAATCAGGTCGTACAACAACTATGTCGAGGTGGACAAGAGAAACAAGCTCGTGCTCACCGTTTTCGCAAGAGACATTGAAAAGCTTGAATCGGACGAAAACCTGAACCCCAATGAGATAGTCTTAAACGGATTCATCTGCAAGCAGCCAGTATACAGAACCACGCCCTTTGGCAGGGAGATAGCCGACTTGCTCTTGGCGGTGAACCGCTCGTACAACAAGAGCGACTACATCCCATGCATAGCGTGGGGAAGAAACGCAAGGTTCGCTGGCAGGCTCAAGATAGGTGACCACATCAGGGTATATGGCCGCATGCAAAGCAGGGCTTACCAGAAAAAGAAGGATGACGGGGAAGTCTTGGAGAAGATCGCGTATGAGGTTTCCATATCCAAGATCGAAACCGACGCTTCTTTGGCGCACGGAGAGCAGAAAGAGGACGGCCAATAAGGGCGCCGAAATTTCATAAAAGGGCAAGAGAAAAGCCATGCGACGCTTTGGCTTTTCTGAGTAAAATTATATGCTTAAAGCCGGGCAGACATGCTGGCGAGAATTATCTTATAGTTATCGGCGCGGCCCATCTGGCTTTTGAATTTATTGCGCACCAATAGGCGCCAAACCTCGCATGAGGTTTGGCGCCCTAATGAGACATATTGACGAGGACAAGCAGCGCCAAGACGCTGCGAAAAGGCAAAATATGCTTAGATTAGCCGCATTGAGGGTCACATTTGCCCTTTAATGCGGCTTTTTTGTTTTCTTCATCTTTTTGGGCCAACAAAGCTATCATAAGTCATTGACAGGTCACTCGAAATCGTGTATTATATTACAAGAGCAAAGAAAAGCGCAGTGATGGAAGGATGATATTATGAAAACTGAGTTCTACGTAGAATATGAAGGGCGCCAGATAAATCTTCAGGATCTGGAAGAGGCAGCCAAGTCAACTTGGAGAAACGAAGGCAACAAGATGAAGGATCTCAAAAACCTTAAAGTCTACTACAAGCCCCAAGAGCAGAGGTACTACCTCGTGTTCAATGGCGAGGGCAAGGGTGACGCTTTTATAGTCTAGATTTCGCGGTATACATAAGCGGCGGGGGCCGCAGCCGCCATTTGTTTTTCTTTGTCTCTGCAAAAGCCGCGCATATTGCGCGGCTTTTTGTTCGGGCTTTTTTTTGGGGTTTGCCTTTTTGTTATTTTAGTTTTTTATTTTTTTATTCTTTGTCTTTTTGTCTTGTTTTGATCATGCCATGATAGGCAGACGGACTTTGAGACGGGTCAGAAGCATCCCTGCACTTTAACCAATTTTTCTTCAATCAATTTTTGCCTATACTTGCTGTTTATGGCCAACGCTTGCCGATTTTTTCCTCCAGTTGCTATTAGCGGCCTGTGATTGCTTTGTTTTCTGACTCTTATGTTCTAAAAATTTTTTAATTCCGCATTTTGCGCCCAAAGTTTTTTTACTTAAGCCAGGCAAAGCCTAACTTCGCCTTTGACAAGTCTAAATTCCGATATGCCTTGAATGTGGATTGTTGACTTTGCTTGTGGTACAATTTGCTTATAGCAGGGGTCAATCCCGCATAATGCAAGGTTAGGCAGCGCAAAGCGATGAACTGTGATTCTTATGCTCTAAAGCCTAATGACGCGGGCAAACATTGAATATAAGCCTTTTCTCGGTCGATGATTGCTGTTGCCATGGATATGCACCTAGGCTGACGAGCGGCATGATTTAGAATTTTCTTATCGTTAGCGGGAACGGCCCGACTGGCTCCTGAGGCGGGCAAAGCGATCGTCAGCCTGATAAACGCTAAAAACTTTTAGATTTTGCCAGCGCGTCCCGAAGGCGCTCTTGCCTTGCGATACGCCAGCTTCAGGCTTGCTTGCCAAGGCTTGCACAGTTGCCAAGCGTGGCGAATTCGGCTATAATGGCCCTGTGGAGATGGCTGGCGCAAGACAACGCTGAATTTTCGGCATATGC
>JAISWZ010000620.1 GCA_031270945.1 Clostridiales bacterium | reverse complement strand
TCTTCGCCTTGGCTTCTTGCCCGTCTTCTATATAAATCAAAGCAATTCCTCCAGTCTTCCTAAAATGGCGCCCGCCGCGCAATCCATTGCGTATCGCGAACACGGGAGATGATTGGCCTTGAAAATTTGGCTATCCATCCGCGTAAAAGCTTCCGGCTCTCAAAAAGCTCACTTCCATTTCTATATAGCTCGCGAGCGAAAACAGGCTCTCGAGAAACGCATATTCCAAACATCCTTAAAGGCATGAAAAAGCCTTGGACTTCTCCGAGCCCCATAATAAATTTTGGGATATGCACTAAGTCAAAACCTTGAAATAGTATTGGCTGCCTATGACCCTGACATCCAGGGTTCCCTTCACGTTTTGCGCGTCAGGGAGCTCGCCTTTGACTATGGCCTTCATCGTCCTTATCTTTTCGTCAGCATTGTCTATGCGGCCTATCGCAACATCTATGTTGTAGATGTAGAGATGGATGTCGCTTGTGTCGCCTACATCAACCCTGCTCACTCCTTCGCTTTCAAGAAGGCTGTGCTTTTCGAGAAGATTGGCGAGAAAGACCATTGTTTCGAATGTTTCGGATTTTCCTGCCGAGATTGGCTCACCCAAAGCGTAGCTGTCAAACTCCAGCCCGGAGATGACCGGCAAGGGCTTGTCTGGCGCCTGCGACACGCTTAGCACCATTCCGTCCTCGTCAAGGCAAAGATAGGCGCCCTGGTGCTTGGCGTAGCCTATTGGATGCCGCTCCTGGACAGATATCTGGAGCTTGTCCGGGTACAACTTTGAGATTGACGCGCTCTCTAGAAGCAGGTTCTTCAGCAGCTCGTTTTGGGCTTTATGCGGACTGTACAGGAATATGTTAACGGGTTTATCCAGCCCTGAAGCCTCGAGTATATATTCGTTCGACAGTCTTTCATTGCCTGTTATCTCAATGTCGGAAACTCGAAAAATAGGAGAAAGCACAAACATGACCGACAATATGACGAGGCCGCACAAGGCGGGAACCACACTGAGCGCGTGGCGCAATAGGCGCCCCCCCTTCCCAAGAGCATGTCCCAAAGGCGCAAGACATTGCCTTGATTAAATTAAGCCAAAAAATGCAAGCCTTTTCCAGCGCTTTTTGGAATTTCGTCCCTGGTTGCTTGTGATGTTTGTCGCGCTTTTCGCTCGCTCCCAAATTGCGCCGCTTTTATTAAAGATGCAACTGCGAGCGAAATCTTCTGTTAAGTTAATTTTTTGTTTTCGCTCGTGGGCAACGACCTGCTTGAGCGGAAGTTCTAGTTATTTTCGCTCGCTGGCAAAGGGCAGCGAATGCTTCGATTGCGAGTATATACTAATAGTACAATTTCTTTCACGCAATGTCAATATCATGAGGGCACAATTATTTACATCAACTGCATCAAAATTAGTTCATTTTTCGAACATCGCTCTTTTTGTGAGACGAAATTCATCGAAATAAGTCAGATCATGCGGTTATTTGCGGTTTTGCAAGACATCTTTCGCAGCTGCCCGACCAGCCACCCAGCCGGAGGACCATGCCCATTGCAGGTTGAAGCCGCCGCAGTCTCCGCAAATGTCCAAGACCTCGCCTGCAGCGAAGAGGCCTTTTACAGAGAGAGACTCGCATGTGTCCGGGCAGAACCCGGAAGTGGCTGCGCCTCCCAAAGTTGCCTGGGCGCTCTTGAAGCCAGCGACGCTCAGCACTGGAAACCGCAAGCGCTTGATCTGACGCGCCAGCGCCTCCATGTGATTTCGGCTAAGCTGCGACACGGGCATTGACGCTTCGACCCCTGCACTCTTTATTATAACCTGCCCGAGCATCCTTTGGAAGCACCCAATGAAAAATTGCTCTGCCAATAGATCAGAAAGCTGCGCTGCCCTGTCGATCAAAAAATTGGCAACCTCGCTTTCGCTCATTTCGGGCATTAAATCTATGCAAACATCACAGGGCAGCTCTCGGGCATAGATAGCCAGATCCATGATCGCTATCCCAGAAAGCCGCCCGCTCGCGAACAATATCTCCCCTGCCCTGCTTGAGACGGTTTTGCCGCCTCGTTCAATAGACGCTGTCCCTTTGACTCTTAGCCCTGAAAGCGCCTTTGCATGCGCCGACGTGGTCTCAATGGGCGCAAGCGCTGGATAAGCTGGCAGGATCTCATGCCCTAGGCTCTGAAGCAAAGGGTATCCTGACCCGTCTGATCCAAGGGCGCTAGACGCTTTGCCTCCAGTGGCTATTATCACTTTGTCAGCCCAGTGCTGGCCGTTATCGGTTAAAACCGAAAACCGCCCTCCCCTAACCCGAAGGCTCTTGGCTTCGCCAACAAGTATTCTTGCGCCCTTTCTGGAGAGCTCGTTTCTGAGCACATCTAGCACGGCAGAAGCCTGTCCGCAGCGAGGATATATTCTTCCGTCTTCTTCTTCCCTTGTTACAAGGCCTATGGAATGAAAATAATCAAGGGTTTCCTTGGGCCCGAACATCTTCAGCGCCTGGAAAGCGAATTCCGGGCTTTTGCCATGGTAACAGGAAGGGCTTGCGCCAAGATTGGTCAGGTTGCACCTGCCGTTGCCTGTAGCCAACAGCTTCTTTCCTACCCTGTCATTTTTTTCGAGAACAGCGATTTCGCCTCCAAGCGCCAGGGCGGCTGAACAGGCAGCCATAAGGCCGCTAGCGCCCCCTCCTACAACAAGAACCATAGCCGACCTCCGATGCCGCGCTCTGCATGTCCCAAAAATTCCGTAATGGCAGGCAAAGTCCTGGCGAATGTTTGGGATATGCTCTAAATTAATTATATTTAATTCAATTTGGCTTGTCAAACCAAAAAAGCCGCATATATCGGCCTTTCTTCAGGCTCGAATGCTGCGGCAAATTGGGGCAATACAAAAGGTCGCACACTGCGCTGGCGACATTTGAAGCGATTGTGTCGAAAATTGGCAAACATTGTTGCGCGAATCCATCCAGTATCTGTCTCTGGTACACGGCAAAAGTCAGCGAGGGATCTAGCGCATGCCAATAATATCAATATACCATGTTGTCTGCCTTGTTTCAAGAGCCAACTCTAAAAGCGCATCCCAATATTAATTCCGGGGCCTGCAAGGGCTCAACCGCGAGATTCGCCGCACCAAGTCAAAACCAGGCAAGATTCGATGGCGATGTTTGCATTCTGAGAGAATATCAGCTATAATGATTTGGCATTTATTCGGCAATATATATTGCGCAACCAGTGATGGCGGCAGACGCCTGAAGGGCGAAAGGGCATGGCCCTTAAAGCATATCCCAAAATTATATCCGATGCCATTACGGAGTTTTGGGATATGCTCTAAAAAAACGGAGGATAGCGATGGAGAATAACCATGTTGAAGTGTCAGCGGGATTTCGCGTCCTGCTGGGGTCATTGGCGCCATACATTGCCCGCGAGCTGGGAAGCGAGCTTGGCGCAGGCTGGTGGACGGACGGAGTGCTGGGCGTTCTGTACAGCGACCAGAAAAAAGATCTTCCCGCCTCAGGCGACTGGGCGGCGCTGGTGGACTCCCTGGACATCTACCGCTGCCTTGTGCTTATAGGAGTGCAATGGAAAGTGTTCCGCAAGAAGCTGACAATTGATCATCGCACTTGGTCCACTGAGCTTGTAGGTGTCAGGAACAAGCTTGCCCATCTGGGGAGCGGAGACTTCTCGGCGGATGACGCTTGGAGGGCTCTCGACACCATGTCAAGGCTATGCGAGGCTGTGGATCCTGAGGGAGCGGAAGAGCTTAGGGAGTTGCTGCAGAAGTTCAAGGGGGCAAGCACTGAAGCGCCAGCGGAGCCGTCTGTCTCGGGGATGCTCAACGACATTGCGATTAACGGGCTGCCTGGCTGGAGGGAATGCATAGAGCCTCACCCGGATGTAGCTCAAGGGCGGTACAAGAACGCGGAATTCGCGGCAGACCTGGCGCAGGTAGCCCGTGGCGAAGGCGCGTTTGAGTACGCTGATCCAGTGGAATTCTTTGCTCGCACATATGTCACTGAGGGCATGTCCGGGCTGCTGGAGCAGTCAATGAAACGCCTCTGCGGCAAGGACGGAGAGCCTGTGATCCAGCTCAAGACGGCGTTTGGCGGAGGAAAGACCCATAGCATGCTGGCGCTTTACCATGCGCTCCGGGGCGCTGTTCCAATAGGGAAGATTCCGGTCATAAAGCCTGTTCTCCAAAGAGCGGGGCTATCTGCCTTGCCCAAGGCGAACGTAGCCGTGCTTGTCGGCACTGCCATCGATCCGTCAAGGAGCAAGCGCCCCTTCAATTTGCCTGGCGTTACGGTTAACACCCTATGGGGGGAGATGGCGGCGCAGCTTGCAGTCTCAGCTGGAAAGCCGGAGCTCTACGACATTGTGAGAGAGTCTGACAAGAAAGGCGTATCTCCTGGCTCTGAAGCGCTGAAAAATCTCTTCGACGCCGCTTCGCCTTGCCTGGTCTTGATGGACGAGATTGTGGCTTACGCAAAGAAGATATCAGGGGCAAGCGGTCTGCCGGCTGGAACCTTTGACAACTTCGTCTCGTTCATACAGGAAGTGACGGAAGCGGCGAAAGCCAGCAAGAACAGCATTGTTGTGGCGTCCATCCCTGAATCGGAAGCCGAGGTTGGGGGCGGCGCCGGAAAAGCCGCGCTTGAGGCCATAGAGCACACATTTGGCCGGATGGAGTCCATCTGGAAGCCGGTGGCGGCAAGCGAGGGATTTGAGATAGTCAGGAGAAGGCTGTTTCTTGACTGCAAGAATCCAGAAGGCCGAGACGCCGTATGCTCAAAGTTCAGCCAGATGTACAAGGCAAGCGCTGACGGCTACCCAGTTGAGGCAAAGGAGATGGAGTACAGGAACAGAATGATCGCTTGCTACCCCATTCATCCTGAAGTGTTTGACCGCCTCTACGAAGATTGGGCCACGTTGGAGCGCTTCCAGAAAACCAGGGGCGTTTTGCGGCTGATGGCCGCGGTGATCCATGAGCTCTGGGCGCAAAGCGATGCTAGCCTTATGATAATGCCAGGCTCCTTCCCGCTTGATGTTCCCGCTGTGAGGGATGAGCTGACCAGGCATTTGCCAGACGGATGGAACGCGCTTGTCGACCGCGAGGTTGACGGCAAGAATTCAATGCCGTGGCGCAAGGATCAGGCGATACAGCGCTATGGGGCGAGAATGGCGGCTAGAAGGGTTGCCCGGGCTGTCATGCTTGGCAGCGCTCCTACTGTGAGAGCGCAAAAGGTGAGAGGGATAGAGGCTGCCCGGATCAGGCTTGGCGTGATCCAGCCTGGGGAGAATGCCGCAAATTTCATTGACGCCTTGGGAACGCTTGAGACTTCCCTTGCCTACCTGTACGCTTCTGGCGCCCGCTACTGGTATGACACCCGCCCTACCCTCAGAAAGACAGTGGAAGATCGAGCGGCTCAGACTTCAATGTTTGAAGTTGAAGAAGAGATTGAAAGCCGCCTGATGAAGCTGAAAAAGGAAAAGCCCTTCGAGGGGCTGCACTCATGCCCGTCTTCATCCAATGGCGTTCCAGACGAGCGGTCAGCCAGGCTTGTCATTCTTCGCCCATGCGACATGCACGACAAAAGCGCAATGACCGCCGCCATTGACATATTGTGCAACAAGGGAAGCGTCCCAAGGGTTTTTCGCAACACCCTGTCATTCTTGGCCCCTGACGAAGGGCTGATGAACTCCCTTAACCAAGCGGTGCGTCTGCATTTGGCTTGGCAGTCCATTGACAAGGACAAAGAGGCTTTGAACCTGGACGCAGCTCAAAACAACGAGACTAAAGAAAACCTGAAAAAAAGCTTTGAGACTGTTGAGGCCAGGATCAAGGAAGCGTACTGCTGGCTTCTGGTTCCTCGTGTTGACAAGAGCGGAGATCTGAAGGAAACATTGTGGGAAGCGGCGCGAATCATCCCTGGCAATGAAGGCATAGTGCTTAAGGCCGCAAAAAAGATGACAGAAAGCGACGAGATCATAACCAAGTGGTCGCAAGACCTGCTTCTCATGGAGCTGGACGGCCTGCTTTGGAAGGGCTCTGATCATATAGGGATCAAGAAGCTGTGGGAATGCCTTTGCTCCTACTGCTACCTGCCGCGCCTGGCAAACGCGGGAGTCTTGGATGACGCCATTAAGCAAGGGGTAAGCGCCGGGAGCTTCGCATACGCTTCAGGCATTTCTGGAGAGCGTTATGAAGGCCTTGCGATAGGCCAGCAAGTAGGCGCCATTGACCATGAAGGGTACTTGGTTAAATCTGGAGCCGCACTGAAACAGCTGGAAACCCAATCCCCCGACCCCCCAAAACCCGAGCCGGCTCTGCCAGCCTTGGCGACTGAGAAAGCGCCAAAGAGGCGGTTTCACATGTCAGCCGACCTAGCCAACCCGAATGACGTAAAAATGTACATGGATGAGATAATAGAGCACCTCTCCCTCGGAGGGGCCAAAGTTTCGATTTCGATAGAAGCTCTGGCAGCATCAGGCTTCTCCCAGCAGCTCATAAGGGCTGTGTCAGAGAACTGCCAGGCACTACATGTGCCAGAATTCAACTTTGAAGAGCAGTAGCGAAATCTTGGCGCTCATGTTCGCGAGCGGAAGCGGAAAAAGCTTTCGCTCGCATTGCTTGCGATATAAGCGCTTATTCCTGAAAACTTAACCCAGTTGTTCTTGACTTTCAAGTTGCCCAGTGCTATATTTTGCTTGAGCTTACGCGAATGTCAGGGGGAGTCTGCATGCTTTTGCTAAATCCGATTTTCCAGGATTCCATGGTGCTCCAAAGAGGAAAGCCCATAATATTGGCGGGTGTTTCAAGCGCCGCCCAAAAGCTTTCGGTTTTGATAGCAGGACGCGAGGTTGTCCAAGGGATAGAGGTCTTCAATGACTTCGCAATCACTATCCCTCCACAGGAGGCGATGTTTGACACTGAGCTTGAAATATCCGGGACAGTAGACAAAATCTCCTTCAAGAATGTGGACATAGGGGAAGTCTGGATAGCCGGGGGCCAAAGCAACATGGAGTACTCGTTCCGCAAGGATGAGGATTACGAGAAGGCGTCAGAAGCCAATGACAGGCACATACGGTATTTTGAGGTTTGGAAGTACGCCTTCGATGGCGAGGAGAAAGACGGGTTCAAGGACAGCTCAGGCTGGGGCAGATGGATGGATCTTCGCAAGGAGAATTCAGCTGATTTTTCGGCGGTTGGAGTCTATTTCGCCCTCAAGGCCAAGGAAAGCCTAAATGTTCCAATAGGAGTGATAGGATGCTCCTGGGGAGGGACAACAGCCTCCGCCTGGCTTGATCGGGCGCACCTGGAAGAGGTGCCGCAGCTTCGGCCCTATACCGACGAGTACAACGAAAATTTGAAAAAACTAAAGAGCCTGGACAAATACATAGATTTGGACTTCAAAGGCAGAAAGCTCTTGGCGTCGCCGCTTGCGAAGAAGTTTGACCTGGGCCAAAAGCTCAGCCTCATCGAAAAGCTTCAATTTGTTCTTGCAATGCCTGCAATGCTTCGCTCCTCCCGCACCATGGGCCCGCGCAACACCAACAGGCCTTGCGGATTGTTTGAGACAATGGTTTCAAAAGCTCAAGGGTGCACGGCTCGCGGCGTCATCTGGTACCAGGGGGAGTCAGATGACAACAAGGCGGACATTTATCACTTTTTGTTTTCGGCTGTAATCAAGTGCTGGAGAGATGGATTCAAGGACGAAAGCCTCCAGTTCCTTTTTGTCCAGCTGGCCCCGTTCGGCAAGTGGTACGGCATCTCGGGCAAGAACTACCCGATTCTTCGACGCGAGCAGGAATGGGTCAGCAAGAATGTCCCTGGCGCCTACATGGCCTCGATTATGGACTCAGGGGACGCGCTCGACATACATCCAAAGCGCAAGCGCCCAGTTGGCGAAAGATTGGCCTTGCTGGCGCTGGGCAAGGTTTACGGGAAAGACATCCTCTGCGATCCACCAGAGTTCAAAGGCGGAACGGTTTCAAGCGGGCAAGTCAGGCTTGAGTTCGCAAATGCCCCAGGAGGCTTGGTTCTCAAAGGGGAAAAGCTTAACGCGTTGGAAGCGCTTGTGGACGGCAAGCCGGTGGAGCATGAAGCTGTTATAGACAACGAAGCCATAGTGCTCAAGTCCAAAGCGTTCACGGATTCATCCAGCATAGAGGCCAGGTTCGCCTGGACGGGCTACTGCGAGGTGAACCTGTACAACGCCTCAAATCTTTCAGCAAAGCCATTCTTGTGGAAGAACCGATAGGCGCGTTTCTGAAAGGGGCCCAATATGGACAAGAAAGCTTTTCTGGGGGTTATGGACAACAAAGAAGCGGAGGGTGTTCCCTCACTCTTCTGGTTTCATTTCTCCTCCCAGGCCACGTTTGCGGCAAGCCCCGGAAACCCGGAGCATTTTCGGAAAACGGTTTCAGGCCACGAGAAATATGCAAAAGAGGTTCCATATGGCGCAGTGAAAGCCATGACAGAGGGATACTTCATGCCCTCTTCATTAAGCGGCCTAAAGGACTACAGCAGCGCATCCCTAAAGAGCGTCAAGCGCATGGATCCCCATGATCCTTGGATCGAAGAGCAAGTGGATCTGTGCAAGCGGATCTCTGCAATAGCCGGAAGAGAGTCTGCCATGTTTTACACACTGTTCTCTCCCCTCTTCTACTTGATGTTCAGGAGCGTCTGCGGGACTCTGAAAAACAAGTTCTTGAACCCTGTGGTAGACAGGCTTGGCAGAATTGAGGCCATAAACGAGAAGGTGCTTAAAGGCGTCAGGCTGGGCAAGTTCAAGAAGCTGGGCGAAAGCGGAATAATCGGGACTGACCCTGAGGCGTTTTCCATAGCCCACGACGCCTTGATCCAAGACTTGAAGGCTCTATCCAAGCGCCTGTTGACCGAGGGCGGAGCTGACGGCATATTCCTGAGCGTCCAAGAGTCTCCCGGCATATCGGCTGAGCAGTACAAAAAGCTCATCGCCCCTGGAGAGAAAGAGCTCTTGAACCTGGCATCAAGCATTAGCAACTACAACATCCTTCATGTTTGCGGCCAAAACTTCAACTCAAGCCTTTCATTGTACAGCGGCTACAACGCGAAGGCGTTCAATTGGCCAGCGTTTGAGTGCGGCCCCTCTTTGAGGGAAGGGAAAGCCCTGCTAGGCGGCAAGGCGGTCATTGGAGGCTTCGCTGAGGGCAAGGACGGAGTCCTATTCAAGGGAACCAGGGAGGAAATCGAAAGCTTTATCGAGAAGCTGGTTTCTGACACTGGCAGGAAGGGGCTTATTATAGGCGCGGACTGCTCGGTTCCGGACAACATAAGCTGGGATCGGCTGAAATGGGCCAGGGACAAGGCGGCCGCGCTGTAAAACTTAAGAATGCCCGTAGAGGCGGCGAAAGCCGCCTTTTGGCGCATATCCCCAAATTTTTTTGGGATGCGTTCTTATGATACATGAGCGCTTGAAAATGCACTCCGGAGGAAACCTGTGGAATACAAAAAGAAGCTCATAGAATCGGCTTTGCCGCTTGAAGCGATAAACGCCGAGTCGGCCAGAGAGAAGTCGATACGCTACGGACACCCGTCAACGCTGCACCTATGGTGGGCTAGGAGGCCGTTAGCTGCTGCCAGGGCTGTCATCTGGTCTTCGCTGGTTGACGATCCTTCGGCGCACCCGGAAGAGTTTCCGACAGAAGAAGCGCAAGCCAAGGAGAGAAGGCGCCTTTTCAGCCTGCTCGAAAAGCTGGTGAAGTGGGAGAACTCCAGAAATGACAGCGTGATTGATGAGGCCAAGGCCGAGATCATGAAGTCAACTGGAGGAAACCCTCCCGCCTTGCTTGATCCGTTTTCAGGAGGCGGGACTATACCCTTTGAAGCCCAGCGCTTAGGGCTGGAGGCGCATGCTTGCGATCTTAACCCTGTGGCTGTAATGATAAACAAGGCAATGATAGAAATGCCTCAAATGTTCTCAGGAATGCCTCCAGTCTATCCCAAGGCTAAACGGCAGGAGATTTGGACAGGCGCATGCGGGCTGGCAGAGGATGTGAGGCGTTACGGAGAATGGATGCAAGCCCAGGCTTATGATCGCATAGGGCATTTGTACCCGAAGGCGAAAGACGAGCTTGGGCAGAAGCATACAGTAATGGCCTGGATCTGGGCTAGGACAGTCAAATGCCCAAACCCCGCTTGCGAACAAGAGATGCCTTTGGTAAAGTCTTTTCAGCTATCCAAGAAAAAGGGCTTTGAGGCTCATGTGCTGCCAGTGGTTGAAAACGGTCGGGTTCGCTATCTTCTCAAAGATGGCCCAGGCGACTTGGCTGGGACTGTTGAGAGGTCAGGCGCTCATTGCGCTTTCTGCGGCGCTCCTGTTGGGTTTGCCTGCATTAGGAGCGCTGGACAGTCAGGGCTAATGGGAGCGAGGCTTATCGCTGTGGCTGCTGAAAGTGTGTCCGGCAGGCTCTTTATCGCCCCAGATCGCTTCCAGGAAGAGACCGCCCATGTTCCAAAGCCTGAAATCTATCCATCAGGGCCTCTCAGCGGCAAGGCAAAGGAAAATGCCAGCTTATATGGCTTCAACGAAACCGGGGATCTATTCACCAACCGCCAGCTAACGGCTTTGGTCACGCTTAGCGGCTTGATCAAGGATGTTGGGGAAATCGCAATAGCTGACGGGGGAAGCGAGGATTACTCGAAGGCTCTGTGCGCCTACCTGGCTTTTGCCGTGAACAAGCTGGCCGACAACAACTCCTCAATAGTTTCCTGGAACATCAACCGGGATGGATTGCGAAACACGTTTTCCAGGCAAGCCATACCCATGTCATGGGATTACGCGGAGGCGAACCCCTTCTCCAGCTCAGCCGGATGCTTTGCCAACTGCATAGATTGGATAGCCAGGTTTCTTGAGTCAGCAGGCGGAGGGAAACCGGGCATAGTCAGGCAGCTTGACGCCCAAAGCGACAGCGGGCTCAGAGGCGCCATAGTATCAACTGATCCGCCGTACTACAACAACATAGCCTACGCTGACTTAAGCGACTTCTTCTATGTTTGGCTCAAGGCCGCTTTGAAGAAGGCTTTTCCTGACATCTTCCAGACAATGCTGGCGCCGAAGGCGGAAGAGCTTGTGGCTACGCCATACCGGTTTGGAGGAAGCGCGGACAAGGCGAGAGCGTTCTTTGAAGAAGGGATGCTTATGGCATTCTCCAGGATACATGAGTGCGCCTGCGCAGACTTTCCGGTAACAGTTTACTACGCCTTCAAGCAAAGCGATGGTGACAGCGACAAGAACACTTCATCCACGGGCTGGGAGACTATGCTTTCAGCCATAATAAAAGCCGGCTTCTCAATCACGGGCACCTGGCCCATGAGAACCGAGAGGGCCAGCAGGACGGTTGGCAAGGACTCGAATGCCTTGGCGTCTTCGATAATACTCGTTTGCCGCAAGAGATCATTTGAGGCGCCTATCTGCGCCAGACGGGACTTTATCGGAACGCTCAAGCGGGAGCTGAAGCCGGCGCTGCAAAAGCTTGAAGCCAGCAACATAGCCCCTGTTGATTTGGCTCAATGCGCGATTGGCCCAGGCATGGGGGTGTATTCAAGATACTCGAAGGTTCTGGAGGCGGATGGCGCGCCTATGGGAGTTCGAAGCGCCTTGCAGATAATAAACAAAGAGCTGGATCTTTTCTTTTCAGAGCAGGACGGAGAGCTGGACAGTGACAGCCGGTTTTGCGTTGAGCTGTATACGCAAAGAGCGTTCGGCGAGGTCGGCTTTGGCGAGGCTGACGTATTAGCCAGGGCAAAGAACACCTCAATTCAAAGGCTTCGGGCCACTGGAGTTTTGCATGCCGAAAAAGGGATGGTTCGGCTGCTGTCAAGAACCGAGGTAGGCAAAGCGGCTGACGCCAGGCCTAGAAGCAAGCCTGATGACGGAATCGATTGGATGCTCACGCAAAGGCTTGCATACGCTTTGGAGAAGGACGGAGTGTCAGGGGTTGCCAGAATCGTTGCGTACATATTCACGTCTGAGCCAGAAAGCGCCAAGGCTTTGGCTTACCGGCTATACACAATAGCTGAGAGAAAGGGCTGGGCTAGCGACGCTTTCGCTTACAATTCACTTGTAATCGCTTGGCCGGATGTCAAAAGCAAGGCGGCCGAGTATCAGGCCGCAAGAAAAAGCTCTAGGCAGCTGTCCATGTTTGGCGACGAGTTTGAGTGAGAGGGAAGGGTTTCCCTCTCAAACCCTGGCCAATGCTTTGACGCATTTCATACAATAGCGCTGTCTTTAGTAGGCTATGGCGCCAAAGTTGCAGGACAAAATATGTTGCCCAAGAACTTTGATCAAACAAGATGCTGGAATCACGCGAGTTTGCGCTGAACAAAAAAGATTGGGGATTGGCTTGGCGGAAAGCCGTCCATAAAAAAGTTGAAAAACAGCCCTCTCTTTTGGCCTTGGTAGTGCTCAATGAGCGAATAGGATAAATATATGCTTAAAGAGGGCGATCCATTCGGATCGCCCTCTTTATTTTGGCTATTGGGCCGCCAAAGCTCGTTTCTCCCTGCGGAGATCTTTAATGCCTGAAGAAAGCATGCGTTGGGAAAGCATCTTCCAGAGCCCGTCAGCGCCTCCATCAATCCCATTGAGCTGCCCTTCCGGCAGCAAAAACGCCCGCTGAGAGGTGGCATAGAGGTATATGTAGCCCGGAAGCCTGTAGGCGCCGTAAAGATCGCCCCATTGGTGGTACACTTTCTCTCTCCCAGCAGTGACAGCGACGCCGGATTCGTCAAAATGGAGAGTGTATGCGTAGCGCGTTGCTGAGAGCCCAAGCTTCTTTATCTGCGCTTTGACGGAGAGCAAGAAGCTGAGCAAGTAAGCGGCAGGCAGGAGGATGCTGATTGAGGCGAGAACAATGCCAAGAAGGAGAGCTTGCTCTGACTTCCCCACGCGGGAGAAAGCCAAAAGCGAGAAGAATAGGAGAATCCCCATAAATATGGCTGGAGATACGAATCGGCGTTGTCGGCGCAAAGTGTCAAACATCGCGAACTTTGTAAAGGTTTTGCTGTCAACGCATACCGCAATAGAGATTTTGGCCCTATCCATAAAGTTTTTGCCCCCCTTTTAAATTTTACGAATGGCCGCTTTTACAATTATACAACATATTGACGAGTTTTGCATTCGATACTTAATATACGTTTTGCACAATAATAAGGGCCTATTTTTGGTTAAATTGATTATGTACAAAAAGCCGTATATATGTTACATTAAGGTTGCAAGATTAGTAAAAGCTAATAATCAATCATAAAGGAGATGCAAGATTTATGAAGAAATTGTTTTGCTTCATGCTCGTAACCATAATGATTTTCAGCATGTCTGCCTGCGGCGGAGGAAACGCTGCCCAGACGCCGTCTGGAAACGCGGGAGCGTCAACTGTAGCGAATGACCCCAAGGTCACGCTTACATACGCTGAAGTTAATCCGCTCGACACCATTGTGGGACAGACTGCAACCGCTTTCAAGTCAAAGGTGGAAGAGCTCTCAGGCGGATCCATCACAATCGACATCCAAGCAAGCGGCGTCCTGGGATCTGAAAACGATGTTCTAGACACAATGCTTGGCGGCGGAGACTCAATCGACATGTCGAGGATATCAGCGTTTGCGCTCACTCCTTACGGCGTGAAGAAATCCGTCCTGCTGTCCATACCATATACGTTTGTAAGCCGCGCGCACTTCTGGAACTTTGCAAACAGCGATCTTGCCCCTGAATTCCTGATTGAGCCCCACGAGCTGGGCAAGGGAATCCGCGGAATATTCTACGGAGAAGAGGGTTTCCGCCACTTCTTCACAAAGAAGCCGGTTGCAAAGCTCGAAGATTTGGCAGGCATGAAGCTTCGCGTCTCCAATGACCCGATCATGACAGGAATGGTTGAAGGATTGGGCGCAAGCGCCACTGTTGTCGCATTCAACGAGCTGTATTCAGCCCTTCAGACAGGCGTTGTCGACGGCGCTGAGCAGCCTATAGCTAACTACAAGTCAAACGCGTTTAACGAGGTAGCCTCGAACCTTATTCTTGACGGACACACCCTTGGCGCTATCCAGGTTGTCATTTTGGACGCTTCTTGGGATAAGCTGACTGCTGGACAGCAGAAGGCGATCACTGACGCTGGCGCATACGCTCAAGATTTCAACGCCAAGCTGTCAGAGAGCAAGGAGCAAGAGGTTCTTGCGGAACTCAAGGCCGCCGGAACAACAGTTGTTGACGTAACCGACAAGGCGCCTTGGACTGCGGCTTGCAAAAAAGTCATTGACGAGAACACCTCTGACCAGGCTGAACTGTACAAGAAGATCCTTGACCTTCAATAAAATCTAAGCTTTTTAGGATCTAAGATCCTTGACCTTCAATAAAAGCTAAGCTCTTTAAGATCTAAGATCCTTGACCTTCAATAAAATCTAAGCTATTTAAGATCTAAGATCCTTGACCTTCAATAAAAGCTAAGCTATTTAAGATCTAAGCTCTTTGGTTTCTGAAATCGGTTTAGAGAGAGGGCAAGAACACCAAAAAGGTTCTGCCCTCTTTTTCTGTATTATGCGCTCGGAGGTGACATGAATGCCGCAAATATTTGACAAGATTGACCGATTTAAGCCTGTGTTTGATAAGGTCTACAGCTTTGTGCTGCTTTTGTGCAAGGTCTTATTGGTGCTTGACGTGCTTATAACAACCATGGCAGTGACAGGGCGCTTCGTGCCTTTTGTGCCCGATCCGCCATGGAGCGAGGAAGTTGTCCTGACGCTGATGACCTACATGGCTGTGCTCTCTGCGTCGCTTGCCATACGCCGAGGGGCGCATATTAGAATGACGGCGTTTGACAGGTACCTGCCCCCAAAGGTTTTGATGTCGCTGGATCTGCTCGCTGACGTGGCGGTTATGGCGCTGGCCTTGATCATGATAACAGTCGGCTGGAAATATGCGAGAACCTTGCCTGGCACTTATGTTTCCCTCCCATGGCTGCCTAGATTTTGGCTCTACTTCCCGATACCGCTAGCTGGCGCCGCAATGCTCGTCTTCCAGATCGAAGTGTTCTACAATCACATAAAATCGTTCTTCATAAAGAAGGAGGCCGAATGACTTGGATGTTCAGAGCTGGGCAATATTGATTCTTCTCGGGACTTTCTTCTTGATGATAATTCTCCGCTTTCCTATTGCATACGCTGTAGCGCTTTCGGCCGTTTTCAGCTTGCTGGCGCAGGGCAAAAGCCTGAGCGCTGTTTGCCAGCAAATGGTCAAAGGCATAAACTCATTCAGCTTGATGGCTGTGCCATTTTTCATAACAATGGGCATTCTTATGGGCACTGGAGGCATATCAGAGAAGCTGATAGCGCTGGCGAACACGTGCGTTGGCTGGATGCGCGGCGGCCTTGCGATGGTTAACATAGTCGCCTCCTACTTCTTTGGCGGAATATCAGGATCCGCCGCCGCTGACACGGCATCTTTGGGCTCTATACTGATACCTATGATGGTTGATCAGGGGTATGACGACGACTTCTCCACAGCAGTCACAATAACGTCATCCTGCGAGGGGCTGCTGGTTCCGCCAAGCCACAACATGGTCATCTACGCGACAACAGCTGGCGGCATATCTGTTGGAAGCCTGTTCTTGGCAGGCTACATTCCAGGCGCGCTGCTAGCGGTAAGCCTTATGGTTGGATCCTATATCATATCTGTCAGGCGCAAGTACCCCAAGGGCGACAAGTTCAGCATCGTCAAGCTCATCAAGCAGCTGGCCACATCCTTCTGGGCTCTGGCGGCTGTGATAATAGTTGTCATAGGTGTTGTCGCGGGCATATTCACCGCGACAGAATCAGCTGCCATCGCGGTCATCTACAGCCTCATCGTAAGCGTCTTCATATACAAGGGCCTTGACTGGAAAGGCGTCTGGCGCGTTCTTGATGACTGCGTCCATACGCTGTCAATAGTTCTCATTCTTATAGCCGCCTCCAGCGCGTTCGGCTATTGCTTGACTACTCTGCATGTCCCGGACCTGGCGGCAAGGGCGATAACAACCATTACAGACAACCCGATAATCCTGGCGCTTCTTCTTGACTTGATTGTTCTTATTTTGGGTTGCATCATGGACATGGCGCCTATTATACTTATCGCCACACCGATACTGCTGCCGATAGCAGTCCAAATCGGCATTGACCCAATCCAGTTCGGAATCATAATGGTTCTCAACTGCGGCATCGGGCTTCTTACGCCTCCTGTTGGAGCGGTTCTGTTTATCGGATCCGCTGTCAGCAAAGTTCCAATGGAGCGCGTCGTCAAGGCAACCCTGCCTTTCTATGTGTGCATGGTCGTGACGCTGCTTCTTATCACATTTGTTCCTAGCATAAGCATGTTCTTGCCCAACTTGTTCAAATAGGGCTTTGAGGCGCTCTCAGTGCATATCCCAAAATTCCGAAATGGCGCCGGAAAAATCCTGGCGAATGCTTGAATGCCGGATTTTTCCGGCGCCTCGGATCAAATTTTGGGATATGCTCTCAAGTTTTTGCCTGGGAGCGCCTGCCGGAAGCCGCATGGATAAGTTAAACGTTTAACCTGCCCATGCGGCGACGAAATTGAAAGTATAGCAAAAGAGCCGCGAAAGCGGCTCTTTTGCATGTTTTGGGATATTGGCGAATGCTTTTGATTTAGCGAAGATTGCGGAGAGCCAATTTACTGGAACGCGGCGAAATATATGGGGTTGGAAATCAAAGCGGCCATTGGGGGAAGACCTGGCGCGTAGATCCTATGAACCTCAGCCCGAACAAACTTCGCTCCAGGAAACGCCTTTGACACTTCAAACGCTGTTGCGTCTTGGGGGCACACAAACTGCAGGGACTCGGTGTCTGTGACAAGTCTCACAACATCAGCGCCTTTAAGATCAGCAAATTCAAACTTCACTTCCTCGCCATAGTTTGCCGCTTCTCCAAATGAAGCGCCGCTTTGCAAAGATGCCGCATCAACGCCGGGCCCGCTTGGCTCGAAGCTGATGTAGCCAGCGCCTTTTTTCAGCGCGTCCATGATGTCGCTTGGCGCCCTGCTCATGGCGTACAGGCACATGGTTGGCGTCCCCAGGGCGCTTAGGAGGCTTGACCTATGATAGTCGCTCCCGCCGCACACAGGGATTTTAAATCCTTGAGAGAGCTCGGAGTGCCACCAGGCTACAGCCTTCATGTTTCGCTCTGACATTACCCCGTTCCAGATCTCAACGCCGTCAAATGGAAGGTCGAAGCCCCATTCCCATGGCACGAGATGGCAGAAGGGGTGGTTCAAGACCACATAGGCGCCGTTTGATTTCGCTTCCTCGAAAACCGCCTTTACCTCAAGCGCATCCTTGGAGCAGTACGAGCCCTTGAATGGCCTTTGCGCGCCAAGGAACCCGGCATGGCCTTTGTAGTGAGTCCACTCTGTTCCTGGGATGACTGTCAGGTCGCTGGCTGGAACCCCAAGGTTTGGATGAAAGTTGTTGTGATCTGTCAGGATTACAAAGTCAAGCTTTTGCTCCCTGGCCTCGGAGATGATCTGCGGGACGCTCTTCACGCCGTCGGAGGCTGTCGTGTGGACATGGGTGTCGCCTTTGAACAGGCGGCGCTTCTTCTTTGACAATGTTATGTTGTATGAAACCTTTGCGCCTTTTTCTGGGATATGGTAAAGTCCTGCTATAATGTTCCAGGTGCCTTGGGCTATTGGCGCTTCCGAGAAGCCTGGGGCGCTTCCCAGCGGAGAGAGCCAAACCTTTTTTCTGTCTGATCCGGCAGCGCCCGCCAGGTTTCCAGAAGGGTCAGAAACAGCCAGGTCTATGACAGCCCTATCCTTTTCAAGAGTGAAAGCGCCCGATGATGAAGTTGAGAAGCTGTCGTAAAAGCATTCTATGTCAATGCGCTCGACAGGCTCGCTTACCTCAAACGGCAACAGTATGTAGCTCTTTTCTTGATCTTTTGAAAAGCTCTTTTCTTGATCTTTTGAAAAGCTTTGTTTTATCGATTCTATCAACGAGATGCCTCATTTCTGGCAAGCTCCTTGCTCCAGCTTGAAAGCTCAAAGCCCAGCTTTTTTGCCGTTTCCTGAATAACGCCTTCATCCAGCAGCCTGAACTCCCAGAGCCTTTTCTCCCACTCGGGGCTTGACTGGCTTCCACCTGGCAGGCATGGATGCAGGAACATCTCAACCAGCCCGGCCTTGGACTCATTTAGCGTCTTTAGGTAATAAAGCCTTAAGTCCTCGTACCCTTTGATCTTGGCTACAGGCCTAGGATCTGTTATGCAGTCATGGGGCGCTGGAACCCTTAGGATGCATGAAAGCGCTGAAACGGCTTTTACGAGCGCCTTGAACGAAAGCGGTAGCACACCCATTTGGCGGGCGTAGAATCCGTATGAAGAGGGAATCCTAAACGCCAAGCGCTCCTTTGAGCACAGAGCCAGGGCTTTGGGAAGGTAGGCGGCGCTATACAGGAATTGGCCATGGCTGTCAGCAGAGCTTATGCTTCCAACCAAAGAGCGGGCCAAACCGATTTGGGCTTTAAGTTCCGACATCGCTTCCGCCGGGACAGCCTTCTTTTGCTGTTCGCTAGCGCTTGCCCGAAGACAGTTGCTGCCATCCAGTATAGATGGGACGGTTTCAGGGGGAGCGGCGCTTTTCCATGGGAATTCAGCCCATTCAGACACTATGGTCAGGTGTGCGCTTACAGGCATTTTAAGCCGCCTTGCGATTTCAGCTGCCTCCTCGGCATAAGAAGACACAGCCAGAAGAGACGCCTGGGTGATTGCGCCCTGCTCGAAAAGCTTTTCAACCGCCTTGTTTGTTTCTGGAGTGATGCCAAAATCATCGGCGTTTATGATCAGCCTTTTTCTCATTTTTGCTTTGGCTCGTCTTTGAAATCCAGGAACCTGGAGGCTATGACGCTTAGAATCATTGCCCCTAACGGGAAAATGACCATCAGGAACCTCGCTGCCATTGAAGGGTTGCTCCCTGGCTCGTCTCCGCTTTTGTAGCCGTAAAGCCAGCCCACAAGCACGAAGGCCAAGCTGTTGAAAAGGCCGCTCAACCGGTTCATGAAACCAAGGGTTGTGTTAATGATGCCCTCGCGCCTAAGCCCTTGATGCTTTATCCTGTCCTCATCCATGATCTTTGCGCCTATCAGATCCATTGTGGTAAGAACCCCGGAGACGCCAAAGCCCAAGAAGCAGCATCCGGCGATTGCGAGGGGGAACGAGTTTACGAACAGCAAGGGGACAAAAGAGGCGGCAAGAACGATCAAGGCGATTCTCCATACTGGCATCAGGGTGCGCTTTTTCACAAGATTAGCCCATATGGCGACTCCGCCTATTGCCACCAGGATAACGCTTGCTTGAAGAATGGTCGCTTCAAGCGAGCCTTTGTTTAGCGTGTACTTCACAAAGAAGGTGACCGCCGCCAGCACAAGTGACAGCGCTACGCTGTAGAAAGCGTTGGCAAAGCCGAATATCCAGAACTTCGGGTTTGTCACTATGTCGCGGATTGCTGGCAAAAGCTCAGGCTTTGGCTCTGAGTCTCCTGTGACAACCTCATGGCATCCAAGGGACATGTAGACGATGACCACCACAGCAAGGCAGCCGTAAACAATAGACGTGAGGCCGTAGCCCAGCAGGTCTGTCACTATTGGAGTCAAGGCGATGCTTATGATCATGGCGACTAGCTGGAAGGCCTGGCGCATGGCGTTCGTGCGAGCCCTTACCGCCTCGCTTGGGAACAGCTCCGGAAACAGCGAGCCGTAGTTGGTGTTTATCAGGGAATCAAGCGTTCCTGTAAACATGTAGGTGAGCAGTATGAAGTAGAAAGCGCTTCCCGGCCCCAGGTTCGGGGGATTGAAGAAGCTTACGAAGGATAGCGCCAGGAGCGGGGCGCCAATGATTAGCCAAGGGCGTCTTCTTCCCCATTTGGTTCTGGTTCTGTCAGAGAGAATGCCGTACACCGGGTTGTCAATGGCGTCAAGAAATGTGTAGATAAACATTATTTGGGCAAATTGCATCGTGTTGATTAGCGACAGCTTGTCGACATAGAAAATCGCGGCGTAAGTCTTGAACATGTTGACTGGAATGCTTGTGCCAAACATGCCTATGGCATACCTCAATGGGCTGTTGGCCTTCTTTGCTGGCAATTGCCTCACCTCTCAAAGCGCCGCAAGCGCATGCGCCAAAACTCATTTGGGATATGCGCTTGATTGAGGGCGCAAATTCTTGCCTTAAAGCTAATGCCAAATGGATGGCGGCTTGGAAAAGCCCGCAAATCCGCTCGCGCTTGTTTATTAAAGCCCGAGCAAGTTGCCTCCGCAAGGCTTTTCAAACCCGGAGTTTCATATCCCCAAATACCAAAAAGGGCGCAGAAAAAGTCATGCGATGCTTCAACACGTTACTTCTCCAAGCCATGCAATTGATTAGGGGATATGCTTTTAATTTGGCATACGCTCTTTACTATACAACATTATCTCTGCATATTCAAGATCCTTTTTGCTGCTTTTTTGATCAAATCGAAAGCGGTTTGACGAAGGCGGCTATTGCTGGCTTGGCGTTTTAAATAACCATCATGCGGCAATGCGGCGATTGGTTGTGCACAACGCCCAAATATTAAAAGCCTGAAAATCAAGGATTTGGGGATGTCCAGCTTTTGCAGCTCATTTGCGGTTGCTAGCTTTGTCAAAGCCATGGTTGCGCTTTTCATAAATAGTTGCAGAATTCGCTTGTGTCGGTTAAAATTGATCGAGTGCCGCGCGCCCAATCGGGCCAATGGCCAACGCGCAAGCAAAAGCCGAAGGGCAATCCCTCTCGGCTCACCTTTGCGCCAAAAAAAAGCAAAAGGAGAGGTTAGTATGAGCGAAAGACGCGTATACCAAGTGGAGGAAAGGCCTCCTCTCAAAGAGGCTTTGCCGCTTAGCATTCAGCACATGTTCGCCATGTTTGGTGCTTCGGTGCTTGTTCCTACCCTGTTCGGCATCGATCCAGCCGTGGCTCTTTTCATGAACGGCTTCGGGACGCTCCTCTACATCTTTCTCACAAAAGGCAAAGCGCCAGCGTTTTTAGGATCAAGCTTCGCGTTCATCGCGCCCACGTTCCTCATAATAAACAACTCCCAGCTAGGCTTCAGGTACGCCTTGGCGGGCTATGTTGTCTCTGGGCTGCTTTTCTGCGTCATTGCTGGCATCATATACAAGTTTGGCTCAAAATGGATAGACATCGCTCTTCCTCCTGCGGCCATGGGGCCAGTCGTTGCCTTGATAGGTCTGGAGCTGGCTGGAACCGCCGCTTCAAACGGAGGGATGATAGGAGATGTTGATCCCAAGAATGCTGTCGTTTTCATAGTCACATTGGCAGTGGCCGTTTTCGGATCCGTCCTCTTCCGCAAGTTCTTCAGCGTAATTCCCATCTTGTTGGCCATACTGGCTGGCTACGCGCTTTCAATGGCGCTTGGGCTGGTTGACTACACACTGATCCTGGAAGCGCCCCTTTTCGCCCTTCCCAATTTTCAATTGCCGCTTTTCGATTTTAGCGCTATAATGATTATACTTCCTGCGACTCTAGTAGTTCTGTCAGAGCATATCGGGCATCAGCTTGTGACAGGCCAAGTTGTGGGCCGAGACATTGTCAAGGATCCAGGCCTTCACCGAACCCTTTTAGGCGACGGGCTGTCGACAGCCATTTCTGGGTTCATGGGCTCCGTTCCAACCACTACATACGGCGAGAATATCGGCGTAATGGCAATAACCAGGGTTTACAGCGTGTGGGTAATCGGGGGCGCTGCCATCATCTCGATCCTTGTGGCTTTCATCGGCAAGATATCCTCTGCCATTCAAACCATCCCAGGCCCTGTGATGGGCGGAGTCAGCTTCCTGCTCTACGGAATGATAGCGACGTCAGGAATAAGGCTGATGGTTGAGTCGAAAGTCGACTACAACAAGTCTCGCAACCTCTCCCTCACATCAGTTGTCCTGGTCGTTGGCCTCTCTGGCATATCCATTAGCCTTGGCGAGGTGCAGCTGACAGGAATGGCTCTCGCGGCTATTGTCGCCATGGTTTTGAGCCTTGTGTTCCACTTCCTTGACAAGTACCGCTTGACCAACGAATAGCGGATAATTCCAAAGCGATATCCAGGGAGCGCCATGACATAAGCGACTTTTCGCTCGCTAGCGTAACGCTCCCTGGGCATAAGGGCAACGATTTATTTTTAAAGCGTATCCCCAAAATTAATATTTTGGCTTCGAAAAGCCATGCGTTAAATCGTCAGGAATTTTGGGATATGCGCTAAGAGACTTTCTCTCGCTAAACAAATCGGATCCCAAGCTTAGGATGGCGGCCCAGCCAGAGAATGATGCCAAGAGCACTCCAAGGGCGCGCGATTTGCGCTTGCCCTCATAGTTGATGAAGGTGATTAAATGGCAATTTACGAATCAGGAGAAAACTATCTTGAGACCATTCTCTTACTCAAGAAACGGCTGGGCTATGTCAGGGCAATAGATATCGCAAACGAATTCGGCTACTCGAAGCCCAGCATCAGCCGCGCAATGGGAATCCTCAAGAAGAACGGGCTAATAACGGTAAGCGAGGACAACCAGATTGAGCTCACGCCAGAGGGCTACGAGAGCGCGACAAAGATCTACGACAGGCACGAGTGGCTGTCAAAAATCCTTAAAGGGATAGGCGTCTCCCCAGAAAACGCTGATGCCGACGCATGCAAAATGGAGCACATCATCAGCGAAGAGACGTTTGGCGCATTGAAGCGGATCTACAAGATCTGGTTCGAGGCGTACAAAGAAAGCAAAGAGTGAAGTCCAAGGTGGTAAGAGCCTTGATGGCTATAGCGCTTTTTGCGGCGTACTATGCTGTGTCAAACGCTTTGTACGGATACGTGTGCCCATCCCAGGCCATGATTGGACTCCCCTGCCCCGGTTGCGGGCTTACTCGCGCGGCTTTGCTTCTTGCTCAGGGCAGGCTGAAAGACAGCTTTTCGATGAACCCGACGCTGCTTCCATTAATAGCTGGCTCGGCTCTTTATTTTGCCTCAGACAAGCTCCCAGCTCTAAAGAACGCCGCTTTGGTTACTCTTGCCATCGCAGTCGCGGCATCATTTGCAGTCTATTTTGTTCGCTTGCCTCAAAGGGTTGGCACAGAGCCATACGTGTTCAATCGGCGGGCCGCTTTGGGCAGGGTCATTCCTGATGTTGTTGAAAGCGCGATAAAACGCTCAACTCAAGAGTAGCCAGCATGTCCAAAACGGCGCTGATCTTCATAATATGCTTTTGGAATGCTTTTGAGCGCACCCTTGGGTTGCGCTCTTGTTTTTTTGCTGAGAGAAAGCTTTTGATAGACTCTTGGGACGCTCTTGAGCGCATATTTTGATTAAAAACGCAATGGCCGTCGATTCGGGCTGAATGTTGCGCTTTTTGACCTGGCATGCTATAATCCTAGCAGATAGCGTCCTGGCAGACGCTTTAACGATGCTTGTTTCTGCCAGCAAGCGCGAGCAACCCTGTCGGCCTTTTCCTGCGCTAAGCAATAAGTTTGGGAAACGCAACAAATTGCTAAAGTTGCTCAAAGGCTCAAACGCAATACAATATTTCTCTAAAGGACATCTCTAGTTTGCAACAAAAAGCTACAGGAGGAAAACAATGACATATCCTGAGCCGCTCAAAAAGAGCACATTTTTGGGAGTATTCGGGCCATCAGCTGGAGTGGTTGGAGTGGAGCCCAGCAAGCAGCTGACCAAATCTTATCGAAATGTCGGGAGATTGGGATTTCGCATCAGGGAGCTTAATTCTGCCAGAGCCTGCAAGCAGCTGGTAGGCGCAACCGCGAAAGTCAGGTCTGATGAATTGAACTACTTGTTTCAATCTGATGAAGTGTCTGGCATAATGACGCCTTGGAGCGGAGATCTTGCAATGGACATGCTTCCTTTAGTGGACTTTGAAAAGCTTGGACGCTTTGGCGCCACATGGATATGCGGCAATGGCGACGTGACAGCCTTGCTGCTTGCGATCACATTGATTTGCGACTATGCCACAATCCACGGAACTGACATGATGAGCCTTGGCTATGGAAAGATTCATGAGTTTGACTTGAAAGTCTTTGAAGCGATGACAAAATCAGAGCTCATACAGTCCAGCAGCCCGGTGCGGGGAAATCCTGTGAAATGGAGCGAAAGCGAGGCCTCCCCTTACGAGCTGGATCAGCCGTCCGCATGGAAGATGATGCAGACAGGGGTTTCCGCAAACTTCAATGGGCGAATGATAGGCGGATGCTTGGAGGCCATAAGGGATCTCATAGGAACCCCGTATGCTCCCGTACCCAAATTCATTGAGAAATATGCGCATGACGGCATTATTTGGGTGCTTGACAGCGATTCCATGTCCGCCCCGGAGGTCTACAAGGCGCTCTGGCAGATGCGTGAAGCCGGATGGTTCAAAAGCGTCACGGGGTTCTTGCTAGGGCGCTCATCCAAGTGCGCAAGCAAGAATGACTTCCACTTTATTGACGCGCTGGAGCAGGCTCTCGGAAAGCTGAACGCTCCAGTCATCTATGACGCGGACATTGGGCGGGTTCCTCCCAGGATTCAGATAGTGAACGGAGCGTTGGGGCGAGTAGAATTCTCGAATGGAATAGCTATGGTAAGGCAATGGTATAGGTAGTAAAAGGGCATAAGAAAAAAAATGGCATAAGCAAAAATGGCATAAATAAAAAGGGCGCGAATACGCGCCCTTTTTTTTAGAATTCATAATGGCCTGCCCTTTGGGCAGGCCATTATATAAAGGTTCTGCGCCTGCGGCGCAATGAAGTAGCTGGATGATGCGTGATTTGCAAAATATGGTCGTTGCCTGCGTTTAAGCCAAGCAGACCGGTTTTAATTCGCTGGGGCAGCGTTAAAGCAAGACGCGAAATGGCCTTTCTCATACTCTTGCGCTGGCGGCTCCGATAATGAGCACTCAGGAGACGCGGCGAAGCACCTGGACGCGAACCTGCAGCCGGGGCCGGGATTTATCGGGCTTGGAACGTCTCCAGACAGGAGTATCCTTTCCCGCTTGCGGTTTGGATCAGGAATTGGAATCGCGGACATGAGAGCCTTGGTGTAAGGGTTGATAGGATTGGAAAGGCCTTCTTTGGGAGCGGTTTCCATGATCTTGCCCAGGTACATGACGGCCACTCGGTCGCTCAAGTGCTTGATTACGTTCAAGCCATGGGCTATGAAGATGTAAGTGAGCCCAAACTCGTCCTTGAGATCGGCAAGGAGGTTCAGGACTTGGGCTTGTATGGACACGTCCAGGGCCGAGACCGGCTCATCGCAGACAATGAACTTTGGGTTGAGCGCTAATGCCCTGGCTATTCCTATCCTTTGCCTCTGCCCTCCTGAGAATTCATGGGGATAGCGGCTCTTTGTGTATGAGGCGAGGCCAACGCAATCCAACAGCTTGTCGACCCTTTTCCCGATCTCACTTTTGGGAAGGAGCCCGTTAATGGCGATAGGCTCAGAGAGGGTTTGCCAGACAGTCATGCGGGGGTTTAGCGAAGAGTATGGATCCTGGAAGATGAACTGGATCTCCGTGCACAAACTTCGGCGCTCCTTTTGATTCAGATGGGTGATGTCACGGCCATCGTAAAGGATCTGCCCGCTGTCGGGTGAGAACATGCCGCAAATGAGCTTTCCGATGGTTGTCTTGCCGCAGCCGGACTCTCCCACCAAACCAAACACTTCGCCTTTGGCAACGCTAAAAGATATGTTGTCTACAGCCTTGAGGACAGAAGTCGGCTTGCCGCCCCAGCTTCGCTCCAGGACAAAGCTTTTGGACAAAGACTTCACTTGGACTAAAGGCGCTAGTTCTGGCATGCCGCGCCTCCTTTTTCATCTTTTTCATCTTTCTCTTCTAAGATGCCAGCGCGCTGGAAGCATCGAACCTTTCTTGTTGGAGAAACTGAAGCCAAGCCAGGAACGTCGCGTTTGCACTTGTCCTCGCAATAGTCGCACCTGTCAGAAAAGCTGCAGCCTTTTGGGACAAGGGTTGGGTCTGGAACCATCCCGCGTATGACAGGAAGCCTTTTAACTGAGACGTCAAGCCTTGGAATGGAGGCGATAAGGCCTCTTGTGTAGGGATGGAGAGGCTCTTCAAAAAGCTCCTTAACAGGCGCTTCCTCCACTATCCTGCCGCAGTACATGACAGCGACCCTGTCAGCCGTTTCAGCCACTATCCCGAGGTCATGGGTTATAAGTATCATGCCCATGCCAAGCCTTTCCTTCAAGCCATGAAGAAGATCCATGATCTGAGCCTGGATTGTGACATCCAAGGCTGTCGTGGGCTCATCGGCTATAAGAAGCTGAGGGTCGCAAGAGAGGGCCATGGCTATCATTACCCTTTGGCGCATGCCTCCGCTCATTTCATGAGGGTAATTTCCCATTCTTGCCTTTGGGGAAGGAATGCCTACAAAGTCCAGCATCTCCAAGGCATGCTCCTCGGCTTCCTGCTTTGTGGCGTTCTTGTGTGTCGTTATAGCCTCAACAAGCTGCTTTCTGATTGAATGGACAGGATTAAGGGATGTCATGGGCTCTTGGAATATCATAGAAATTTCGTTGCCTCTTAGCTGCTGCATCCTTTTCTTGCTGGCCTTGAGCAAATCTTCGCCTTTATATAGAATGCGCCCGCTCTCAACTGTGCCCTGCTCTCCCACAAGGCCCATTATGGAAAGAGAGGTGACGCTTTTTCCGCTTCCCGACTCTCCGACAATCGCCAGCACCTCGCCTTTGCCGGCTTGAAAGGAGGCGTTCTGGACGGCGCGAACCGCCCCCTCTTTCATGTGAAAGACGGTTGTCAAGCCTTTCACCTCAAGAAGCATATAATCATCTCCCTAGAGCATAGCCCAAACAGCATGCGCGCGATTTTCTGATTTCACCTGATTTTGCCCTTGGGGTCCAAAGCGTCCCTCAGCCCGTCTCCAAAGAGGTTGAAGGCAAGCACTGTTATGGTAATGGCCAATCCAGGGAATACCACAATATAGGGCGCGTTGAAGATGTAGAGGCGTCCGCTGCCAAGCATTGTGCCCCACTCGGCGTAAGGGGGCTGGACTCCAAGACCAAGGAACCCCAGCGCGGCCGCGTCAAGGATCGCTGATGATATGCCTAGGGTCGATCTCACAATGATAGCTGACGCCACATTGGGAAGAATGTGCCTTGCTATTATCCGCCAGTCCTTGTTGCCTACGAGCCTTGCCGCCGCTATGTAGTCGCTCTCTTTGACCGAAAGGACGCAGCCCCTGACTATTCGCGCGTATTGAGGTATCGTCACGAAGCTTATGGCAATGATAGCCTTGTCTATGCCAGGCCCCAGCGCTGCCATTATTGCTATGGCAAGAAGGATGTCTGGTATTGCAAGCATCATGTCCATAAAGCGCATAATGATCATGTCGACCCGCTTTCCATAGTAAGCGGCTGTCGCGCCAAGCGCCGTGCCGACAACAAGGGCGGCTAGCACTGAAACGATGCCAACTCTCAGAGATATGCGGGTGCCGTCTATTATCCTGCTTAAAATGTCTCGCCCCAGCTCGTCAGTGCCCATCCAGTGGGCCGCTGATGGAGGCTGGAAGTTTTCTGCCATAGAGCCGATGTAAGGATCATGAGGAAGGATAAGCTTTCCGCCAAGGGCCAAAAGAAACAGGAATACAATTATGATCAATCCCAGCATCGCTGACTTGCTTTGCTTTAGCACATGCCAGGCGTCAGCCGCCGGGCTGGACTTTTTTATTGAATCTGACATTTGCCAGCCTCGTCTCTAAGAGTATTTAATCCGGGGATCAAGAAACGCGTACAAGACGTCAACCACCAAATTAACAGTGACGAAGATGAACGCCACAAGAAGAACCGCTCCTTGGACTACCGGGTAGTCAGACTTGGTTATGGCATCCACTGTGTACTTGCCTATTCCGGGCCAGGCGAAAACGGTTTCAGTCAAGACCGCGCCGCCAAGAAGAGATCCCAGCTGGAGGCCAATGACTGTGGCTACTGGTATAAGCGCGTTTCTTAGGGCATGGCGTATTACGACGGCTTTTTCGGCAAGCCCCTTGGCCCAGGCTGTGCGGATGTAGTCCTGCTGGAGCGTCTCAAGAACAGAGGATCTGGTCATCCTGGCGATAATGGCTGTTGAGTACATGCCTAGCGCCACTGTCGGCAGAACCAAGTGCGCCAGCGCGTCAAAAAACATGTCAATATTTCCGGTGATCAAGGTGTCTATGAGAAGAAACCCTGTTATCTTGGGCGGAGTCATCAGTATGTCAAGCCTTCCTGAGACGGGAAGCCAGCCAAGGATCACTCCGAAAAGAATGATAAGCATGATCCCCAGCCAAAAGATAGGGATGGACACTCCTATCAATGCGCCAAACATTCCTGCGTAGTCCAAGGCTGTGTTCTTTTTGACAGCGGAGATGACGCCGACCAGGACGCCAAATATCGAGGCGAAGATGATTGCTGATATCGCCAGCTCAGCGGTTGCGGGAAAACGGCCCAAGAGCTCGTCTGTCACCTTTGTCTGGGTGAACAGCGACGTTCCAAGATCGCCTCGGATCATGCCCTTGAAGTAGTTCCAGTACTGAACGTATATGGGATCGTTAAGCCCAAGCTTGTTTCTGAGCTCTGCTATCTGCGCGCTTGTCGCATGCTGCCCCAGGATGGACGCCGCCGGATCCGCAGTGAATGCTCTCATCACCGCGAAAACGATAATGGACACTCCCAAGAGCACAGGGACAAGCATTATAAGGCGCTTGGTTATGTATTTGCGCATGCTTTGCACTTCCTTTAATACAATAGAGCGGCACTCGCGCTCGTAGGCTTTTCTTTAAAAGCTCCCGCCCCCGACAAGGCGGGGGCGGGAATATTCTTTATGACTTGGTAATCTGGCTGAAGAAGATGCTGCCTGTTGGATGAATGAAGAAGTTGGAGACGTTAGCGCCATAGGCCGCCATGCTGCGGGCGTGGGAGATTGGAAGCCAAACGCCGTCTCTTGCCACTATAGCCTCCATCTCTCCGTAGAGGGCGTTTCTGGCGTCGCCGTTTGGAGCGGAAACCGCTTCAAGGATAAGATCGTGGTATTCAGGGTTGTTGTAGCCAGAAACATTCATGGATCTGTCCTTGTCATCAAGGAGGTTCATGAAGTTGTCAGGATCCCCGTTGTCGCCAATCCAGCCGTAGAAGCAGATGTCCCCTTCTCCTTGGGCAACTTTGCCTTTGTAGTCAGCCCAATCGTACTGGGTAATGCTTGCGGTTATTCCCACTTGGGCCAAGTAGCCTTGGATCGCCTCGGCAAGCTTGGTTCCAGTAGCCGAGTTGTACGGCCTTGGGTTGGAGTATGTTATGATGTCTATAGCCAAGCCCTCTTTGCCTATCTCTTTAAGCAGGGCTTTGGAAGCTTCCGGGTCATAGGCGAAAGGCTTCACGCTTGGCGCGTAGCCCGGCATGAATGTAGGAAGGACGCTGTAGGCTGTCATGGAGTATCCAAGGTAAAGAGAGCTCACAAGCTCCTCAACGTTTATCGCGCGGATAACCGCCTCGCGAAGCTTGGGGTCGTTGAACGGCTCACGGGTTACGTTAAATGCCATGTAGTTGATGTTCATTCCGTCAGCCTCAAAGATCTGGGCGCCGGAATCCCTGACGGCGGCTACGTCTGGAGCGTCAAGCCCGCTCATGGCGTCAATCGTCTTGGCCATCATCGCCGCTGACCTGGAGGAGTTTTCAGGGATTATCTGGTATGTAACGTTCTTTATCTTGGCCTTTTCGCCCCAATAATCGTCATTTCTTGTTATCTTGACTGATACGCCCTTCTCCCAGCTCACAAATTTGTAGGGGCCTGTTCCAACTGGGTTCTCGTTCAGGTTTCCGGTTGCGGATTTGCCTATCGCTGTCGGGCTCGCTATTGGCGCCGCAAGGGTCATGGCCAGGTTTGCCAAAAACGGGGTGCAAGGCTGAGTCAGGTATATTGTAAGCACGTACTCGCTCGTGGCCTCAATGGACTTCACGTAGCCAAACGTGAACTCAGCGTAAGGCATGTTTGATGTGTCATTGGGAGGAAGCTGGCGATCAATGCTGGCCTTTGCCGCTTCCGCGTTGAAAGGCGATCCGTCATGGAACTTCACTCCCTGCCTGAGCTGGAAGACATACGTCAGGCCGTCGGCGCTGACATCCCATGACGTGGCAAGGGAAGGCTCAATGGCTGTAGTCTTGTCATTGTACTTTGTCAGCCCTTCGTACACGTTTGCCATTACCATGGCAGACTCGCCGTCATCAACAAACGCGGGATCAAGGCCGCGAGGATCAGCGCCCTGGGCATAGATAAAGGTGTCGCTTCGGCTTGACGTGCCAGCTCCTTGGCCGGAACAGCCCGCCAGAACAGCAAACGCGCACAAAATTGCAATGATTCTTAAACCCCTCATTAAATATCCTCCTCTTGGAGCATATCCCAAAATTTGTTTTACGGCTGCGAATTCAACGCGTAGAAGCATCTCGATATTTTCGCGCAGTTTTAGCAATTTTGGGATATGCGCCTAATGGCTTCTCAAAAGGCAGTTCTGTCTTTGGGAAGCTGCGCGCTCACAAGCGATGGCTTGCAAGCATGAACTCTTTCGGCATTGAGCCCGTAACGGGCTGCCGCTAATGTGAAGCTTGCAAAATGGGATTGCGCCATGAAACAGAAGCCATGAGGCGTTGTTTCCCATCAAAGGAAAACGAGTGGACTGCTTTGTCCACGCTCATGGCTTTTCATCTCATTAAGACGCAATCCCAAACTAGTCAAGCTTCGAAAATGATAAGAGCTTGCAAAAGCTTATGAAAGCTTTTGCAAAAGCGGCTAATACTATTATAGCACAGTGGATAGCTTTACGCAATAAATTTTTCTTTGGTTTCAATTTTATCGTAACGTTCGCGAATATTGCGATATGTCGACGCAATTCATGACAATATAATGTTTATTATTGCATCAGATATTTCTCCAAAGCATGTCTCGCTTTGCATCGAGATAGAGAGAATGTTTTGCGCTACGTCGCAACAGAGAATGTTTTGCGCTAAAAGCAAATTCAAAAAAGCAGTCAATGCCATGGCGATTCTTAGAACGGCTTAGCGCATCACAGGAAACTTTGTTGCTTTCGAGTTCGCATAATGATATAATGGCATGAGATTCAAGGCCAGGCGGGTACGGCAAAAAATCGCGGCAGCCGTCAACCGAGCGAAAAGCGTAGCTCTTTTTGTTCTGGCATAGCGCGAGCATACAGAAAATCACAAAGTTAAGAGGGATTGACATGAATGCAGATTACAAAGAGATAGCCAACTTCATTAAGCTTCCTGACGATTCGGCTTTGGTTCCGCTCTTTGAGGCGTTGGAGGACTCTATTGAAAACATCAGAGACGAGACCAGGGACGACGCCAAGGTAGTATACCTGGATGAGATCCTAAAATACGAAGAAGCTTTCAAAGCCGAGCTGATGAAGCTCAAGGCACAGCAGATCAAGGAGCTGGCCGCCAACGAAGCCGTGATGAAAAAGCTTTCTGATCTTGGCAAAAGCTCCATGGCGGATTGCATCTCGTGCCGGAAGGCTTTGCTTGAGGGATTTGCCAAGAACAAGGATAGCGCGGATTGGGAGAACTGTGTCCCGAACCTGATTTTCCCGGCAGATCCCAAGTCCAACCACAACCTTTGGATCATAGACGAGAATCTGTCTTACTATCGCTTCTTGGCTTCGGACAATTCCATCCCGAAAGCAAAAGAAAAAGAAAAAGAGAAAGAGAAAGAAAAGACAAAAGAAAGAGAAAAAGAAAAAGATAAAGAGAAAGAAAAGACTTCCCCGGTGGCTACCATCTTCGATTCAGCCTTCGCCTTGGTTGAAGACCCTTTCGTCCGCCATTTCAGCGATGTTGCAATCATAGCGTTCAAACGCCCTGGCACCACGGACAAGAACTGCGTTGACCAGGTCATGGACTTCATCGATGCCTTGAATGAACAATACAGAGGCAAATATGAAACCGCTGATTCCGGTATCCGTTTCAACTGCCATATCATTGCCGACATAAGCGATGAAATGTCGGAGTACCTTTGGAGCAGCAACTTCAAGATGACGCCTGAAGGCCTGTTTTACACGAACTACGGTTTGCTAAACGCTAATATCGAGGTGGTTTCTTACTCCCTGATGCTTAACAACGCAATGAGGCGCAACATAATTTTGTACGACCAGCTTGTGCAGGACAACTGATCCAAGTCGCGAAGCGCGAACAAAGCCGCCGCAAAGAGGCATGCGGCGGCTGACGCGTTTAGAGCTTGCGAGCGAAAGCGTCTGTTAAGCGGCCGGACTGGCTTCCAAGGCTAAATCCTGCACGCAAGCGCAATAACTATTGCTTTATGAAAGCAGACATGATATAATGGTTTGTGGCAAGAACGGGCTACGGAATCAAGTTTTTGAGCAAAATCAGGCTCGTCCCGGATTCCTCAAAATGGCGAAAGGGCATTTGCCTAGCAAGCGCAGAAAGAGAATTAGAAAGAAGGGGGCGATTTTTTGCTGCATGTTTGGTGGGGCTATTGCAAGAGGGAAATTGGAGATGTAGACGCTTTCTTTGAGAATATACGGAAAACCGAATGGCTTGACGATCCGCTTGTCAAGGAAATGGTAAAGAGCGTAGACAAGTCTGAAGCGGTCGATGGCGAGTACATTCGCGACTATACAGGCAGGTCCATGTCCCCTCTAGGGCTGTCAGGCGGAGTAAAGGCTTTGATAATGCTTTACAAGGAGCCCAATGTTCTTCTTGATGGAAATGCCATGGGAGACAATTGCGGGCCATGGCTAGTGGAAATTGGGAAAAGGGTGGATTGCTACATTACATTGGGGTATGACATAGGGTTTTGCGATGATATCTACAGCAAGTCTCCTTTTCAATGCAAAATCATAAACCTGGACAAGATCACTGAGACATTTGAAGAATACTATGACCTGTGGTATGAATTTGTTTCGACCACCAAGCAACGGTTGCAAATATGGAAAAAGCCCTATGACTTTCTGTGGATGCTGACTATCGAAGACAAGCCTGAAGAAGGCAAAGAAGAAGCAATAGAGGATTCAAGCGACATTATTGAATTAGATGAAGTAGACGAAGACGAAGAAAAGCTAGACTATTTTGATTGGCTTGCAAGGGAAAGCAGCAAGATTCCTGACGAATGGTTTGAGGGCATAATCAAGCCTAGAAAAGGTTGAGCTATGATTGAAATATCTATCAGAAACACAAGGGAAGGCTGGTCGTATCATTTCAAGATACATGAGAAAATAAATATTCTAACAGGTGATTCCGGAACCGGAAAGACAAGAGCGGCGCAGTCTTTAAGCGACCAATCAAAATCATTGCTGGGATCTCGCTTGGAAATTGCATGCGGCGAAAAAGGGCTGAAGTGCACTCTGTTGAAGGATTACAGAAACGAACATAGCATGGATTTGAAAGAGTTTCTTAAAAATAGGTGCGTTATATTTGTTGATGGAAACAATTCTTTCCTGAATTATTCCAATGTAAATGAATTAATTGAAAATTCACCCAGCTACTTTGTGATAATCAAAAGGCATCTAAACAAGGTTAAGGTTAGCTATAAAACGGCATATGCTTTAGAAGTCAGCGAAACGCGCCACGAGTCTGTAAACCTAGTTGACTTCGATTTGGATGCTTATGCAGAGCCGGACAAGATTCTTGTGGAAGGCACGAAAGGCAGCTTTAGCTTTTTCACCAAGGTTTTTAAGCATTGCTCTGCGGAGATCATTTCCTTTGGAGATAAAAGCAATGCCGCAAACGCAATCCAAGCTTGCAAAGGCTGCAAGGTTTTAGTTATATTTGACGGTTGCGGCATTGGCCAGACGTTGCTAATGAATCACAAGTTGCTGATGCAGGACAACGTGCAATGCTTTGTTGAAGATTCGCCAGAGTGGAAATGCTTAACGTCTAAACTGGATTTTAGTCGCCTCAACGAAGACATTCCTTGTGAATCCGATGTTATGGGTTCTAAGATCAAGATTCTTTTTGAAAAGTACAGCAAAAAGTTTCCGTTCTTGACAAACGTCATATGATACGATTTGAAAAGCCGTGCGCGCATGCGTACGGTTTTTTTAGTTTAGGGAAGCAGAGACGCTTTCTGTCGAACTCCGTCTAATATTGCCTAAGAAATTAAAGGGGTTTGAGGCATCGCATATGTGTTGTGCCACCCCCATTTTCTAATACAGCTCAACTAAGCCCTAAATCCCTTTTCTTGATGCAGCAACAGGACGCAAATTTCTCGGATAGTTATTGACATCAAGCGACTTTATAGATATAATAGATTTAATGTTGGAATATAGACGAAATGGTCGAATCATGATATTTGTTCCCACAACGCCTTTTCGAATAGCGCGTCCAAACCTGGGCGCATCCTGCGCAGCTAACCACAAAAGAAGCTTTCGCCATGGAATCCCCCTCCTTGGCTTGAAACGCTAAAGTGCAACGCTCGCATTGCGTTGCCGCTAGAAGTGCTTCACTATCAAGAGCGCACCCCCATATTTACGGCTTGGGAAACACGCTTGCTGAGCCCGCAGCAAGAATAAGAGCATATCCCTAAATTATATCCGAGGTGCCAGAAAAATCCGGCGTTGAAGCATTCGCCAGGATTTTTCCGGCACCAATATGGAATTTTGGGATATGCACTAAGAGCATATCTCTAAATTAAATTTGGGATATGCGCCAAACAAGCCTTAAATCTTTGGGACATGCGCTAAAAAAACGGAGGAATCGCAATGAAAAACAAGAAACTCATCTCTGTCGTCATCGCGCTAGTTGCTCTAGTAGCTGTGATCTCAGGCACTTTTGCCTGGATAAGCCTGAGCAACAAGACAACGACAGGAATAATCGGCGCAGACGACTTGCCTGGCGGAACAGTCCACGATGACTATGACGGCCAAAGCAACAAGGATGTCTATGTGGAGAATTGGGGAACAGTCCCAATATTTGTCCGAGTCAGGCTCAGCGAGTACATGGAAACAGGAACTTTTGCCGGAGAAGACCTCGCTGGCAAGGAAGCCAAGTCTCTTGTGCCTGGCGCCACACTCCAAGACAAGGATTCTTGGTCAATAATTAGCTTCCCGTATGGAACAGGTCCGTTTCGCGAGTACTGGAGCCTGTCCTTTGGCGGCGAAAAGTACTATAAGCCTGTTGAGCTCAAGGATCAAAAAGACGGCTTCATAGCCACGGACATCACCGAGTATAATGGAACCGAGCCTGGAATCAAAAAGACCAGGGCTGCAACCCTTTATGACATGGCGAATTGGATTGCCAACGGCGCCATTGAAGGCGACTACTGGGTAGCTGACACTGACGGCTGGATCTATTGGGCGTCTCCTTTGAATCCAGGAGAGGCTACCGGCCTTCTCTTGAACCAGATCACAAAGGCTAAGAACATCCCAGGAGGACAGTACTACTACGGCATCACAGCAGACACGCAAATGGCTACAGCGAAAGGCGACATTGATTCGCCAGGCGACTTCAACTCCTTCGGCTTGGAGGAAAATGGCGGATGGACACCAAACGCCAAGGCGCTTTTGCATAACATAACTGGCAGCGGCAGGGTTGAATATGAGTCGCCCGAGGAGGCAGAAGAGGCAGACGAGGCAGATGAGGCAGACGAGGCAGACGAGATCGAAGATGAATATCCCGTAACGGACGCAAGGGTTAAATATGAGGCACCCGAGTTTGCAAGGGAGATCGGGGATGAATACCTCGTGACTGACCCAATCGTTGACAATCTCTCAATAGCGCCCTATGCCATTGAAGGATTGCGCTTTGTCGACACCTTGCCAGCTGACTCCATAGAGTATGCCAACGAGACTGAATATGGCGGTCGCTTTCCCATTGAGCGCAAAGCGATCAATTACCTCTCTGAGCCAACAAAGTTCGAAGGGGATTACAGCATTGAGAGCCTGATAAACTATGATCCCGTGTCGCTGAAGTTCGACAACGGCGCGACCCGTCACGACATTGGCTACGTGGCCACTAAGCCAAGCACGAATGAGTTCATGTCTTGGGGGCTGGCCTTGGATTACAAGGATGTCAAAGCGGAAGACTTTGGCCTGGAAGTGTACGAATACGGCGATGCGCTGGCCGGAACGCACTTCAGAAATGATGAGGTAGGCTGGCTTGGAGGGGATAAGATTCAATGGGGGTATTGGGCATTCTCGATCTCTCCCGCCAAGCCGGAAAATTATATAAACTTAAGAGTTCATCACAAGCCGACGGGCACGTTCGCAGACGTTCATTTATTTACAGTCGTATCCTTAAACCAATAATTGGAGCCAGCCTATGACTTTCGCGGAAAACGGCTTGAACTTCAAAATTAAACCAATAATTGGAGCCAGCCTATGACCTTTACGGAAAACGGCTTGAACTCCAAAAAAAAGCCCCAGCGAATCGCTGGGGCTTTTTAACGCTTATATTTGTCCGCCGCTTCGCCCACAGCCTTTGCCGCAAATCAAGCGCAGCCATTTTATTTCTATTTGGCGCCTAAGCGCCTCACAAGGGGGCTATGGCAAATAGCGCCAGAAGGGGATGGCGCGCTTCCTTTCGGGAGCTGGAACACTATCGAAGATGGAATGAGGGATATTCTCGAGACGAATATCATGTAATGTTTTCAGCACATTATTCATTTTTTCCGGTTGCAGCACCATAGTTCGGCTACATGAACCGGCTGGCGCTTCCATCTAGGCTAGGGCTGCGGGCGCAACGGCGGAAAGTCGGCTCATGCCAAAGAGTTTAAAGCTTTTGCCATGCATCTTGGAGCTATGGCTCGCAAAGGTCCGCATTGAAGCCTTCGTAGGGCTTTTACGCCGCGCTGGATCTTTGGGATTCGCGCTTAAAGCTCGCTGGCATGGCCGCCTTGCGCTGACAGGAACTCTTCCAAAGCGTCTTCAAACTTGTCGTTGATGTCGTACTTCGGCTCATAGCCAACCTCGACAGAAAGAAAGAGCCTGTCTACCTGCGCTGAAATCTCGTCGCTTTTCTTGAGCAGGGACTTCGCCAATGACTTTGGCTTGTTCCGGTCGAAATCTATGGTAATGACTTCCTTTATCTTGTAGACATAAGGAGTTTGGTTGCCCTCGTTGTTTATCCTGAAGTCGCGGCCAGTCGTGTCGAGCTCTCTCGACTTGAGCCCCGCAAGCCTGGACATGGCTTCCGCCGCGTCATGGCGCAGCCTGTTGAGCGCCAAAGCGCTGTCTATGTCAACTCCGCATTCCGCCTTGGCTTTGCCTATGGCAAACGTAAGCGCCTCTTTCTCGTCTGTGAGGCTGACATAGAAGTCTATGAGCTCGTTTACGCTGCACCCGAAAGGCCTTTCGGCAATGGTGTCAACCGTCTCGTCTTTCGCGTTCTGGTCAGCCTGCTTCTTGTAGTGCAAGGCCTTGGTTGTAGTTACATACCTGTCTTCTTCAAGGCAGGAAGCGGCTGTTGAAATTAGCCTGTCTAAAAAATTTTGGTATCGAAAGCTCTCTTTCAAAAACATGGGCCTCACCCTCTCGGCATTATGGTTTGCGAAAAGAGCTTGCCTCAAGCGCCGGCTTGAGCGCCTCTGGCGTTAAAGCATGTTTCGTTGCAGCGGCTGCCGGCTTGAGCGCCTCTTGTGATATCATATTTCGTTAAAGTATATTTTGCTCTTTTTCGCGCTATTCCATTGTATAACGAAATGGGGAGGCCTGTCAACAAAACTATATGTAAATTCATAAAGCTGTCCTGGCGAGCGCAATTCACGCCGCTCCCGCCAGCGAAAAGAAAATTTAGCCATGCTAGATTGCGCCAAAGGGCGCGAGGGTTGCGCCTTGCGCCAAGACGGGCATACAGGCGCAAGCCCCCGCATCAGCCGTTGCTGGCTATTCGGCGCAAAGGAACTTCTCCAGCTTGTCCACGGCTTGCACCTCATCCTTGCCTTCAGCCGAGATGAGGACGTTCTGCCCGTCGAGTACGCCCAGGGAGATTACGCCCATGATGCTCTTGGCGTTTATCTTCTTGTTTTCGATAGTAAGGTGGATGCTTGACGCGAACTGGCTTGCCGTCTGCACGAACAATGCCGCAGGACGCGCGTCCAAACTGGCCGATACCTGGATGCTGCGCGAAATCATAATAACCCTCCCCTTAAATTCTCAGCGATTTCACTTATTTTGCGGAGCCTATGGCTCACGCCCGACTTGCCGACAGCAGGCGTCAGCATGCCGCCTATTTCCTTCAAGCTCGCCTCCTCGTGCATGAGGCGCAACCGCGCCACCTCCTCCAGTTGGCCGCTGAGGCAATCCAGTCCAGCGATTCTCTCTATTGTCTTGATGTCGTCAATCTGCTTCAATGCGGCGGATATGGTTTTTTGGATGTTTGCGGCCTCGCAGTTAACCGCCCGGTTTATGTTGTTTCTGATATCCCGCACGATGCGGTTGTTTTCCATCCGCATCAGAGATTTATGGGCGCCCATCAAGTTCAGCAGGTCAACTATATTCTCTCCCTCTTTAAGATAAACAATGTAGCGGCCTTTCCTCTCCATAAGCTTGGCGTTTAGGCCGTAGCCCCCCATGAGCCGCGCCAGGCCCTCTCCGTGGCTCTTGCAGAAAGCGGCGAACTCCAGGTGGTAGTTCTTCTCGGGATTGCTCACAGAGCCCGCCGCAAGGAACGCCCCTCTCAAGTAAGCCCTTTTGCAGCAGTCGCTCAATCCCTTCTTGCCTTTCTTCCCCAAGGAATCAACAGGGAATTGAGCTTCAAGCTCATCTGCCCTATCCTTGTCCCCGGCAGCCACAAAGTACTGCCGTCCGCGTTGCGGCCTTGAGCATTTGGCGCTGGCCTCGGGGCGCATCCCAAGAAGTTTCTGCGCCTCGAAGAATTTCTGGGCCAAGCCCAAGTTCTCGGTCTCAAGCATAAAGAGGCCGCCGCCGCACGCGGCCGCCATGGCTTCCGCTTCAGCCAGGCAGCAATGCGCGGATCCAAGAGGAATAGCGCGCAGCTCGCTTTTCACCTCAGATGAAAAAGACATGTCCCCACCTGTTTCATATGCTCCCGAGCGAAAATTTAATGCTGGCTTTTAACGGCTTTGGCGATCTGCCCTTGCCCCAGGTTTTTGTTGCTGGATTCGAAAGGCTTTGGCGATCAGCCTGGCATTTGGCTATCCAACGCCAGTTTGGGGCATCGCCATGCTCGAGAGCGATGAGAATAAAAATTGACGCAAGCGCCAGCATAATGCCTTCGTGATTTCTTGCGAAGATGCAACTCTTTTCGCTCACTGATACAACGCCTTGTCGTCTTTGTCTATGTCCCTATGAGATATGCTGACAGTCAGCCCTTGGCTTTGCAGGAACTGGCGCAAGGCTTCGGCAAGCGCCACAGATCTGTGCTTGCCCCCCGTGCAGCCAACGCTTATGACCAAATGGTTCTTGCCCTCGTTTACATAGTTTGGCACAAGGAAAGCTATCATGTCAAACCATTTTTCCATAAAGGCCTTTCCGGCTTCCGAGAGGCAGACGTAATCGCGCACCTGGGCGTCCAATCCAGTCAATTTCTTTAGTTCCGGCAAATAAAAGGGGTTTGGCATGAATCTAACATCAAACACCAAATCTGAGTCTCCAGGTATGCCGTATTTAAACCCAAATGACAAAACTGTTATCATTAAGCTGTTAAACTTCTTCTGTTTTATCACTATTTCATTAACAGTTTCCTTAAGCTGCCTTGTTAGCGTGCTGCTTGTGTCAATAATGAAGTTCGCTTTCTTCTTAACATCCGTCAGAAGTTCGCGCTCCCGCTCAATTCCTGTTATCACTCTTTC
>JAISWZ010000556.1 GCA_031270945.1 Clostridiales bacterium | reverse complement strand
ATTGATCCCTGATTACAATGCGACAGCAAGTTACTGGATGACCTTTACAGGGATAAAAGACATAAAAGGCGAAGACTGCTATGTCTATCGTTTTGAAGAAATAGACGTGTGCATGAGCTTCGCCTGCGCCGTCAAAAGCGGCAACGTCTATTATGTAGGAAACGGAGACTGGGTATCCACCAATGGCCAGTCATATAAGCCTGTTGCCGACACAATCGAATCATATGACTTGGATAGCACTGACCCGGTAGATAAAAGATACGCTTTTTCCAACAGCACACAATATAGCATCCTGTATTTAGTCGGCACCATGCCAGGGAATGTCTACTTCCACATCTATGCGGGCAACAACTCGTCGACTGGCGATGTGACAGGCCTTATGCACATAGACAAATCTGAAATCGGAAAATGGGTTGATCCTTTAGGCCATGGCGCTCTTGAGTTTGAATTTGACGACGAAGCTAACACCGTTACGGTAAAAGACACTACTGAAGGACTCTTTACAGGCACTGGAGTGTCCTTTGATGGCACATATGACTTTGATGCCACATATGTAAGAAAGTAAGACGCAGATCAAGGCATCCGATTCTCAAAATCGGATGCCTTTTTCTTTTTGTTGCGCAGTACGTATCTGTATAAAAACCCTTCCACTCGTTTTGGCTTTGTCGCCTTTCATTTCTTTATTATCCGTTATTTCCCTTTCAATTCTTTTCACTTCTATTTTCTATTTTTTCTATTTTTTATTTTTATCTCAAATCAGCCTAGCCGCATATTCCCCCGGAGTGCAGTTGAAATGGCGCTTGAACGCGGTAGAGAAGTGCTTGTTTGTCGTATAGCCTATGCGCTCAGCTATCTGGTAGATTTTCATGTCTGGACAAGCTCGCATTAGGGCAACCGCTCTTTCCATGCGTACCCTTGTCACATACTTGGAGTATGACTCCCCTGTATTCTTGTGGAACAGCTCGCTAAGGTAATTAGGGGTTATTCCTAAGATGTCAGCTAAGATCTCAAGGCTGATGGGCTCGCTGTAATGGGCGTGAATGTATTCTACCGCCTTTTTGACCAGCCTGTGCCCGCTTTCGGGCTCCGCTGGCTGAGTTTGATCGCTTGTCGCGCCACCCCTAAGGTTTTCAGCGATCCGTTCAAGCGCTTCGGCGATCTTATGATCGTTAAGCGGTTTCAAGAGGTAATCGCAGACGCCGCTTCTTAGCGCCTGGCAGGCGTACTCGAACTCGTCATAGCCGGAAATGACAACGACTTGGGTGTTTGGCGCTTTCTGATGGATGTACTTGGCCAGTTCCAGCCCATCCATGTCAGGCATCCTGATGTCTGTGATCACGAGATCGAAGGTCTGTCTGCAAAGATGCTCGACGGCCTGGACTCCATCTTCCGCCGTGCAGGTAACCACCCAGGAGGGAGCGATGTAAGGGAGGTTCTTTTGAAGGTACTGCCGCATCAAAAGCTCGTCATCAACGACCATAACAGTGTAAGCCATTCTGTCACCCCTTCCGTGTCGCTGGCAGGCGCAATGAGCATCTGACGCCTTGCTGGCTATCAGACTCTATGTCCAAGCCGTAATCCAGCCCATATTTCAGCTGGATGCGCCTATTGGCGTTTACCAATCCGATCCCTGACTCAGCATGGCTATAACCGTCAGCCAGCTTTTGCCGGATTTCTTTCAGCTTCTCAGGAGGTATGCCTGGCCCATTGTTTTCAACTAAAATAATCAGGTCGTTTCCATCTTCCAACGCTTGGACATGGATCACAGAGGTGCCTCGCTTGCGCTCCGCTCCATGCTCAACCGCGTTTTCAACTAAGGGCTGAATGCTTAGCGCTGGCAGAACCAGGTCAAGCCACTTTGGATCTACATCTATCGTAAACTGAAGCCTGTCGCCAAATCGGCTTTGAAGCAAAGACAGGTACGCTCTCACTATCCTCAGCTCATCGCTTAGCTCAATCTCCCTGTCCGTATGCATGACTCCTCTCAAGAGAGTTGAGAGCCTGTCTATATCTTCTACCGCTGAGTCCCCATATCCGCTCTTTACCTGAAGGCTGATGGTGTTCAAGGCATTATAGAGAAAGTGGGGACGGATCTGGCTGCAGAGCACGTTGTACTGCGCTTCCTTTTGCAGGTAGCGAGATTCAAAAACCTCGCTTGCAAGCCTGGCGTTAGCGGCGTTTGTTGTTTCGATGGTTTCAAGCATCCCATTGAAGGAGTGGCCCAGGTATCCGAACTCGTCATGGCTTTGCACATTGGCCCGGACTGAGAGATCACCCTTTTGGACTGTTTGCATCAAAGCCACAATCTGAAAGAAAGGCTTCATAAGTTTTGTGATGAAGAAGTAGAAAAGCGCAAGCAACCCAAGCAGAAGAGCGGCCGCAAAGATAAAAGACTCATTCCTGGTCTGGCGGGAATAGGCTTCCAGCGCTCTCTTGTCGTGAATGGCGGCTATTGTCCAGTCTACGGCATCTAAAGCGTAGGCGTTAAACAAATACTCCTTGTCTCCGATCCCCTTTGTCTCAGGAATTGCGGCATTGCATGCCACTTCGTAAAAGCTGTCATCAAGAGCGATCCCAGAGCTGTATATGACGTTATGGCTGCTGTCCACTATCACAAGGGCGCTTTCAGGGCCAAGTACGACTTGCCCGCAGATCGCCTGGATTCCTTTGTAATTAGCGTCAACCTTCATGACCCCTAAAACCCGGTCGCTGTCCTCTTTGCTTCGAAGGCTCTGAACGATAGAAAATATTTGGGTTCCTCCCGCGCCAAAAACCCGCTCGGAATGAACCGGAAGAATGATCTGGCTTGGCGTTTGCAAAGCCTGGATGTACCAATCAGCGCCAGCGAAGTCAGAGAGCCTCTCCATGTCATAGGGGGTTTTCTTGCTGGCATAGTACCCGTTTTCTGTTAAGATGTAGACGCGCAGTATGTCATCACGAGGCAGGATCATGACAGCGTCAAGGAAATTTTCGATCTTCCTTTGCTCGTCCAGCCTTCCCTTTTCGTCTTCTTCCACGCTCTCCAGCTCGCTCATAATCGAGTTGTCATAGTATGGCGCGCCGCATAGCCGCTGGAGCTCATCCAGGTAGGCGTTTATGTTTATTCCGACCTGCTCAATGAGCTGCTGGGTCTGATCGGCTGTCCTTTTGTACAGGAAATCTGAATACCTGACGTAGTTCAGCCCGACAACAAGCGCTACAGACAGCACAATCAGAGCGGCCGAAACGATGATCATCTTGTTTTTTATGCTCCAACGCCTGTATTCAAGCATTTTTTGACCTCATATTTGATTTTTGCGCGCTGATACAACCCCTTAGGGCTTTATTATAGCATCTCCCCTCTCTTCCATCAAGGCGGCTTGTTCTGGCAAAAAGCCCGGAAATCAAGCTTTTTGAGGCTTTTATAACCTTAAGGCAGCGTCAGACTCGATAAATGCGAACCAAGATCATAAGTCGCGGGAATATCAACTGGGGGATTCAAAGTGTTATTCTTTATGCAGATCCCAAACAATAGCGGGCTTAGGCGTCGCATAGACCTAAAATCTTAGATTCTGGATCTAAAGTCCTAGATCCTAGAGCTTAGATCCATGGCAATAACTGCCTTCATAGCTGCCTATGTGTCCGTCTGCGTTTTGGGACTGCGTACATCTTCCAAGGGAGGAATACCTGGTGAACACTCGCATTTTCAAGCTTTTCACCATTCTGGCCATTGCTTGCCTGCTTCTTGCAGGATGCGCCAGCACATCTGGCGACGCCAATGCTAGCCAAGCTCCAAAGACAGTAAAGCTTAAGCTCTTCACTGGCAAGATTGAAACCATCGACATCATCAATGACGTGATCAATGAGTTCAACGCATCCCAAAACCGCATCGTAGTTGAGCAGGAGTACCAGAAGGACGCCAGTAACATCATAAAGATCAAGTTCGCGTCCGGGCAGGTGCCGGACATTATGACCACCTACGAGCAGGGGTTTGTTGACGAAGGGAAGTTCCTTGACTTGTCTGACCGCTCAGAGTGGTGGGATCGCCTGCTTCCGTCCATGAAAGAGTCTTGCACTGACGTAAAGAGCGGAAAGCAGTACAGGGTCTGCACAAACATGACCATGGCCGGCTTCTTCTACAACAAGGAAATATTCAGCGAGCTGGGGCTTAAGACCGCAACTACCTGGGATGAGTTCACTTCCAACCTGAAAGCGATCAAAGAGAGCAAGCCAGATGTTACCCCTTGGTTTATCTTCGGAAAGGAAGCCTGGCATCTGGGGCACTTGATTGAGTTTATCCCCCATGGATACATCAAGCAGTCTCTTGGGGCGGTTGAGGCAAAGAAGGCTATGCTTGCAAACGACAAGGCAAAGCTTAACTTCGGAGCGCCTGACGGCGCGATGGCCACATTCGCCAAGAACATGCTTGAGCTTAAAGAGCTGGGCTACATCAACAGCAACGTCCTGACCGCCACAAGCGACAACTGCGTCCAGGATTTCGTCTCCGGCAAGGCCGCGATGCTCAGCAACGGCATGTGGGTTCTATCCAGCCTTCTTGAAGCCAATCCTGAGATGGAGAGCAAAATTGGGTTCGCCCCTTATCCGGCGTACATGCCAGGATCCAAGCCAGTCGTGCTTAGCGCGGAGGATTCCGGGTATTCCATTTCCGCTTCTACTGAGAACAAAGCTGAGGCCATAGAGTTCCTGAACTTTTTGTTTAACGCCGAGAACCAGAAGAAATACAGCGAGGGCGCAAAAGCCCCCAGCGCATTCAAAGATGTCTCAGCCCAATGGGCGCCAGCGGCTGTAGTAGCCGAGGTCGAAACCGCGCTTAAGGACGCTGTCAACATAGGGTTCACCAACGAGAAGCCCGCCGGGTTCAGCGGCGACGACATGGGCCGCATGGTTCAGGATCTTCTCGCTGGCAAGCATACGCCGGAAAGTTACGCGGCAGAGTATGAGAAAACTTGGGATGGCGGCATGCAGTAAAATATTTAACGTGAGGGCTGTGCTGGCGAGCGTGGCTTGCCGGCATAGCCTTTTTTCTAAAAGCGTATCCCAAAGATTTTTTCGGGATATGCATAAGGGGTTGCGAGTGCGATGAGACATGTTAAAACCGGCCTTCACACATTTATGGCGTTTCCGGCGTTTCTGCTGTTCGCCTTGTTCTTTCTTTGGCCGCTCGCGCAGGGCATAGGCATGAGCCTGACTGACTGGGACGGCATACGCGCCCCCAGCTTTGTCGGCCTTCAGAATTTCTTCAGCTTCTTCAAAGACAGCCGGGCCTTGGGGGACATCAAGACTACGCTGCTGTTCACCCTGGGCAGCGCACCGCTTCTCAACCTGGTCGGGCTTGGTTACGCCTTGCTTATGGACGGAGAATTCCATGGCAAGGGGCTGGCGCGTGTCATCATATACCTTCCTGCGATAATAAGCCCTTTAATCATGGGCTACATCTGGTACTTCCTGCTCCAGCCCGACCGAGGGTTCGTGTCTCAGGCCATGATGCAGTGGGGTTTTTCCCGGGGGCTTGGCGACTGGATGAACGAGTACTGGCTGGAAATGCTGGTTTTGATCCTGGTAAACGTCTGGCAGTACGCTGGCATGACCATGGTCATATACTTGGCAGGATTGCAGGGCATACCACAGGAGCTCTACGAGTCGGCGAAGATGGATGGGGCGGGGTATTCCAGCAGGTTCAGGTACGTCACTCTTCCGCTCCTGATCCCGTCTATCCGGATAAATGTTGTGACAAACATCATAGGCTCCCTCTCGGTCTTTGACATTATCATGTCTTTGACAGACGGAGGGCCCGGATACGCCACTGAAAGCCTTGGAATATATATAATGCGGATGTGCTACGGCTCAAAGACAGGATACTCTACAGCTGTAGCCATGATCATGTTTTTCATAATCCTAGTGCCAGTCGTCATATCCATGCGCCTGACCCAGGAAAGGGAGTGAGGGCGCCATGATTTCAAAAATTGGCCGCCAGGCCGCCATACTTTTCATCTGCGCGTTGTGCCTGACACCCTTCTACATCCTGTTGACGCTGTCTCTGAACAAGCCTACAAGGATCCTGTCTGAAGGCAACATTTTCATTCCTGATTTCCACTTTCACAACTATATAGACGGATGGGTCAAGTCGCAGATCGGAACCGCGATCTTGAACTCCGCCCTTATAACACTATTTGCCCTTGCTGTCATTGTCGTCCTTGGAACCATGGCTGCATACACCATTGCCCGGTTTGACTACAAGTTCAACAAGGCCTTCTTTTGGATTTTCCTCTGCAGCATGATGATCCCCGGCATCATAAACACTGTGCCGCTCTACACTCTCATGATCCGCATAAACGCCATAAACACTCTTTGGGGGATGGCGCTTGTTTGCGCAACAAACGTCTTGCCGTCATCAGTCTTCATCTTCACAGGCTTCGTGCGAAGCCTTCCCCGAGAGATCGAAGAGTCAGCCATAATCGACGGATGCTCCTGGTTTGCCGCTTTCTGGAGAATAACCTTCCCTCTTCTCAAGCCTTCCATTGCTGCTGTAGCCATACTTAACGGCTTCGGCATCTGGAACAACTACGCGCAAGCCGTCTTTTTCCTTCAAGACCGAAGCAAGCACAACATTCCTCAGGCTTTGTCCGTCTACTTCCAGCAATTCGCTGGCGCCAAGTGGCACCTCATGGCCGCGACGGCTGTCATTGCCGTCATTCCCGTGATCTGCGCGTTCCTGCTGTTCCAAAAGAGCCTGCTGAAGGGATTGACCGAAGGAGCTGTAAAAGGATGATGATTGACTTTTACCCAACAAAGGCGCAATACCGCTCAAACGAGCCAATAGCCCTCATGTTTGAGCATGGCGGAACCTATCTCAACAGCATAGCTGTTCTTTCTGTTTATCATCTTAATTCCAAGGTTCATTGCCAATATATCTCAATCGATAGTGATCCGCTCCTCATTCCCCTCCCAATTTTGCATGGTGCCGCCTTTGGCGCGGAGCTAACTATTGGCCAATCCCGCTTCTCTACAGCCTTTGACGTGACAGAAACCCCGGGTTTTCCTGTTCGTTACGGCTTTCTCAGCGATTTCGCAGCTTGCGATTCTGGTGCCGATGACGTCATGCAAATGGCCAAGTACCATATCAATACAGTCCAGTTTTATGACTGGTCCTTTAGGCACGACCAGCTGGTTTCTGATCAAGACGAGTACTCTGACATGATGGGTAGGAAAGTGTCCCTTCCCGTAGTCAAAGAAAAGATAGAAGCATGCCATAACCAGGGCATGCAAGCCCTAGGCTATGGCGCAATTTACGCCGCTTCAAAGCCCTTTTACGAAAAGCATAGAGACTGGGGCTTATATACAAGCGCAGGAGACCCCCACATTTTTATCAACACCTTTTGCATCATGAATAT
>JAISWZ010000517.1 GCA_031270945.1 Clostridiales bacterium | reverse complement strand
ATCTCCAGATGAGCTAGAAATTTCTAGCTTAAATTTCTAGCGTTTCAAATATTTTCAGAGGGCTTTAGGCTTTTGCCTAAAGCCCTTTTTTTTGTTTTGGATAGAAGATTCCTTTGTCTAGAAACCCTAAAAAAAGCATTGCTCAGATCTTTTTTAGTGCATATCCCAAAATTCCGAAATGGCGCCGGAAAAATCCTGGCGAATGCTTCTACGCCGGATTTTTCCGGCGCCTCGGATAAAATTTTGGGATATGCTCTTAATCTGATGCCTCTCTTGCCTATAATCAACAAAAGATCAAAACCGCAGCCGCTCCCAGTATGGCAACCCCTGCGCTGGCGCAGACGGCTGTGACGCTTTTTTCAAGAATTCTAAAGGCTTTTCTCTTTTGCTCTTGCGCCAGCTTCAGGCACACATCGATTAAGCAGCCTTTGCGCTCTGAATTTGCCATGGCTTTTACAGCTACAATGTCAAAGCAGTACCCTTCCAAGAGCGGCCATGCTGGCCGCCCATCCTCAACCGCTTCAGCCACTTTCATGAGGGCTCTGCCAAGCGGCTTGTCCTTTTCGGCGCTGGCGCACAGGGCCAGCGCCTCATGAAGCTCAAGCCCTGCCGATTTGAACAGGCGCACCCCTTGGCACAGGCTATGGGTGGACGCGGATCTAGCAAGCCTGCCCAAGATCGGAACATAAATTTTTATAAAGTACGGAAAGCTTGATATCACGATCCATATGGATAGCGCAGTGACCGCCATGGCTTTTCCAAGAAAGAGGGGGATCAGCAAAGCGCAGGCGATTAGCGCGAAGAGGCAGGCGAACTTTGCCTTGCTGATTTTCTCTTCAAGATCCGCTAGCGCATCCAGGTACTCCGAGAGCGCCGCCAGGGTTTCCGGAAGCTTTCCATTGCGCTCTCCAGCAAGGCAAGCGGTGCCTATCAGAGGCGGCGCTTTGGGGTTTGAGATGAAAGCTTGGGACAGGCTCAACCCTCTGTCCAGGGCCGGAGAGAGCAGCGCCCTGGCTCTAGCCAGACCGCTCCAGCTATGAAGCGAGTCCAGCGCCGCCCTAGGGTTAAGCTCAGCCTCAAACGCGACCGAAAGAGCCCCGCACAGCTCGCCCAATGCCCTGTATGAAAGAGTCGGCCTAAAACTCACGGCTTTCACAGCCCTGACTCGAAGCGGCACCAAGCCCAGCTTAACAAGGAAAGCGGCGGCCTCGCCTTCGCTTCCTTTCTCCACCTGGTCTTTGAACCGAATCCCCTTTTCGTCAACAGCGACATATTTGAACAACGGCATAAGGCATCTCCCGAGAATAACGAGAAGCGCTAAGAGCATATCCCAAAATTATATCCGAGGCGCCGAAAAAATCCGGGTGTTTGCTCGCAGAAGCCCGAGCAAACTAGTTAAAGCATTCGCCAGGATTTTTTCGGCGCCATTTCGGAATTTTGGGATATGCACTAAGAGCGCTTTAAAGAGCTGGGTATGAGATTGGCATAGGGAAAAATATTATAAAAAAACGGAAATAGCTATTTTAATTGGAATATTATAATAAATATATTTTAATACAGCGCGTTTTCTATCGCTTCCTTTGGCGTCACACTGCCTTGCAAAACGGCGTCAACGGCCTTCTCGCGAATCGAGACAAATCCGGACGCGCTCAGGCTTTCGCCAATCTCCCGGGGCTCCGCTTTTCTTGAAACCAGATCCCTGAGGTCATCGGTGGCCAGGAAGCATTCGCATACGGCGAAGCGTCCGAAGTGGCCGGTTCCATAGCAGGCTTGGCAGCCTGGGGTTTGGCTGACGGTTGCGCCTGCGGCTAGGCCAAGAAGGTGGGATTCCCTTTCTTCTAGCCTTGAGTCGACTTTGCAGTGAGGGCAGGCTGTTCTCAGGAGTCGCTGTGAAGCGGCGCCTTTTAGCGCCATGGAAAGAAGCTTTGGGTTTAGCCCCAAGTCAAGGAGGAACGAAAGGGATTTCACAGCGCTTGGCGAGTCCAGGAGCGCTATGGCCAGGCGGCCTTTCAGCGCTGCGTGAAGCATGGCTTCGGCGCTTTCCAAGTCTCTGACCTCTGCCGCTATCGCGTCTGAGTCCTGGGACAGGGCGGCCCTTATCGCCTCGGCTTGGGAGATGCGGTTAGCGCCTCCAGCCTCCATGTGGGTGATCCCGGGCAGGATCCTGTCATAGGATTCTTCAACCCTGACGATGGCAATGTTTTTGTCCATCTCTAGCAGGTAGGTTTCAAGGGTTGAAGTCTTGCCTGATCCAGCTGGGCCGGAGAGAAGAACCAGCCCGCCTTGGGAGTCGAACAGGCTATTAAGGGCAGACAGGTCTTGAGGGAGAAAGCCCAGCCCCTCTTTGCTTGATATGGCGCTATCGCCCCTGGTGATCTTTATTACCGCCTTTTCGCCATAAAGAGTAGGCGCGATTGAAACCCGGAAATCAGCCTGGGTTCCTCCGGCGGCTCTGGTGAAACGGCCTTGCTGGGGCTTGTCTCTTTCTGAAGAGTCCATTCTTCCCATAAGCTTCAGCCTGGCGATGATGTTTTGGCGCAGTGACACCTCCATCGGGGCAAGCGGCCTCATTGAGCCGTCCACCCGGATTCTGACCCGGATCTCCTTTTCGAAAGGCTCAATGTGCAGGGCTGACGCCCTGGCGGTTACCGCCGCCGCTATGGCAGCGTCTATCAGATCTGTCGCTGTGACTGTGTGTATCTCAGGCCCTGCGGCAAGGAGCTCAACCTTGAACTTCTCGTCTGAAGGGTAGGCGTGTGACAGGCTTTTCATCTGCGCCGGCCCGTAGAGTTGGCCCGCGAAATATTCGATCTCCTCGACCCGGGCCAAGGCGGGCTCAACCCGGCAGCCCGTCCTAACGAAAACATCGTCTTGCACCCTTTGGTTCAGCGGATCTCCCATGGCCGCCACAAGCCTGAACCCGGCAAGCTTTATGGGAAGCACTTTGTATCTAGAGGCGAATTCGTAGTCCAGCAGATCTACAGCGTCCTTGTCAAACTCAACCTTTGACAGGTCTACTGAAGAAATTTCAAAATGCCTGGCCAGCAGATCCTGGGCCTGGGCAAAATCTATCATCTTCTCTGAAATAGCCACTTCCAACAGGCTGGCGCCAGTCAAAACGCGCCTTGAATTGGCCGCCCTCAGCTTCTCTTCTGAAAGAAGCCCGGTATTTAACAGCAACTCGCCTAGCGTGCGTCCCTTCATGATCATGCTCCATCCTTGGTCTCTTTGGTGCGCACTTCAAAGTTCTGGTTGGCGCAGTGAAAGTCGTTGCGTGACTTTCACAAGCCTAAATCAACTTTGGGATGCGCTCTTTAGTATAAAATTATAAAAGCCGTAAAACCAGCCGCTCTGGGGCGCAGCCAGCGCTTCCTTCGCGTTTGTGCCCGCCGCTGTGCGCCCAAATAAAAATTTTCTTGTGAGAATATTTGCCAAAAGGGCTTCTCCTTTGGCACAACCCTTGTTTCTCGGCGTTTCTCCCCATTTTCACTTGATTATAGCACAAAAATTTTTTTCAAACAACACTTGACAGACCAGAAAGGCCCTGCTATAATATATTTTGTTCGGCCTGTTGGTCAAGTGGTTAAGACGTGGCCCTCTCACGGCTAAAACAGGGGTTCAACTCCCCTACAGGTCATAGGCGCACTGCCAAGCTCTTGTCCCTATCAATACCTTATACTTGCCGCCTAAAGCGGCTTTTTTCTTTGCCAAAAACTAGCGAAAGGATGTTTGACTTGCTCAAAAACATTGTTTTCGACATCGGAGGGGTCTTGCTCTCGTACAAGCCGCAAGAATACCTTGTGAAAAAGTACGTGGTGGACGTGGCTTGGGATCTTCTTCACCTGATCTACTTGAGCGAAGAATGGGGGCTGCTGGACAAGGGCGATCTCACATTTGAAGAGGCCAGGGCGAAGTTCAAAGCCAAGCGCCCGGATCTTTCAAGCTACATCGACTTTCTCACAAGCCGCGAGAGCCTCACTGAGCTTCTCCAGCCGATGCCTGACACAGTTGAGCTCATAAAGGAGCTCAAGAACGAGGGGCGAAACATTTACATCCTTTCAAACTACTCGCCAGAGGGGTTTTCCTGGCTTGAAGAGAAAAATGACTTTCTTCACCTGGCTGACGGCGTCTTGATCTCGGGCATTGCCAACATCTCAAAGCCAGCGCCTGAGATTTACCAGCTTCTAGCCCATAGGCACAAGATAGACCCAAAGCGCAGCGTCTTCTTTGACGACAACTCCGTCAACGTGGAGGCGGCAAGAAAAGAGGGCTTCCACAGCTTCGTGTTCGAGAGCCCGGAAGAGTGCAGGAAGATCATTGCCCAGCTGGATGAGAAGTGCGAGGATTAAGGGTAAAGCAAGCAATAATGTACGTAAATTCGTCCCGAGCCTTAGTGCATATCCCAAAATTCCGCAAGTGGTGATCGCGATGCTTTAACGCGTGACTTTCGCAAGCTCTAAGATTAATTTTGGGATATGCCCTAAGCGCGTTTTGCTGATCAAAAGCCTCAAAGCCTTTGGCTTTGGGGCTTTTGGGTTTTTGGGTTTTCAAAGCTAAGAACGCTCAAATGCGTATTTTTATTGGGATAAACACTCATAAACCCAGCCGGGCCGCTCCCGCTAACGATAAGAAAGTCCCAAATCATACCATTAATCAGCATAGTTTCCCAGCATTTTCGCAAGCGGCCCTCCCGTTCCCAATGCCAGGCACTCCGCTGCAATAAAGTGCCCTGAAATATTGCTAAGATGAGTTTTGGGCAAGGATATTCCTATAAACTAACTGGGAATTCAAGGGGGATTTACTTCCATAGTTTTGCAGTTTATTAGAAACGGCTTAGTTGCGCCATAATTTAAGTTTTCACAAACCGTAAAGCTGGTTTCGGGAATTCGCTAATTGCTATTGACAGCAACTAGGCCTCGTTATATACTCAAATGTAGAAATATGACAGGAGGCGACAAAATGAGAAGCGATATGAACCGCAGCCAATACATAGATAGGCACATAACAACTTACAACCTTGCCGCTGGCGCAAAGCAGGCGTACGTGGCGGTTTGGAACGCTGTCAGCAAAGCCGAGGTCAAAGTTGGAAAGGTTCTGGAGCAGTCTTACACCCACGAAGAGTACCTCGAACTGTTCAAGGCCCTAGGGCACGGAGCTTACGCCACAATCGGGAAGACAAAGGTGGTTGTAGGCGGATACCTTAAGAGCCTGGCGGTTCGCGGGTTGCTGGATGACTCAAACGTCAAGGACTTCTATTCCCTGAAGTTTGAGGATATGGACATAAGCACGGATCTTGCCAGCAAGTACTTCAAGGATTTCGGAACTTTGCAGAGAGCCATAGACAAGGCTCTTGGCAACGCCCTGCGGCTGGATGACGGAGCTTACGCCACGCAGATATCAGCGGTGTATTTGGCATGGAGCGGGCTTAAGGCATGCGAGGCCATACGGCTTAAGAAGTCCGAGGTGCTTGAAGACCGAATATTGATCGGAACCCGCGAGATAAGGCCGTCCGTGAAAGTGATGAGCTACTTGAAGACTTACCGGGACGCCATCGGGTACGAGTCCAGGGCGGCAAACATCATTACGCTCAAGTACGCGCCCTCAGACCACCTTCTCAGGACAGTCAGGTCTGACTCCATCTCAGCCAGCAACATCAGGATATACATCAACCGGATGGGCAAGCATGCGACTGACAACAGCATCAACCTTTTCAACTATGACAAGGTGTATTGGTCCGGGATCTTCAACCGCGCCTACATGCACGAGCTGGCAAACGGGTCGCTTAAGAGCAGCGAGAAAGAGCGCCTTCAGATGGTGTTCAACGAGCCGTTCAAGAGCAACCAGCTCGCAAACCGCAGGTTGAGGGAGTACTGGAGGTTTAAGAAGTTCTTTTACCCGGAGCCTGTTTCCGCCGCTTACACGAACTAGGCTGGCTGGCTTTGATTCGAGAGGCTGACTGGCTTTGATTCGAGAGGCTGGCGCAAAGGGCGACGTCGGCTGCAAGTCTAGGCGCTTGTAAATACTAACTACTAATTGTACAGAAATGGAAAATGAAAGTTTTCTACTCGGCAAGGAGTTTTGGCTGTTCAAGGGGAATTTCGAGGGTTCCCCTTCTATTTTTTGGGGTTGCTTTTTGATGCAATGTGGCTTGTGGCGTGTCATCCTATTGGATGATGCGCCTTTTTTTGGGTTG
>JAISWZ010000492.1 GCA_031270945.1 Clostridiales bacterium | reverse complement strand
CCGGAAATCACAGCCTGCTTCGGCAAGGTGACGTTGAATTCACGTTTGACCAAGGCAGGGAAGTTCGTCGGGGCTTCTCCGTCGAACAGCGCAAAGGACGGTGTATTCCAAAGCGATTCGAGCAGGCCGAGCTGTCCGTATACCTGCATTTCGTAGGAGGCGTAGGCCGTGTCCGGTAACTGTTCGCAGCTTTTGAGTTCGATGACCTGAATTTCTCCGTTCGGGCCGATGAATACAAAGTCCAAATGTCCTTTAACGGGAACGCCGTTATGTACGGTGCTGATTGCAAGCTGATGCAGGAAAGGCACTCCCGCAGCCTTGAACGCGTCCGCAACGCCGGACTCGAACCAGTGACCGCGATGCAGCCGCAGTTGATTTTCCAGTGAAGACTCAGCCTGAACCGAGATTTTGTTTGCCACTGCGGCACGCAGGCAGTCGGCGGCTTTGCCGATGTCGGACAAGCCGACATAGGCGCTTCTGTCACCCAGGGCGGCTTGCGTCCTTTCGACGCCATGCCTGTGCAGTCCTTTTTCCAGAATGTCGAGTATGTTCATGTCAAGCTCCGTCACGCGCAGGCGTGTTCCTGCTGCGATGTTTTTCCTCATAAACGAAAAAGCTCTCCAGCAAGGGGAGAGCTTTCCGAGGGTTCCTGTTGAGAGTTCTTTCAGGCGGCGTCCGCATAACGCCACCAGAGTTTACGTTCCTCGCTCCACTTGAATCCGGCTTGCATGAGGAGTTGCTTCTTGCTGCGAGTATCACCCTTGGCGACAATGCACAGTTTGCCGTCCGTGGTGTTCACGGCCTCATAGCTGATGCCGTCGAGCTTGGGCATGGCCGACAGCGAGGGATGAAGGCTTGTGCCGTCCTGGGACGGCGGGTTCTGTTTTTGCTGAGGAAGCGGAGCTTTACCCTTGGCATCACGTTTGCCCCGGCTGCCGTTGGAAGCGGCTTCGCCGTCGTCGTCATCTTCACTGACGATGCCGATGAGGGCCGAGAGGCTGTAGCGGCGTCCATAGGTCAACGCGGAGCCGTAGCCCTGCGGATCGGCTTTCGGAAGGGGCATGACCAGCAGGGAAGATTGCCATTGGCCGCTTTCCGTATGCACGAGCTTGGTGATGAGGCCGAGGTATCCCGGTTCGACCGGCACAGGATGCTGGACCAGCCAGACACCGCTGTCGATCAGAGCGTTCCGGCAGGCATCCATGACGCTGTTGAGCGTGGCGTAATGGCTTTTGGTAAAAGGGTTTTCCCTGTCCTTCAAGGCGGGCTGAAGTTTGGCCTGTACCCTGAGCATGGCCTTTGCGAGTTCTGTAATTTCCTGAGAATGATAGAGTTCCATGATGTTTCTCCTGACATTGAAAAGTAAAGCCCCTGCCCGACACAATGCCGAACAGGGATTTTACAAGGTGTTAATTAAAGACTCTTTTTCTATTTCACATGGATAATATATATTTGAGGTCGATTTGAACAGCACTAAATCGAGGTATGCGATTTGATGCTAGGAGATCATAGTTTTGCATGAGCGCAACAGCATTATTTTTGTATTTCAAAAATATGCTACATCTGAAAAGGGTGAAGATTATTAATCAATGTTTACTATTTCATTATACTATCAAACGTTTACTTTACCTCAATAACCTTTTTGTTTTGTATTCGATAACGTGAAGCTCCTGCACCGTCCATATTTGGAATGACAACAATCATTTTTTCAGGGGAAATACGAAGTTCAGGCAGGTCGCTGCATGTACCGAAACTGTCTGATATAGAAACGTGACCATCAGATGCAGCAAAAATGAAACGGTACAAGGCAGGGCAGGCTGTGCCGCCTGACGAGCATTCCAGAAAGAACACCAAGGTATTGCCGTTGTCAGTTTCAAATTGTGCCGTAACGTTCAGCATCTCTCCATCCGCATTGTCGTAAGCTAACTTTCCGTTGACAAATATCTTTTCCTCGTAAGGCTCGCCGTTGATGGTTATTTCGCTATCGCCTACAACCAAATGCTTGGCGGCATCGGCACTCGCAGCAGGAAGTCCAAAGCTCAGGACAATGGCAATTAGAGCTATTGCCGGTATGGTTCTCAATATATTTTGCAAAGTTATACTCCTTCTTGACAATTTTTCTATTTCAATACTTTTTCGGACTTGAGTACTGCTGATCTTTGGCAATAGCCCTCATCGCCATTCCAGAATTGCACAACGCCAAAAGATAAAAATTTTACCGCCATCAACCGTAATGGTGACGCCAGGCTCTACTTCCGACCTCTGGTTCTTGCCAACCTGTATAGATACCCTGAAAGGTGACGGTATCAAATACCTTGTCAGGACAGAGTTCTTTCAGCGTAACAGCTTGTGCATTGTCCGCATAAAGAACCGGGAAGGAGCAAATTATGGCACAAATCAATGCAAACATCATTAAATATGATTTCATGGGGAAATGCCTCTTCTTTGTTCATTTCTACATGTCAATATAAATCTCATCAGGCGGTGGCAGATGATTTGCAGGTATATCTCCTCCTTTTAGGGCACGATTAGGTCCCCTGCTGGTGGGTTAGTGTGTTCCGAAATGTAGACCTATTTGAGTACCCTGCCGTATTTGAAGAAAGACGATGTATAGAAAACAGCGTCATTGATGCCTACTTCTGTTTCATAGTAGATCATCACTTGCTTCCCCTTAGCTTTGTCACCGAGGAGTGTGTCGACGCTGTCATCTTTGAAACGAAAGTGAACTGGCCTTCCATCTCCCAAAGTGATGATGATGCTGTCCTCTTCCTTGTCTGGATTTGGATCATGGCCTTCATACCGACCTTGGAGCATGCCAGCACTAATCGCTTCATTGTGCAAGCCGTTACTGGCATCTGCCTGCTTCTTCTTTGGGCTACGCACGGCTGTGGCTACAAACCTGCTTTCGCACCACTTTTCTGGCCCATACGAAGCGATGGATTGTTCGATGCGATAGTCTACCTCTATGAGCTTTCCCTTTCTAGCCTTTTTGCTGAGGACGTTGTACATCTTCTCAGTGGTGTGGAATAGGAACATTGCCCCATCACTTAACTCGGCGTTGAATCCGTACTCAGGAATAGCGTTAACACTAGTCTCTGTGAAGTTCACGGTGACCGTGTTATCAGTCGACAGGATCTTTCCAGGACAATAGTCACCCCAATAGGTATCTGCCTTAGCCGGGGTGTCGATGAGTATGTACAGGGTCGCAAGTATTGCGGTAAGAAGCAAAAATACAGACTTATTAATTGCATTATCATTCATGGATATCTCCCTTTTTTACAGATAAAGATTACTCAATCAGACGCTTTCGCTGTACGGCGAAAGCGTCTGATATGACCAGTGAATTTGCTGAATTACAAGGCATCGTTCTTTTGGACCTGACCGCATCGTACATACTACTCGAAATCTTTCGTATATTGTGTATTAAACACAATTAAACTCAATAAAAAGGTAATCATCTATAAAACAAAGCTCCGAAAAATTGTACCACAGATATAATTACCATAAAAACAATCAATAACATAAAAAAGATAAATAATGTAATTCCCAAAATACGTAACTGTCTATTTCTATTTTTTATTGCCAAACCCAAGACTGCAAAGAATATAAAAATCCCTACAACAGACCACATAAAGACCTTGTTTACAAATAAAGTATATGCTAGTTTATAATTATACAGCCTTCCTTATGGCAATCGCGACATTTCCAGTATACTGTTCCTCCACGTGGTTTACATATAGAGTTTACTATCCGTTTTATTTTTTGAATAATCTGCAATTTATCTAACGGAGAGACAGTGCTGTTTACCAGTATATTTTTTGAGCCGCATTCCGGACAGGAAGTAAGCATAGTCAATCCTTATATACCTGACGTAAAATTGAAATTATACTTGATTTTAGCTATGTATTTGTTACTACCGATATCTCATCTTCCAGTTATATTATTCGGCAGCTTATTTGCAGACTTGAAGTTATATTTTTTATACTTATCCTCCATCTTCGCTATTTCATCTTTAATTGTTTCCTTTAAAGGAATTGTCTCATTGATAGTATTTTGTAATGCCTTTGTTGTTATTGATCCATTTCCAGATATAAATGCGGTATCGATTGTTTCTTTTACAACGGATAAAATATCGGCACCGCTAAAACCTGCTGTTCCCTTACATTGAAATTTGTCATCTGAAGTATATTTTTCTAACAATTTTATTATATCTATCTGCGACGTTAATTTATTCTTCCGATTTAAAAGATTTTCAAATATTTCTTTTCTTTCGTTTTTATCTGGAAAATCGACTAAAAATAATTCATCAAACCGCCCGCGCCGTAAAAATTCAGGCGGCAATTTTGCAATATCATTTGATGTTGCCACTACATATACAGCATCTTTTTTCTCCTGCATCCATGTCAAAAATTGTCCAAAAAGGCGTGTGGTAATATCACTGGCTCCACTTATTCCACCTATACCTGAAAATGCTTTTTCGACTTCATCTATCCATAACACGCATGGAGCTACAGCCTCCGCAGTCTTTATTGCTCTGCGCAAGTTATTTTCACTTTCTCCAACGTATTTCCCCATGAGTTTACCGATGTCCAAGCGCAGCAACGGTACATCAAAGAGCTTTGCTGTGGCTTTTGCGGATAATGTCTTGCCGCAGCCTGGAAAACCTACAATCAGGATACCTTTAGGCATATCGACGCCAAACACTGTTGCACGTCCTAATTCTTTGAATATAAGGGCTTTACTTTCAAGATAGTACTTTAATCCGGCAAGACCACCAATGTCTTCCATGCTGGAATCATCATTCACCAGTTCCAATATACCTGACTTTCTTATAATTTGTTCTTTTTCTTTCAAGATTAATGTAGCGCTTTGCTCATCAATCATACCGGATTGCTGATATGCGAGATTTAGTATCTGACGTATTTCAAATTCACTCAAACCTCTAAATTTAACTTTAAGATCATTAAGAACATCAGAATCCATAGGTATTTTAAAGTCATGTACATAATCCTTAATAATATTTTCTATTCCGTCTACATCAGGCAAAGGAATATCGAATACAGTTGTCATTTTCTCAAGTTCTTGTGGTAAAATAAATTGAGAGCAGACAAGAAAGATTGTAACATAGTAATCATCGCTAAACATAGTTCGTTCCGCGATTGACTTCAACCGTCCTGCTATAGCAGGATCATTAAGAAAGTAATGAACGTCTTTCAAGATAACAAACGCCTTACGGGGTTCATTACCGTCAAAAAGTTCCAGAAAAGTAGAAAGATCGGGCCGCCCTATCGATGAAGATGGTTGGAGTTTTGTTTCAAAGTTACACCTACCGACTGCGTTATTATATTCGTAAATATCTATTCCTTCGCTTACATTCTTTATCAATTCATCAACGGCATGGAAATCAAAATGATTTATATAGATTAAAGGACGGAGAGCATTGATATAACCCGTCAGGGCGTGTTCAGCGGATATAGACATAATTATATTTCCATATACTTTAACGTGTCTTTTTTATTTTTACTTTTGTAATTAATTCCGTTAAAGATCATAAATTTCCCTTTAACCTCCGCTCCATCGAATTCTTCCATAATTTTACCAAAATTTCTAATTTTATTGCCTGCTTGTATATCTATAATCATGCAAGGTTTATCTGCACTCGGAAGATTCTCTGCCCAATAATCATCAGTTGTGCGGCTATACTTTTGAATATGCTGCGGTAATGATAAATTTTTCCATGGAACATAAAGAAAAGGTGGAGTTAACTGTGGAACAGTATAAAGCATAAATGGTGTTAAATTTTTGCCAGACCTATCGCTAAGTAATAAAACCTTTTTATTTTGTTCATGAACATCGTTATAATTTTCATCAGTACATTGTTTTACATGAGGTAGCTTTGTATTTGAATTGAATTTCTCGACAAATGATTTTATTTTTCTCTCAGATTCCGTAATATCAAGGTAAATTTCTGCTATATCGAATTTTTCAAGAAGGAGTTTACGCATCTTTTCGTTTGCCAACACAGCAAGAATGACGAGAGGATAGTCAAAAATGTAACGATTATAAAAAGCCTTGAGATCTAATGTGAATAATAACTTATAGTTTGCAAAGAGTTCGGTAATTGAAACTTTCAAAAATTGATAGGTATCAGCGTTTTCCTCCATGCGTGAAAGAATATCATCATATCCTGAATGATAATCTTCTATTATTGATGTACGATTACTTGTTGTAGTTGCATATTTTTCTAATTTATCCTCTTCTATCTTTCTAAACTCATAAATATATGTTCCTTCAATTATATCATTTTGAGAAATAGACGGGTTGATAATTTCACATAGCTTATGCGCGAGCGTGTGTTTATTATCGCATATATCTGCTGATATAGTAGTAATTTTTTCAAAGTTGTCTGTTTCGCCTTGTGCAAGCAGCCACCGCTGCAAAAGGCCATTATAGTAAGATTCAAGAACTAAGTCGATATTAAAATTATCTCTCAGTTCATTTATATTGCGGATGGGCTTTTCATATTCTCCAAATTGCAGGTTGAATTTTATTGCCTTAGCCATTGCATATCTCCTTTGATTTGTACAAAATTATGCAAGTCATATATATTCCGGTTGAGTCGAGGGCCTGTATTGTAAGCGGCCGAGTATGGGTTAAGCCTGAATCTCAGTTTTGGAGGAATCTCCCTTTGCGAACCGCTATGTGTGGGCAAGTGAGCTTCCTCCTATTCCCGTAACTGTTAAACATTTTCTGTCCTTCCACCCTAGCCGTTGAATTTCCCAATAGATTAACCTGATGCTTCAATCATCGTCATCCCATGACGCATGACTACTGGCTGTGTGTTTCTCGTTAGGCTCTGCCGTGAAATGTCTGATGACTGTCTTGTCTATCAAGTTGATGACGTTGTTGAACTCTTCAGGAGTCACGGTCTTGTCTGGAGTATGCTTACTTTTCTCCCTAAAAAACTCTGGGAAAAAGGGAGCCATGAAGTCATTGAAACTCATACCACTGTTAGAACGAACAAGCCTATCATCGGTGGTTCCTGTTACATGTTCCAGCATGAGGTCTTCGATGCGACCAAAGTCGATCTCCCCATACTTCTTCACCCAGTCATTGCCCTTATCGAGATCGGCGTACCAGTAGTGTCTGGGATTGCCAAGGATGCTCGCAGCCGGTGGCATGGCCTTCCCCAGATACACGGTTGGGGAGAAGGAGTAGAGATGCTTGGCTCTTCGTATCTCCCTCATGAGATGGAAGTGGTCGGAGACCAGCATCGCTCGCTTCGCCGTAAGTGTCGTGGTCACGATGTTTGTGGCCTGCACATACAAGTCGTTGCCATAGACATTGTGCAAGGTGACTGCATTGCAGCCGATGAAGATGGCGTTATCTACATCAAACTGGTTCACCTTGATGTTATCGCAGTTGTAGAAGAACGCAGTGTGAGCTGACAGTTCATTCACCGCGAATGAAGACACGTTGTCAACGATGATGATGGGTGCTTCTACCGATCCGTTGGTCTTTATGGGCTTCTTCACCTTGGAGATAATGATAGGTGTCTTGGAGTATACGTCATCCTTGATGAAGACATAAGGAAAGCTCTCGTATTCATCTAAGAGAGCTTGTTTCTCCTCACCTAGCCTTGCAAACAGCTCTTCCAGAAAGATGCCTGCGTTAAAAGGTACTTCTTCTTTGGGAGCCGGTGTACCTTCCTGGACCTGGGTTGCTTCTGTGGACTGATCGTCCTGATGAAACCTGAAATTCTTTAGATCGGGACTCATGAGATCTTCTCCTTAGAAAGATGTGTATTCTGACTCGTATTAGAGCGAATACATAGACTAACAGCGCTGAAGAACCACTCCTCAACACCTAACCTTATTCTAACCTCATATGAATAATATATATGTTTACATGAATCGGATAGCTATACTGATTGCAGCATTATTATTTTTCGGCATTGTACCTTTAGCTAAAAAAGCTAAATATACTTTCTCCTAGATTCTTTATTCCTGTCAAAACACCAGATGCCACGCTTTTCGCACCTTCCCATGCTGCATGCAGTGTTTTTTTGGCAAATGAAGCAACTTTCTTAATACCGGGAACAATGTACTCTCCAACAGCTTTACCTGCATATTTTCCGACCGTACCGCCTATAGTGATTCCAAGCACTATGCCTGTAGGTCCAAAAATAGATCCAATGACTCCACCGATATACTGTCCTGCTTTTTCACCCCACACTTTACAAGTTGTATCAATGATTGTTCCAACTCTAGCAGTAGCTTTATCAACAAGATAATCGGCAGCGGATGTAGGATCAAGCGTACCGGCTCCAACTTTATAAGCTACCTTTGCTGTGGAAACTCCGGCATCGGCAATATGTGTCATTTCTTCGTATGAAAAATTATCCAGTCCGTACAGTTTTTGCTTAATTATAGCTGCTGCTGCTATAATTTTCTTAGTATCATCATCAGTGACACTTTCTAATTCATCAGTAAAATATTTTTCAATTACCAAAATCGGGGGGAGAGGGTTCTCCGGAAAAGGAATCCTGTCAGCCGGAATCCTGTCAGTCAGTATGATACCTTTGTTCATATTTTATCTCCTATATTTTCCATGATTATTGGACTAATCAGTGTATTAACTTTAATTTCATTCTCCAAATTACCGGCGATAATATCTTTATCAAGATCAACAAAATCATAATTCTTTAAATTATCGACAACTTCACTTTGCTCATGCTGCGTAAATTCTTTTATAAGCGTACTATTACTGGCATTTAATGAATTTTTTATAGAAGCTATAAGCGAATTCTTTGATTCTGAACTGAATTTTTGTGAATTTCTCTCAATTACATCCCTAAGATATTTATATATATTGATACCTTTTTTCTTATATTCTTGTATCTCTTTGTAATTTTTACTGTTAGCATCAATAGTATTTGAGATCGCATTAGCAATTATATCAATATCCAGAGCCTCAAATAATTTTGATTCTGCTAATTCTTGTTTAATAAAATCACTGGTGGATTGCGTACTGCTTTTATTTGAATAGCGTTGTAAAATTGTATAAAAAATATCTTCTTTCTGAATTTCTGTATTCATAACACTCTCCATTTATAAATTTAATTGACCATATAAGCAGCATCGCCGAAACTTCTCACCCATGCCTGTAATTCCGGTTCGCTTCGTGTTGTCAGTTCAAGCAATAAACTTCCATCGTCATTTTCTTCAAATCTCTGGTTTTCTGACCAAATTCGTTCCCGTACATAATCGACAGCTTTACCGGGTTTGAAGAGTATGCGGAAATTGCGGGGTTCATGCCACGGCAGTCCGAATTCATCCGGTGATGCTTCCGGCAGTTCCATGCGGTATTTTCTTTCCGTCAAGATGACATCCTGAATCCTGTGTACAGCCAAATTGGACAAATGCCGGATTTCCAGTAAATTCTCAGTCAGATCAGCACCGATGACATAGAGGGCGTTACTCATGCCGACCATGCGCCTCGGCGCGAAGCGATGTTCCTTACCTTCAGATTTCCCGGCAGCTTTATACAGGACAAGGCATATACGCCGCTCTTCCACGGCCTGCACGAGCAGTTCAATGTGTTCAAAATGCGGTGTATAATCAATCTTTCCTTTACTGTAAAAAGTGAACTGCGCTTTTTGGGCCTTTTCCCGTTCCGCGTAAGCATGATCCGCCATGAGCAGGGAAAGGTTGAAAATCGTATCGTCTACACGGTTACGCACCTGCTCCGGCAAAGATGACGCCGCCAGATCACGGCATACGCTGAGATAGCGAAGTTCTTCAAAATCAAGACCGAGGCGGCTGCGGGATATGGTTTTGATCTGGTACCAGCGGCGATGCTTTTCCAAGCCTGATTCCAGACTTGCGCCGATAACGGATTCAATTTCGCCGGTCAATCGGATGACGGTTTGCGGAGAACAGGACAAATATTCTGCAAGATCAGTCTGAAAATGCTTTCGTCCGTCCAGCATGAGCTTACGGAATAAGCGCAGGAGCTTTACTCCTGAAGTGCTGTCCTGATCACGTTTATGCGGCATAATGATTCTCAGTATGAAATCATGCAATCAAATCAATCTATACGTGTATAGACATCAGACCATAGCCGGATTCAGCGTTAAATCCGGCTATGGACGTTGGCTATTCGCGTTATGCGTATTCTGCTTTGTGTTCCTTGCCTTTTTCCTTTGCCTTCTTCTTGAGAGCGCGCAGAATAATGAGTGAAAGCTTCCCGTATTTCAGCAATACTTCGGGGTCAGGCAAGGTAATCGGCGGGTAAGGATTCGGTCTGAATATCGCAGACATCATACTCGCCCCTCCGGTTTGTCTTTCTGCGTGTCTTCGCTGCTTTCCTCATCTTCCAACCATCCTTCGACATAGCCGGAAGCTATGTAGGAAAATACCGCTCCGGCCAGAAACCATGCAAGACGGTACATGCCCGTGCCTCCCTTATGCCGTGGCGGGTTCCGTGCCTTCCGGCATCGTCGGTTCGTCTACACAAAAGGATGCGGCCTCAGCCTCTTCGCTTGCCGTGGATTCGCAGGCGGATGCCTCAGCCTCCGGCTCGGAAGAGGACTTTGCGTCACCGGCGTCTTCTGCCGAGGGGAGAGACGACCCGGAACTGCTGTACGAAAGGTGGTCATGCAACAAGGCTGCTGCCGCTAGCCCTGCGATTCCGGCTACCGCTCCACCCAAAAAATAACCAAGCTTGCTCATGGGAACCTCCCTGTGGGTTGTGTTGAAGCCGTCAGGCTTTCCGGCAGCCTACACAGGGCATATTCCATAATAGAGAATTTCCGACATTTTTTTCAAAATTTTTTCGGCATCCTTAACCGGTAGCGTGGAGGTTTAGCAGGGTAGGAGGGGTCTGCTATTGCAGCGGCAGGGGATTATTTTCATATTTGACGAATTTTGTCAATCCATGACCTACATCATCATGTTTTTTGGGGTGGCTTTCTGGCAGTATGTAATTTTCTGATCAAACAGACCTTGCAGGAACTCGATAGTGCCCCAAGAAAATCTAGCAGAAACAGTAGGTTGCGCCATTGCCGTGCAGAGAAAAAATGCTGGTCTGACTCAGAGACAGCTTGCCGACCAGTTGGGGATTGAAGCTGAAACCGTATCTCGCATGGAACATGGGAAATATCCGCCCAATTTCGCCCGGCTGGAGCGACTCGCTGCCATTTTGGATTGCCCGGTTGCGAGATTCTTCGGGTACCCGACTGATGCCGAGATGAGCTTGGCAAGCAGAATTGCCGATAAAATTCAGAGCTTGCCTCTGGAACGACAAGAAACTGTTGTACAGTTCGTTTCAGATGTGGTACGAGTGCTTAAATCTTAGCGATTTTCAATTCATTCCCTCCAAGGAGCAGGCCAAATGCTGGTCATCATACTTGTCTTCATCTAAAATTCAGAGCTTGCCTCGGGAATGACAGGTAACTGCCGCGCTACACGCAGACTGATTTGACGGAAAAGCTCCGTAAGAGGCCGGATTCGTTGAGCAGTATAGAGAACGGCATCGTCGCTCCCCGTTTGCAGCGTCTGGCCGACATAGCCGCAGCCCTCGACTGCTCGATGGCGGACCTGTTCAGCGTGGAGAAGGCCCCTCTGAGCGTGAATTTGGAGACGATAGCCGATATGCTCAGGCCGCTGCCTCACGATGTGCAGGAAGACCTGGTTTACCTGATGATCACAGCCGTGCAGACGATGACAAAACGATTGTAAGCAAAAAGATAGGCTGTGAGCATCTTCCCCGGCATGAGGAAGATGCTCACGGGGTGTTCACCAAGCACACATTCTTGCTTTCAGCCATTGCATAAAACTTTCTTTCTCATAACCGATTTTACCTTTGATTCGTACCTTGACAGATGGGCCTTGCCGTAACGCATCAAGGTTTGAAAAGCTCTTTGCTGAGATGATTCCTCCGATAGTCTTGGCAGCTTGCTGACGGGTAAACACGGGCGGAAGTTCCCGCTCGATAGCTTCAAAGAATTTGCTGCTGCCGATTTCCTTACTGAAAAGATTGTTTGAATAACCGAAATCCCACGATAGTTGCTGCTGCATCTTATCCTCCCGTAGATTCGCTCTCTCATGTGGATGGGCTATTTAGGGCCGTTGTGGGATAGATAGCCGTATATCATGGAGAAAGTTTCAGATTGTGAGTTGGAACAATGAGCAACGCTCTGAACATTTATGAATAATATACTCAAAATATCGTCTCAATGTTCACTTTTTGGCACCTCATGCACATGATTTGCTGTTTTAATCTTAGGCTGATACTTATAAATTGATGTTCCAGGGGACGAACGATCCGGATGAGTTGCTGTTCCCGGTGGTACGATATTTGTATTAATATTGTTACCCCTTAAAAAATTATCTATAGTCTCCCTAAGAGCTTCCAATTCTTCCTTGACTTGCTTTGTATATTCGTTACTCAATTTACTTTCAATCTCTTTGCGTAGTTGTGTCGATAGTGCCTTTGGCTTATTATTTATTCCTGAAATCTTTCTTGAAATAGCTGTTGTTTTCTTTTCATTCTTTGCAGTTTTCTCTTTTACTGGGTAAGTGCCCACACTCTTCTGTTTTTTTATCTCCTCACGCTTAGCCACAATTTTTTGCATGTCATTAAACAATACTTTTCTCTTCCTTATGTCCTTTACCTTGGCAAGTCTTAGAAGCATGTTTCTCGACCAAAATGGACTTTTTAGGACTTCCTCTTGCATTTCCTGCGAGAGTTCACAAGGCTTTATCATTTCAGAAACAGTGCTTTCCGACAATCCAAGTTTTCCGGCTACATCTTTTTGTTCAACATCGTTCTTAATAAGAGCTTTGATTGCCTTGGCTTGTTCCATAGGGGTGAGGGAATCTCTGTTCATGTTCTCGGTAACGGCCACAAATTCGTGATCCTTCAGGACACGTTGAGCAGGAACAGTATTGATGTCGCATTCTTGGGCTGCTTTGTATCGGCGTTCACCGGAAACTATGATTTTTTTGCCTTCTTCTTCACGGTAGAACAGCGGCGTGAGTATGCCGTTAGCGCGGATACTTTCGCGCAGTTCAGCCTGCTTGTCAGGGTCAAAATATCTTCTGGGTTGATTTGGGTCAGGGGACAGGTCAGATAGCGGAATTTCTGTGACTTTGGATTCGACGCAGCTTTGACTTTCCATAATAACATCCTGTTTTCATTGAATAATTTTGACTTCGGAACTCCGAAGTCAGCGGGAGAAGACTCACCGGCATCACTTACAGCAGTGTCTGGACATCAAATCTAAGGTGCGTTTTCTCTTTTGTCTAGCGGCATGTGATAAATGTTATCAGAACGTGCCGTTATGAAGGCAGTTTTTCTCTGATGGAATGTAAAATTTGCAGGATCACGGGTACTGTACAGGAGCGGTATCTCTTCTTCATGGATAAAGCTCCTTGAGGAGAAGCCAAAGACCTCTCCTCAAGGAATCCATTGGTAACAAAGGTGTATAATCGCATTGCACCTTCTTTTACATTCTCACGTTTTGACAAGAGTGCTGTTCTAACGATATGTCTTCAGAGCTTATATAAGCGTATTGGCATCAGCACTCGTAAGCTGATCCAGCGTTTTCTTGCACACGTCCAGAGCGATCTCCGCTACATTCACTTGTTGTTCGACGGACATACGGTTAATCAAGCTCATTTGCTTGGGGGAAGCAGATTTCCTATCGCTGTGCTTCCCCTGATAGCTTTGATTCCCGCCGTAGCTATGGGGAACATTTGGAGAAGGCGACACAGCCTTTACACCCTCTGAAGGGGTATGCCCTGAAGGCACCAACGCCTGTATCTGGAACAGCGCATTCGCATAAGCGCGGTTTCCCGCCGTCGCGACCAACTCCTGTACGTCCGTACTGTCATTACACAGCTTAGGCGTCGCTATACCAAAGGAAGTCGCTGATCTTCCTTGCCCTTCCACAGTGGCGTTACACACCGCCGTATGTTCATTGTCCTTGGAAGGTAGTTGCTGGATGCTGATACCGCTGTTTCTTATCCCCAACGTGTGATGCTGCAAATGTATCTTGTCCATGATTGCTGCATAACTTTGCGTAGATGCAGGTAACAGCGCAGATACATCGCCGTCATCAAGATTGTCGTTGTTCATGATGATTCTCCTTCCTTTTAAGGATAAATCGTTACAGTGTCAGTTTGATCATGACGCGGTATGCGGCTGCCGCCTACTGCCCATGCTCCTTTACCTTTGGTTTCCTTTCCTCTCTCCTTGGCAAGATAACTGGCCTGATAAAAGCATTGTTCTAACTGATCCTGGGCATGGTCAGAACCTTTGCGTATCATCATACCGTTAGCTCCGTGGTCATCACAGAAATCGACTAATCCTGCTTGCTCAGTCCCTATGGCCTGCCGCCATAGTTTCTCTGCTCTCCGCACAAGCGGATAATAGTGTTGCTTGGCATTTCCATTGACCAAGAGGACATGGTGGAAATGAGGAAGGTGTCCATCATGCTGTTCTCTGACCCAAACCAAATGGGGGTCTGTCTGATGACCACCTGCAACATGCTCTCTGTTTAGACTCCTCTTGAGGTTGTAGTTGAATGAATGGATGTGATCGTTGGATGGGGCAATGCTGTTGTCTTGAGGATAGTGCAAATCGAATCTGACTTGCATTACTTTGTTGTGTGCCTCAAGCATGTGATTGAGTGTTTCATGGTATTTGTCGAGTATAGTTTCCTGGCATGCCATTCCTCTTTCCTCATTTGTATTGATTGGTAGACCATGATGAGTGGGTGATAATGTTGTTTTCATTGCTCTATCCTCTATCTGATTATACAATATAATAGGATATAGATATTAGTATGGGTATTACCATAATACCTAGATTTGGATATGGTAGAAACACCGGAGATATTCATGATTGACATGCCAGATTGCTTGGATAGTTGCTATAGCATATATGGCGGAAAAGTTTTATCTTGTTATGATGTGGTTGTAAGCTGTCATTATAACACTAGTCATATGCTACGGTATAAGTTAGTCATCTAAGATAAAAATCATGGAAAAAAACACGGAAAAATACTCCCATCCCCATCTACAGCCTTTGTAGACGGGGATCGGACGGAGGCAGTGATTTTTTTGGTTTCGACATATGTTAACCAAAGTTTAGATTCACGCCGCATGCACGTGGATGACCTGGGCGTATCACCTGGGCCATGATAAAGTGAGATTCCAACAGATCAAGCGCCGGGAATATGTTAGCGTTCTTTATGACTGCTGTTCCTTGGGCAACATCACGCGAAGTAAATTTACAGTGCCGATGTTTGCGTATCCATTCCACAATTTTTTGAGCATTGTGATATGCAGTTAGTCCAGGGGGATAAAACGCGAACTCTGCATGAGGGAATATCATATCGGCAATGGATATACCAGCCAGCATTTCTCTTAACTCAAGTGGATGATCTTCTGGCTTATCATGAGCATAGATATGAAGCAGGGCAGCTATCCGTGCAGCAGTGCCGTGCAATTTACTACGAAATGACTTTACGCTATTATGATAAGAGTTATGATTAATATATATATATTGCTCAAAATCTTTAATTTTGTTATAAGCTTCTGGCGTAACTTGTATAACGCGTATTTTTCGATTGCTCTCCTGAGTATAATTCCGCTCTAGCATTGTTTTAATTTTTTGTTGATAAGTATCTAAGACAACATGACGGTAATGATCCTGTCTATACGTTAATTGAGTAGGTACATTGCAAAAGTATGGTATAAATCTTGAAGTTAAGCCAATATCATTAAACATCTGATTGCTATAAAGACGGCTGAGAATATCCGATTGTACCATAAATGCCATAGAAATAAACGGTGCTCTCAGCATTACATCATCTCCTCTCGCTGTTTTGTATGATAAACTTTCCCCGGTATAACCTTTTAAGAAAATATCGAGAATAGCCCCGCTGTTTTTATTTTGTAACATATTAACTATTGTATTTCCTTCTGCTTCAAAGAATGATAAACATTCTCCATGTTCTTCCATATCTCTATATATGGCTTTTTCAGTTATATGATCAGAAAATATTCTAATTGCTTTTTTAGTAGAAATCTTGTATCGCTCACTCACTTTACTAAGTGTATCCGCATTAGCTAAACATAATTGCATAAATTTTTCAGCATCCAATCCTGTTTCATCATTTCTAGATTCCTTATATGCCTGCTTTGCAGCGTCTTTTTCCAAGACTTTTTTACCGCGTTCAAACATTTTTACTTTTTCTTCATTTTGTTCATTAATTTGTGAAATAACGGTATTCCGTTCATTGAGAAAATTCTGAAATGGCTCTTTTAAAAGATTTACCAGAGAGCTTTTTCTTTCCCCTGATTCTGCCACAACAAACGTATATAGACTTAGCGTTTCACTCCAATTATAATCGAGTTGAAGTCTATAGCGCCCGCGTGTAGCAATAGATATACTGCTCAAAATCATTAACAGCACAACATTCTCATACCATCCTGTTCTTGCACAAATATCACATATCAGTGATTGTAAATCACTTGACAGTAGATTATAATTAATAGGCGATTGATATTGTGGGCCACAAATCAGAGGCTTATACATTAATCCAGCCAAAAAATTTTGCTTCATCGCTAACTCTTGATCAATGCTAATATTTTCGTATGTGGCTGTCAGCTTTTTTTGAGCATCATAGTTATCTGAAATGGTATTCATCGCATTAGTTGACTGTTGTATTCCCTGTAACAGATAGGGGTGCGTTGTCGGAGCTTGCAATGGTTGTCCGTTAAACGGTAGACCAGTTAGCATATTGTGTTGATAGAACATGATATTCTCCTCTTATGTAAAAGTTGTGGGCTTGGTTAACGACCATCCGATTCAGGAAACGCCTTTCCGAGCAGCCAGATGCCATCGGATTTTGAGCCAAACTGACAAACACACACTTCTTGACGCCACGGTCTCTCGGAGCATGAGCATGGCCGCGCAGATCAGGACCGGCACCGGCTAATTGAAAAAATCTGATTCGACGACTCCATTGCCCATGCTCCCAATTTGGAAAGCGCTCATGTCTCCGGGGAACAGCGCCGTTGCCATTCCCCGGAGAAAGATGAGCTTACGCTTCGGCTTGTCCCGCCGGGACGCTTTTACTGACAATGGAGACGATTCCTTCTCCGTTGTCAGGCACTTCGAACTTGAACAACGTCTCCGGCGAGGCAGCGTACAACGTCTGCACCGCTTTTGGAAGAGAGCGGGCATATACAGTTACATGCTGTGCTGGCTCAATGCGCTTCCCTGCTAATGCGGCTCGTGTTATGCAGTTTTTTATTTGCACTAGAGTCCATCCTTTTTCATTCTGGATTTCCAGCACTGTTTTCCCGTCATTGAGCATTTCCTCGACGGTCTTTTGCATCTTGTCTAGCGCGGCATTGCTCATTCTGTCTTTTTTCTTATCCACCGTTTACTCCTTCTGTTGTTACTGATTTTTCACTTCAGGTACGGCCAATTCCGTACCTGAAGTGAATTGTTGTTGAACTTAACCGTGGTAATTACGCATCGAACAACGGAGTTATGCGGTGTTCGCGGCAGTAATTCAGCACATCCTCATGTCGATATCGGACTGAGCGCCCGATCTTACTGTACGGGATACCCGTACAACGGTGCCTAGCCTGCCTCAACCAGCTAAGTGACATACTTATGTAGGATGATACTTGCTTTTCCGTGAGCAGACGGGCGTTTTCAGTTAAATTGGTTTCAAGTCCGCAACCTCTGGTTGTCGAGGAGGTGTGGGACTCAGCCGAATTTTTTTGGGCCATGTTGCGCTCCTTTACAGCTACAGGATTTTTTGTTACAGTCTCTGCCTGGGTGTTGCCGAATCTGCCCAAGCCGAAGGCACTGCTGTGACACGATCCTGAACCTTTATACAACGTGGCGAAGCGTGTGTACCGGAAATTCCAAAAGATTGTTAAATTTCCGTATCTATCTATCCAATTTTACAAGTTAAATTTTTTTGGCCGAGTCGCGGAGAAAGCTGGTCAACGTGGCGACACCGGCAAGCTGTTATTACGAACTTGGTTGAAACGGGTGCGGCTGACCGGGGAGTCTGCCGTAAAAATCTCCTCGGAATCACCTTGAGTTTTCAAAAAATTGCCGCAAACTATACTTGACAGGGGAGAGAAGGGAAGTGACCGGGAAGGAAGGAAGGAAGGAAGTGAGGATGGGGACAAGGTGGGGAGAGGTAGCCGGTGTGCTTTTGTACGAGGAACTGGATCTACTTTGACTCTTTATGGAATAGAATCAGTATAACTAACCAGTAATCAATATATATGAAATATTGGCATCTAGAACTTATTTCATTATGAATCTTTTTTAGTTTTAGGAGCTATGGGAATAACCGTTTTGTTATCTACACATTTCGTTGCATTTTTTATAAGCATTTCTAATCTCCTAATGCAACTATCTTTGCGAATGCAATTATCGTTACCGGGTTTATCTTTTGAAAATATATCTAAAAGGCATTCTTTATTTTCACTTTCCTGACATAATCCTTGTGAACCCTTTGTTGTATATGTAAAGAAATTTCTGATAAGTTTCTTCCCTACTAATTCTTTAAATAAATCTTCTGTTGATAATATTTTATCATTTTTAAAATTACCATCAATAATTTTTTGAAAATTTTCTATATACTTGTCTTTTAATAATCCATTTTTTTTATCAAAGCACCATAGACCTATTGCCCGACTTCGATCACTGGTTTCGTGAATGGCTTTTACAGACTGCGGAAGTATATGCTGGACGAGTTCTGATATTTCGAATGATGAAAACTTTAGTTTAACTCCCATACTTCGTAAATGGTTTCGTCGAAGAGTAATTGCAGTTTTTATATATTTAAGTACATTTGTTATATTAAAATTGTCATTTATGATATTTAATGATATGAGAGTATCACCACTGTGAAATTCCATGCTATCTAAGGGTGGCATTATTTCTATATTAGGATCAGTAGGTTCCTCTATAGCAAACGTATCACATGCAATATCAGCGACATCTAAATTTGAATTGATATGTTCTAATATATCTTCCATATCTCTCGGATACAATAATGAATTTGCAAAATATCCATATTCTCTTGATACTCCAGCTAATATATCTAAAGACGTTCTAAAATCTTCATCATCAATTTTACTAATTATATAAACTATAATATCACTTGCTAAATAATAGAGTTTTAATTTTGATCTCCATAAATAATATTGAAGTATAATACGCTTTAAAAGATCTATAGATGCTTCTTTATCTAAATTTTTAAAATTATCTTCTAACTTATTCAATATATAGTTTATTGCACTGAAAATATGTTTTATAAGTAGTGGTTTATATAAAATTAAATGCCTTTTTAAATATTCATAATACCAGAACTGTATACGCAGAATATTCTCATGTTTATACTCAAATTCATTAGACTTACAATAATTAAATTTACTTAAATCGTTATCCATTTTTATTTCCTTCCTTCCTTAAAAATATCATCCGCCACTTTGGCAGCTCTTTGGAGTGCCTCGTCGGCCAGATGTGCGTATCTCTGAGTCATTTGAGGGCTACCATGAGTGAGCAGCTTTTGCAAGGTGTAAAGGTCTACTTTGCCGCTTGATGCCAGAAAGGAAGCAAAGGCATGGCGAAGTCCGTGGAGTGGACGGAAATCTTCCGGCAGTCCGGCATTCTTTTTAACGCGCACGGCTATCTTCCGAAACTCTTTTCTCTGGCCGCCGTCTTTGCCGGGAAAAACAAACGCGCTGCCTGACCTATAGATGCTGTTCAGGATTGTTTCTGCTGCATTAGACATTGGAATTCGCTCTGTCTTTCCTTTTTTTGCAGCTTCACCACGCAAGGTTATAAAGCCCTTCTCAAAATCAATATCCTCCCATTTCAAAGCTAACAATGCTCCTTTACGCATACCTGTTGCCAAAGCTAACCTCAATAAAGCAGCGGCATTTTGATCTGGCTCGCTATCAAGAGCTTCCATATATTTCTTAAGTTGGGTTTGGTCTAAACTTTCCGTCCTTTGATTATCCACACTCGGCATTTCAAAATACAGCTTTGATGGATCAGGTGTCGCGCATAATCCCTTTTTTACACCGAAACGTATGATTCTTCGAAGAAAACCAAGCACATGTTTGATTGTTTGCGGAGATCGACCAAGTTTGTGAAGTTTTTGATACAGTTTATCAAGATCTGATGTGCTTATTTCACTGGGTATCTTCTCACTAAATTCTGACATATACAGTCTATAATAGCTTTTATCTGTTCTCCAATTCCTGCTATCCGATAAAGAAGATTGATAAACATTCCAAAGCTTATCTATGGTACACCGCATCGCCTCAGCTTCCTTGGCAGCTTGCGCCGCTTCACGCATCTCCTTACGGGAAGCACGTTTACCTTCAATCCGTTCCGCTCGAATACCTGCCGCTTTGGCTGGAGTCATGGCATCGGCGTACTGCCTGCCGACCTTTTCCTCAATAACTTTCCCATCCTTCTTGAAGACGATATAGTAAATACGTTCCTCACCGGATTTGCCCTTGCGCTCGGCCATGCGATAGAATACACCGGGGTAATTTGTCTTCTCGCGTTTGGGTGTAGCCATTTCCAACCCTCATTTTTTTCCAACCCTATTTCCAAC
>JAISWZ010000478.1 GCA_031270945.1 Clostridiales bacterium | reverse complement strand
GGCTGCAGCGGTATTAAAACTAGGTATATCCAACAGTTAAGACTAGTTCATATAAACAACACTCTCTTTTGTACCTTGCGGTCCCTACTAATATTTACTTGGATTCCAGCGTACCATCAGCATTTTTCTTATTGGCTCACAAACCTAAAAAAAATTCATGATATATAGGTATCTCTTGTTACTGTTTAAAGCTTCTTAGAAACTAATCCAGAACCTGGGGAGTTAAACCCGCCCCGGCGCAGAGGATCCTGGGCTTGAAGCGCCATTTTCACCCCACCTAATTATAGCCTCATTTAGCTTTATTTCGCCTAAATTTAGGGTAGCGTCATGGGCTGTTTTCAACTGGAAACTCCCTAAATTTATAGACTGAATTGTTATTATTTTACTCATATTATGCCTTTCGTCCCTTAACCTTTGACATTGAGACTACTCTCATGTTGCGGGGCAGTTGCGAAACCTTTTGAGATGTTCTTGGCAAAATGCTTCCAAAATGTCGACAGTCCCTTTTAGGGATGATTTTTTGTGTTGGGCCGCATTCTTAGGGGTAATGGACGCCATTTTGACTTTCGCCTCACTTTTGGCTGGGGATTCCTTCGCGCCTTTGACCTTCCCAGGCTGTTCTGGAACGCAAGCCTCAGGCTTCTCCGGGGATACAGCGGATACCGGTTCAGCTTTAAGTTCCTGACGATCTATGGTATCAACCGTTTGAGCTTGCTCGGCTTCATCGCTCGGACGTGTTACGGTAAGTCCCAACCGCTTGGCGTTATTAATGACCTGGTTAATCTTATACTCCAACTGCTTTTCCTCCTGCTCTTCGATAGTTTTGGCTACGTAATCAATTCCATATTTTATGGAATTATAGACATACGTGGCCAATTTGTGAGCAGTGCTCGTAATTGCCTTATTCGGACCTTGACGGGACCGCATTTTTCTATAAAAGCAGCCAACTAAAGATTGCGATCGTCGTGCGCTCAATGCAGACATTCGAAATGCTGCAGCTAATCTTGAAACCACCTTTCGCGTTCGTCGACTCAATACCTTTCCTCCGCTAATATCGCAACCAGGACACAACCCGAGCCAACTGGCAAAATGTTTTTCTGTTGGAAAGGCGTTGACATTTGTCCCCACTTCAGACAAGAACGTGAGAGCCAAATTAGGGCCAACACCTTCAATTCTGGTTAAATCCGTTCCCAATATCCTCGTCACTTCCAGGTTTGTGAGTGCACCCATTACTCTCTTATACACGACCTCCGACAGAGAATTTTCTTGAAGTTTTGCCTTCAATTTGGCTTTCAATTCATCTATGTTCATGCCGTTATCAGCAGAAGCATCGGAAACATCTGAAGCATTTGAAGCATCGGAAGAAACAGGTGTATCAGGATTATCAGGATTGTCAGATTTATCGGACCTTTTAGATGAAATCCCTTCAATGACGGTCAAAATATAAGCGTCATATTCCTTAATCTTCCTTAGATAGAAGTGATAAAAGTGATAATGCGTCTTTAAGTTAATCAGGTGACAATCCTTGTAAACCCCGTCAAGATGCTTAGCTATTTCCTTGGGAGATTTTTTGCATCGTTTGTCTACCAAGGATGCAAGTACATGAGGGTCCCTCTGGCCACCTATAATGGCACGAATTATATTCATGCCGCTTTCACCAGAGATATCGCTTACCGCTTGATCAAGATTTATATTCATTAAACGAAGGTTTTTGTCCATCAAGTTGATGTACCTTGTGGAATCCATGATAAGGCTCTCTCTGGCTCTTACCAATTCCCTCAATTCAACGATTTCCGCTTCTGGAATGAAACTTGCTTGCCCGAAACCATGAGAAAAAACCTTTAAAATCCATTGGCTATCCTTGACGTCACTTTTACGGCCAGGCAAGCACTTCAAGGAACGTGGATTGAGTAGAGTGGGTTTAATACCGTTTTCTTCAAGTATGTTGTACACAGGTACCCAGTAGATACTTGTCGCCTCCATGGCCGCCTCTTCAATTCCACACTCCTTTAAAAATGAGACCATTTCACGCAACCCTGAGGAACTTGCGTCAAATTCACGAACAGATCGATCTGTCAGATGCGAAGGGACCGCTACAACATGAAATGTTGAAGCAATGTCAATGCCTGCTGCCAGCTCCTTCACTAACGGATAACTTGATTTTACAAATTCTTCTGGCATAATTACCTCATTATTTCTAGTAAAAAATGCTAAAAATAGCCAAAATGAATATATGAAAAGATAATTAATCTTCTTAACAGAGCATCGATACTTTATGTTGTATAAAGTACGAGCCACCAATCATATTGTCAAATATATTCCGACCACGCTTTTTTCCGGACACAAAGTGCCAATTAAAAGCCGGTCACTAATTTGGCTACAATAAACAATTAAAGATATTTACCTGAAAAGTCAACTATTTCCAGAATAGTACAATATCCTTTAAATCAAAAAATCCAAGATACAATATCTGATGCATACCATTCTTTAGCGAAAAGTTTCTTTACCTTATTGGCTACAACATATTGTAGCAGAGTCGCTTTTTAGAAAAATTTGGCACAAAATTTTTCATATCTTTTTAAAAGATAAAACTTGACTTGAATGATAAAAGGATGTATAGAAAGCGG
>JAISWZ010000341.1 GCA_031270945.1 Clostridiales bacterium | reverse complement strand
ATGAAATTTTAGGGCTTCTGCTTCTTCTCGCGGGCGAGCTGGTCTTTGTATGCGTAGCTGTTTTCTATCGCTGTCTTGTCTTGAATGGCCGTTATGATTTCGAACGCCTGCATATTCCTGCCTGTCTTGCAGAGGGCTCTGGATAAGTGGTGCAAAATCGCGAAGGTGCGCTCCTGAGGGGGCACAATTGACGTAAGCTTCGCGATCAAATTGTAATTGCCCTCTTGCTCATACTGATCTAACAGTACCAGTCTCTCAGCCGGTATCTGGCTCAGCCAGAAATCGACTACCTGCTTGAGCGGGCCGTGCCTTCCAGCCTGGATGCATTCCTTCACCCTTGCTGCCAAGAGGGGGTACTCTTTTTCTACTTCTTCATAAACCAGAGTTTCATTGCTCTCTTCAGCAGAAAGCAAAGGGCAAACATCTGCATCAACAAGTTCCTTTACAATTGGGGGGAGATCGGTTCTCCTTACCTCCCTCTTCAATCTCTCCCTCTCTGCTATCCCCCAGCGCGCAAAGCACAGAGAAAAGTTTATGGACTTCTCCGCTAGCGTGAGGATGTCATTGTTTACAGCTATGTTGATGTCAAGGTCCAAGCTTGCGAGTGACTCCGGGTCTTGCATTGCGCCAAGGAACACCTTTTTCCCCTGGAGTATCGTCCAGCCTCTGAAACGGTCATATGCGATTTCAGTATCGTATCCGTTTACGAGAAGGGCCGCTTTGCGGAATGCTAGGCTAGGCCTGGAGGCAGTGAGATACATGTTAAATGTGTCTCTCCATTCTGAGGCTTCTCTCGCTCCCATCTCGTAAAGTTTGCTTGATACAAACTGGCCTTCCGCTCCCCAGATAGCAGTCTCAAGCGCATCGTCTATTTGACGCCAAAATCCGTTTACGGTCATCCATTTCCTCCATTCTCTTGTTTAGTATTTATTATTTGCTGTTGTCTTCGTTGCAAATGTATTATCGGCGCAAAGAGAACCCCCTATGCACTCTATTTATAGCTAATAATGTAATATTGCGGAATAAAGAATACTAGTGAATGGAGTATCAGGTTGCTTGACTGTTGAAAAATCAGGATTTGACAACAGCTATAAATCCAAAAATGTCAACAAATACCTTGAAAACCTAGAATAAAAATTTAGCTTCAGAAGGATGGAAGCGGAATCAGGAGCTTTCTGGCCTTGGGCAAATGCAGAAACGAAAGTCTGCTGAGCGATTGCAAGCGGAAACAGCCGTCCACAGCGCGGGCGGAAATGTGACTGCATCGTCAGCGCAAAGGATAGAAGGTGAAAGGCAAAGACTCATAGGAACGCGTGGCGGAACCCGAAATTCTAAGAAGCGGAGCTTGGCGGAGTGTTTTCTCATTATAGAACGCATAGAGGCTTGAAAGAGGGTAGGGGAGGTGGCACTAATGAAAGGAGAGCGTTCTGCCGGAGAGCGCTCAAGCAAGCTCTCAAGAAATCGTGGATTCCATAACGGGGCGTCTTTATGTTTCATTTAGCAATTGAAAGCGTTACCGTCACATCGCTGCTTCCAAGCGCCCTCTTCAAATCGTCACTGGTGACGTCCTCTATCTTTCCAAGTCTCGTAAGACTCCATGAGTTGGTTGAGTAGTAGATCACAAAGCGATTGCCTTGGTAGAGGATCAAGTCTCCAGCGACCGTGTTGATTTGCTCGTCGTTAGTCGGTAAATGTTGAGGAAGCTCGCCGACTTTCTCAAAATTGGCATAGTCCTGCATTTGGATTGTAAGTGGTTTTCTGGACAGCAGCTCAATCAGGGCCTTGGCTGAGGAATTGTCCGTCATCGTAGCGGTGAAAGTTTTGTCTCCGACGGCTATGTTCAACCGAGGCAACCCGGTATCAGCGGTTGTATTCGAGCCTAAGCCCAGCGCGTCCCATAATCGCAAAAGCGTCGAAATGCTCTGCTCACGGGTATACTTCCCTGCTTCCCCTTTGGGGGTAAAGTTGTTGTTGCCGGTTCCAGCCATGATTCCAGAGCTTTGCATTTGGCCGACAGAGGCAACCGCCCAGCTGTCGATCAGTGCGCGATCCGCAAATGTAGGTTCAGACACAGGAAGCGGTTTGCCAAGCGAGGACGCGAGATTTGATAGAATAACAGCCGCCTCCTGCCTCGTAATCTCTCCATCCGGATTAAACGCCCCATTGCCTACACCCTGAACAATGCCAAGCCCGCCAATCTTTCTGACGTTGCGGTCTGTCGTGTCCGTGAAATCCCGAAGTCGCGTGATTTCAGCGCCGATAGCTTTTTCATGCACAAGAACTGCGAGAGTGCAAAATTCAGCGCGGGTGATGTTCCGTTTATACTCTCCGTTCAAAGCGCTTGGGAGCAAGCCAAGAGAATCAGCACGACTTACAGCTTCCGCCGCCCAAGGCGAAGGCTCTCCCGTTGTCTCTACAGTCAAGTCGTTGGCCGCGCTGGCGCAGACAGTAGTCAAAACTATTAGCGCGAGCGAGAGAAGAGTTGCAAATGCCTTAAACATCACACATCTCCTTTTCGAAAGAATTATGGCGCTTGGCATTGGGCACTCTTCTTAGATACATAGATTTTAAGCCAAGTCAGCGCCATAAAGAGACTGTAACACTTGGAGCGAACTCTAAGTCAAGCGCTGTTTTTAATTCAAAAAATAGTTTTCAGAGTTGCCAGAGATGGCAATTACTGAGCCGCGCAGTCGGTTTTCTATGATGTCGAACACACTTTGAGATATCCAAGATGCCAATCCGCAAAATCTGCTGTCCCGATTTTGTCTTTTGGATTTTTTACACCCTCTTTTTGATTTTTTATAGTCTCTTTTAGAGCCCAAAGCCATTGCAACCGGACAGCGCCAATGCTATAATTAGTTTACAGTAAAGAGATCAGGACGGGCGTTCCAAGACGGAACGCAAATCGCAGTCAGGAATGAAAAGCGAAAACTCCGTAGATTTTCTGTTTCAAAGAAGTCGTCTTTGTCCCTGAAGCGAGGTTACTTTGTTATGGCGGATACGTTACCGCTTTGTCGAGAAAGAGGGGTCAGATATGATAATCATTGATGAGTGCTCTAGGGTTTTCAATAGGCCTTCTAAGCCGCATACTTGCAACCCGAACCTTTACTCGATAGCTCGCCCGATCCACGGGAGCACGAGTTGCGAAATATTCATAAAGGAAACCGAGTCTATTCTCATTCGCGTTTTGTTAGGCGAAAAAGAGCAGTTTGAAAAGAGGAGCTAGGGTTCCTTCGCGTAGCCTAGAGCGCGGCTCTTTCCTAACGTGCGTGACCGGATCTTTTCGGATGAGACAAGAAAATTTAATCCGCAAAATCTGGCTGTCCAATGGGCTCGGCGCTCAACGCCAGACTGAGATGCAGACCGATGCTTGCAATTGCTAAAATCGACCATGGAATATACTAAAGGCGAAAATTTGATATTCCAAACCGGACTAAGCGCTCAGCCCTCCGGGATAATCAAGCGCAAACAGTGAAACGTGTGACAGGCTCCAGCCCTCGCAATTCAGGGAAATGAAGCGCAGAGAACGAAAGAATAGCCGCCCGGCTTGCCGGGCGGCTATTTTTCTATACCCATGTGTGCCAGATGGATGCCCAGAGAAAAAGCCCTTGTTCATCGAATCACCTACCGCGCCTAAAGGCGTGGTTTGGAGCAGCCATGTAAGGGCTCGGATTGTCCAGTCAATTTATTAGGCAATTCGGTGCGCATGTTGAAGAGCGTTTGTCGATTTCCCCTTGAGGTAGCTCATGAAGCTTGGCTCCGACATTTTCGGAAATATCAGCCCAACTTGTGGATTGCGTCCGCTCCTTGACTCCCTTTTTAACAACAGACAGTTATGAGAATATCTATCTCAATAAACATTCTTAATTATTTTCCGAAAACAATATGACCATTTGGTAACATCGAAAGACAAAGACGGCAAAATTACGTAATCTCTATTGATGGTGTCCTAGGAACCATTCCTATGCATTCGCAAGAAGAAGGAGGGGAATTGCCATGGAGCAGACAATCGAGTTTGGGTTACAAGGCAATCTAGGCGCGTGAATCGTCAATGCTACGTAAAGGTGTTTCGATAAGTCATCTCTTGAAAGTTCGCGGCTTGGATTGCCTGTTTGGACAGGTTTCTAAACCAGAACGGCTTTCTAAGAGGAGGCGGCGATGAAAGCCATCTTAAAGATTGCGATGTGGCTAGTGCTGGGATATTTGTCTTTTGGATATTCTTTTGGAGACAAGCTTCCAGAGTTCATCTTCCTCGCGTACGAGAACTCCGAGCTTACCGAGGTCATTCCAATGGCCTTAGCGCTAAAGGTGACAGCCTTTGCATCACTGAGTTTGGAGTTCATACACGGGTTTAGTCCGATTTTTGATGACGCTTTCTTATCCGGGTTTGTGATAGCGCCTTATGTAGCTACGGTTATCCTGATTATAGCAGTTGCTGTATTAAAATTTAGACGCAATAACGAAGTGGCATCTGTGTATCTGTCGCTTTTATTCGGGCTATTTTCAATCCCAATCTTAAGTCGGGTTGTTTATGAAGCAACCATTTTGGCTAAATTTTTTTTGACCATGATCAGCTTGGTTGGAAAAAATTTTGAATTAACCACGGAAATGTCATCAAAACAGACTAATGTTATAGAATTGCCGATAGATTCTCAAAATTATTGGATGTTGTTAATTGTTTTTGCTCTATTAATCTTTCATAAGGATATCAAGCTGTTTGTCAAGAGCGCGAAAGTTATACTAATAGCGTTAGTCTCGGTAAGTCTGGAAATTATATTGCTGGCTAAAACCAAGGAGTATAACTATTCAGCAAGTTATTTAGCCGCATATTTAGTGACCGCCCTCGAATTGGAAGCCATGGCTTTACCGATGTTGCAAGTAAAGCAATGCCTTGGCGCGAAAATTGCCCTACGGACAAATTTTTTAAATTTGACATCGAAAAATAATGTTTCAAAATAAATACAAATAGATTTTGAGAAACAAATTAAACGCGATTCTCGTATCATTAGTGAGAAGTGAAATAATCCCCGCGTATTCGCAACACCTAGAGGAGGGAATTACTTGGAGCAGGCAATCGAGGTTCAACAGTCACATGGCTAGTTCAAAGGGTTTCAATATGGTGTAGCTGAAATGAAATAAGGATTTTTTCAACGCACATCCCTTTGAAGACTCTCAAACTAGTCAGCCGTCCAGAATTCTAGCTCAGACAAAAATGGGCAGTTCTTTCAAAGAGGAGGTTCGAAATGAAGAAATTCCTGAAAGTTTTGGCGTACCTTATTGTCGGATTCATTTATTTTGCGTATTCTTTCGGAGATAAGCTCAACACGATAATTATTTTCGCTTACGACAATTCTCAGCTTGGAATTGTTTTGCCGAAAGACGTCATCTTGAAGGTCACAGAGTTTATGGCAAAAGGCTTAAACTTCTTTTATAGCTTTAGCCCTGTTATAGGTGATGAATGGCTAACCCAGTTTGTGATTGCTTCATATATCGCTACCATTTTGTTAGTCGTTGCAATTCTGGTGCTTAAGGCCAGAACCGGAAACAGGGTGGCATCAGTAAATTTGTCGATTTTGTTTGGATTCTTCTCGATTCCCATTGTAACTTGGACATTGTATGCAATTTTTTACATTATCAAATTTATATTGTTTATCTCTATTAAGATTATGGGTTTTTTCATAGACATATATCTATGGATTATCAGTCTTTTTCTATCGATCACCTCGCTAGTTTATATGGCTATACTAATCAGTATTGCTTTAATTGTATTAATATCCATTATTGTGACCATTATAAGAAAAAAAGCATATATTTGGGTTTTAGTGATCGGTTTAATTGCAGGGCTATTATTTTGGCTGAACAAGACAGATGTGGCAAGTTTTCTGGTGAGCATATTTGTTGAGAACGTATTGCCCTATATTGTCATAGCGGCAGAATGGCTACTCATGGTTGCTGTAGCGGTGGTCAAGTTTTTTGGTCTCTTGTTAACAGCAATAGTAATCACCGTATTGGTTGGAAGCATCATTGGATTCACGGGTTACCTATTTCTGGGATCATTCCAAGGCGCTATAGGCGCGGGCAGGAGCAGGAGCGATGCGATTGACTTTTCGGCAGGTGTTGGCTTAGCCTGGTCTGTTATCTTAACCGGTGCAGTTTCTGTTCCAGAGCTGGGTCGCCAGTTGATTGACTCTGAAGGCCTTATAGCTCCTGTTTTGATAAAAATTTACGATGTTATTATACCTGATTCATCCCTTGGTTTCTTCAGCTTAGTATACTCAGAATATGGATTTGTTGATGATTTTCTCGTGCTACTTTTGCTGTTGCTAATCGGAATTGTCTCAATAGTGATCGGGACTCGTTGGATACCTGAGAAACGTTGGCCGATAATTGTACAAGCGGCGCTCTTTATTTTTGCAAAAGCGTTAATATTGCAACTTATATGGTTTATTCTGGTTTCCACTATGGTTTACTTGAGGTCTTCAGGTGAAAACTCGGACTAAACGGGATTTGCAGAAATAATGCAGGGAATTCAAGTTATAAGCTAAGCAGATAAAATGTTTGTCCTGAAACCTAAAAAGGCAAAAGAAAGCTGAATTGGAATTGTTATGAAATGACCGACCTCTGATTCGATTGAATGAAATCTCGTATATCTTGAAGTTTTGAGAATACAGCCGCCAGATAGTTGGTGGCTGTTTTTTTGTTCTCTAAGATTTCAGTAAAATGAGCATGATGGAGATTTATTGCAGGATCTATTGAAGCGTAATGACAAAATTAACCAAAATCAATATTGCTGCTCGGTTCCAATTTTATGATTTTAGCAGGACTTCACTATTTTCTCAACCCTATGAAACACAGAAAAAGTTGTTATCATATATGTGCAAAGAATTAATGTTATTACGCAATTGTGTTAATTATAAATAACTGATTCGCTTGACAATACAACGTGAAAGCAATAATTAAGCATGTTCTCTGAAAGCGTAAAATGATAGCAAAATAATATTAGCGATAATATAAGAAGTTAACCTTAAATCAAATTGAATTTAGAATGGCCTAACCTTTTTAACACACAAAGAAACCTCTGGTTATCTAGAGGTTTTCAATCTTTGATTGGTTTTGCACCTAGGGAGTGTAGCGCCTTATGGCGAGGCGGGCTTATCTTACAAGAAGGTCTGCACTTTTTGCTCCGCAAAGATTGCCCGCTATCAAGCATAAGACGCTACAATTGGATCTCTTAGGCAAAGGGAGAGGCCCCTCAGCGCGGGACGACACCACGCCAAGGGGCAGCTTATGGAACACTAGTAGTATAGCCGCAATCCCAAAAATTATACATTAAAAAGATGACGAAGAAAAAAACTTTTGAGATTTGGGTTTAGGTGAAATTTGAACTTATAATCAATGGCAAATAGTACATCTGTATATTAATCCGGAATGCAACTGAAACATATTTAGGTGGAACGATTTTCAATGCAAAAGCCCCCTAAGTTTCAGGGGGCTTTTCGAAACGCCTCGGGAGTATAGCGCTCTTTCAAACAATACGCTATAGGGGGATCCCCCGAGGTTTGGAATTCCTCAGCACAGGACGATATTACTACTGAGGAACAGTGATGGAACAATCTTAGTGTAGCCATAGCGCAAAGACTTATACGTTGTAAAATTTGGAATCATTGTGTGTCGCTGTTGCTCTTTGATCTACGCAAATCATCCCGCATCAGGGTTGGCTTCCGTGGATTCGCTCTCTAAAAGTACATCTCAGGATTACGGATTCTTTCGCGCAGTGGACAACTGTTTGTTGCCGACATGACATTGTTCGATATTTTTTGCAAAAGCTTCTGAGCGTTCGGTATACGAGCTCTGGGCCTGGCTTCTTGAAATCGGTTTCTCATAAAATTTTATAATTGTCTTATTTTAAGCGACTTGATAAATATTCTAAAGAAATCGGTTTCGTAAAATTATTACATTAATATCACTTGTTCTGGTCAATGCAAATTTTATTAGTGTTTGCAAAACAAATTAGCATCGCGTTCAAACCAGGTTGATGTAATTAATTCATCCAAATGGTTGCATTCAGAATTGCATTGGTGTATAATTACCAGTGTGAAAATTTGTTAAACATACTAGCAAAAATTCTGAAGGCCAGGAGGAGTGAACCCGAGATCATGCAATCATCTTCAAAAATTGTTTTTGCCTTTGATCAAGAGGCTGAAAAGCTCAGCAAAGGGCTCATATCGGTTTTTAGCTTGGAGAACGAGCTATGTGACAACATCCAGGCGACCTTGACAGAAACCTACCGCAAAGAAATTTCTGCTATCATGACCCGGACAGCCCTTGATTGGGCTGAGGAAAGAGCAGCCATGACGGCAGGGGGCAAAATCTAGCTGGGCGTGAAGGCGGAAGTGGAGACTGTGTATGGCCGCGTAACATACGACACCTATGACGTTGTTGACGTGTTTGGCAAAACAAGGCATTCATTTGCAGAGGGGCGCTCCGGGCTCGCGAAGACTGTGAGGTTCATGATGCTGTTGTGCGAAATATCCAGCAGAACGAGCTTCAGGAGCACGGCAGACATCATGAACTTGCACAGAAGGCCTGATGACCAGCTTTCCGCGTACAGAGCGCACGACATCGTTATAAGGCTGGGAAAAGAGGTTGAGGAGGCCAAGTACAGGCTTGCCCGGCTAATCCTTAAGTTCTTCTCGGTTGCCGCCAGCCGCCCCTGCGCTGACGCGGTGGACGAGCCGATTGTTAAATGCCGTGAATTGGATAAATCTTTAGACAGTGAAGTGGAGAGCGCGATTCAAAGTGTGCGGTTCTCAGTCGATATTGACGAGATCAGCAAGCTGCCGCTTCCAGATTGGATGGCGGGGGAAGCGCGCACTGAAGTTGAGGATGCGATGAAGCGAGTCGTTTCCGGCCCCAAAGGCCCTGATGGCAAGGGGAGCCTCATTGTAAGCTCTGATGACGTCTTGGTTGTCATGCAGCCAATGACAAGGCCTGGCGATCCTGAAAAAGGAAAGCGCCATTACGCAACCGAAACGGTTATCCATATCACCCAAGCAGTTGAAGCCGAAACCGAGAAATGGAGCTATGTCATCTGCGGCAAGACCCTTGATCGAACGATGGACATGCTGAAGGCGTTCTTGCTCATCAGCAGCTTGGACAATGAAATCGTCTTTTTCACCGACGGAGCCGCGAACTTGAGAAACGCCTTGTTTGAGCGCTTCGGCAAAGCCATCAGGCTGATTCTTGACTGGTTTCACTTGAAGAAAAGAGTGAACGAGTCATTAAGCATGGGATTGAAAGGAAGCGCGCTCAGAAAAGAAATGCTCAAGCAGCTGATGCAGTACCTTTGGCACGGCATGACGAGCGACGCGTGCCTTATAATCTCCCGCATCCCTGACGTGAAGGTGAAGAAGAGCAGCGAGCTGGTCGGACTGGTGAAATACCTTGCCAAGCAAAGCCCCTACATTCCCGACTATTACGAGCGCAGAGGCTACCAGTTCAAAAACTCGTCAAACACAGTGGAATTCGCAAACAACTTGCTGGTTTCAAAAAGGCAGAAGGGCAGCGGCATGAGCTGGTCAAAAACCGGTTCAGGATCCATGGCCTCTATCAAGGCTCTCATTATGAACAACGAGCTTGAAAGCTTCTTGCGCTACGGCGATGGCGCTGTGTCACTGTGCAAGCCATTCTCTTCACCTGGGGAAATTTGTTACATCAATCCTTCCCTTGCTAACCTTATGGCGAAAAAAACATGAAACCGATTTCAAGAAGCCAGGCCCAGAACTCGTATACCGAACGCTCAGAAGCTTTTGCAAAAAATATCGAACAATGTCAAACACTGTCGGTGACAAACAGTTGCCCACTGCGCGGATTCTTTGAAAGCCCTCAACCATGGTGAAACACCCGTTTTCTTGATACGAGAGAATGGTTTTGCCTCTTTCCTCATATAATCGGCGTGTTCTTTTTAAAGAATCAAGAGCTCGAAGATGCGAATTTCAAGGAGATGGTGTAGATAAACCGTGATAGAGAAATTTACATAAAGATATAATAATGTGCGAAAATTTTGAAAACACGGAAAAACCCCCTGAAAATTCAGAGAGTTTTCCGGGCGGGTCAGGTTTACCAGGACCCCCGCCGATGTTGCCGTATTATTGTGCCCGGGCCCATAAGAATTATGCATGAGAGAAAAGTGCACCTACGGATTACTGGATTTTAGGCCTTTGTGAGCTGATCACGTTGAATAAAACAAATACCAGTAATGAACATAATCCGGGATGGACTGCGCCAATAAGGCTATCCCAAATGAAATTCAAGGTACCAGAAAAGTCATCCGCAAAAATCTTGGGAAACTTAGCTTTGCAGTGGCTCGACTTGGCTTTCGGCAGGCTCATAAGAGTACAGTAGCCCATTCTTCCTCATGAGTCTCCTGATTTTCTTAACGTTCATGA
>JAISWZ010000431.1 GCA_031270945.1 Clostridiales bacterium | reverse complement strand
GCAAGGAATACCCGCCAGTTGCAAGCCCGCACTTGCTGGATGGCTACACAGTATACAAAGTGAAGTAGGGGTGCCGGATAGCGTTTGCCCAATGTTCGTGGGCAAATCGACAAAGTCCTTGCGAACGCTCCGAGAAAAAACAAAGGGATATGCTTTAGCCTGAAGGTCGGGTGAACGCTCTGGAGCTTTCCAGGGCTGTCCACGTTTAAAGAATGCAATACGCAAAGGCCCTGGCGCAAGCCAGGGCCTTTTAAGGTTTTTTTGACGGTTACCCTAAGCGCATGGAGTAAATCTGGAAATTTGGTTCATACCTTAAGTGTCGAAATATTGATATTACATGAAATAATCAGTTTCGCATGGGCTTAGCAAATAGACAATAATCCGCCAATTCAAGAGTTCCGCTTTGACCTGAGCTCCATGATCTAATGCGCCTCTCGAACAGCGATAAATTCAAAACATATCAATATTTCGACAATCAAAGAGCGCCCGGATTTGCTGGCTTTCTGGCATAGGGCTTAACCCTTCGGCCTAAATCCACACTTTTAGCCGTTTAACCGATACACCGATACATGAGAGCTTGAGTCTGCAGTGAACGCGGCGCCGCTCCAATCCGCATGCCTGCTCTCAAGCGAGAACCCGGCCAACTGCGCCATCAAATCCAATTCGGCTGGCCAAATGTAGCGATGCGGGCTTCGGAATAGGCTGGCGTTGCCGGCTTCATCAAACCGGAAATGGTGTGACACGACTCTCTGCAACAAAATGTCAAAAGTATCCAAGCCTATGTATCCAGGCGCATTGCGAAAGACTACAGCGTCCTTGCCTACGGGCAACTGCCTGAGCTCGGGCACCCAAAGCTCAATAACAAACCGTCCGCCAGGAGCAAGGTGCCGCGCGGCGTTCCTGAAGCATTCAACCTGGTCTTCTTGGGTGAGAAGATTTGAAATGGTGTTGTAGACAAGGTAGACTAAGGAATAATCGCCAGGGGCTCTAACGCTCTTCATGTCGCCACATATAACGTATAGCGAAGATTCGTCCATCTTTGTCCGGAGCTGGTCGATCATTGGCTGAGACAGCTCGATGCCCGTAACCGAAACGCCTCGTTTGACAAGCGGGATTGCAACTCGCCCTGTGCCTACGGCAAACTCAAGGGCACGTCCTCCCGCCGCGAGCTTTTCGAGGAACGCAACTGTGGGGTCTATTACATCAGGAGCAAACATGCCGGTTCCTTCGGTGTCGTAGTTTTTGGCGGCGGCAACGTCCCATAGGTCTTCTTGATTCATGCTTTTTTGCATATAACCTCCAAGTGGTGTTAAATTTGGGAGTGGTTTTCGGCGCGCGGCATATTGCTGTCGCTAGCTCGGCCCCTTGTAAGTGTCGAAATATTGAAATAACTTGAAAAACGTGAGTAAAGCGCAAGCACCTCTGAAATCCGCTAGATTAGGGTGTTTGCCTATGTCTCCATTTGAGATGAGTATTATTTCAAATCATATCAATTTTTCGACATCAGCAGTCACCTGGATTACGCCGACTCCCAGCGCATCCGTCTGCCGCAAGGGCCAAAAGAAGCCGTAGCTCTTTAGCAGCGGCTTCTTTATCATTACCCCTTGAGCGCTGAGTCGTCTTTATGGATATACTTGGGTTGCTTTTTCTTTCCCATAAAATTTTCCTATGCGAGCTCGGATTTTTCCAGCACATAGACGTCGTGCGGCATTTCCTTGTTGTTGTGCACTTTCACGTAAACTCCGACTTTCTTCATGCCCAGCTTTTCAGCCACCTTTGCGGATGCAGTGTTTTCTGGGCGGATTGTGGCGCAAATCTTCTCCAAGCCGAACTTGTGGAAAGCCAAGTCGACGCAAGCGCGGGCGGCTTCGAGGGCGTAGCCGTTCCCCCAATACTCGTTGTCGAAGATGTAACCGATCTCTGTTATCTGCTCACCGTCAACATTGGCTTCAGTTCTCAGCAAGCCAGCCTGCCCTATCAGCTTCTTGGTAGATTTTAGTATAACGGCAAAATAGCCGTAGCCATTCTTGCGGTAGCGTGAAATCTGAGTGCTAATCCAATTGCGGGTTTCTTTCTTGGTGAATCCCGCTTCCCAAGCATACATCACCTCGGGCTTGCTCATGATGCCAAACAATGCGTTCATGTCTTTTTGGCGCAGCCCGCGAAGCTTCAATCGCTCTGTCTCAGTGAGATCAAACCGGCCTTCAGCGCGCATCATCGCTTCTTCATAAGTAGGCAGTTCGTCAAAACCGTCCTCTAGCATCTCTTGGTAGATTTCCTCAACAGTTTCGTCGTAGATGTCACTTAGCAATTCATCGATGACCACTTTTTTCAAAGGGGTAGATTCTTGGATTTCAATGCTTTTATAGTGAAGGTCACACCACTGATCTAGACTGGATGTCAGCATTGCGCACAGCTCGCTCAAAGTCTCTTCTTTCATTTGTTCTCCGGGCAGATAGATAGAGAGGCGCATAGTTTCATCTAGATCTTGGTTCAGGATATCAATAGCCCAGTTTTTCTCGCTTTCTTTCAGCTCCGAGAATGGAACCGGTATTCGCGGAAGCTCCCGTCTCAGATCAAGGATGCGATTGGTCTCCAATTCAGCGTAAGTTGTGCCATACGGAGCTCCTCCAGAGGTATATCCTGCGATAAAGGCGAACTCGCTGTCTGGATATCCGACTATCTCGTCGTCATCAAAGGTAACGGCCCCCGCTTTTCTCGCCTGCTTATCTGCCACGCGTTTCTGCTCTGCTTCTAGAATCTCAAAATCCGCGCCGTTAAATGGATACTTTACTTCTCGCAGATCATAGACGGCTGTTGTTACATCTACGTGGAACTTCTTCCGGTACGCCTCTATGACATCTGGCCCCTGGAACGTTGTGATCCAATGCTTGGCTGCCCCTATACGATCATGCTTCTTGAGCGCTTTGACGTCGTTGCTCTTTTTCTTCTTCTTTGCCATAATGCCAGCTCCTTAAGAGTGAGTGAACTGGAATGTTTTTATGCATATCCCAAAAATGAAAGTGCAAGAAAAGATGCGCGATGCTTTAACGCTTGGCTTTCCCCCGCAATATCAATTTTGGGATATGCATTCTTTTGTGTTGATTGGAGGAAAACAGGTTTAAAAACCCAGGGTTTGCGCCCTTACCCCTTAAACCGGGAAGCCCGGAGCCAAATCTAGCCCATCATGTTGCAAGGATTCTCTACCTGCGCTTCGTCGCAGATGAACGTAAAGTATGAAGTGAACAGATCCGATTGCCCCTTTGGCATTTTTCCCGAAAGGTGATTTC
>JAISWZ010000250.1 GCA_031270945.1 Clostridiales bacterium | reverse complement strand
CAGCTATTGCGCGGGACTTAATTGTCAACACTTCACGGACAGGGCCATTGGCCCCACAAGAGAGGAGCCTATTGCAGGCATCACCCCCGCTATAGCGGATTGCGAGTACAGGGATCCGCGGACTCCCCGGCTAGCACGGACAAGTACAGTATAGCAGGAGTGTTTCTGCCTGTCAAGAAGAAAAAAGAAATTTGTGTTTCGAGGGGGGCTGGCGCGGTGGGGAAGGGGAGGTTAACTGTGGGAGCGCTGTGGCGCACAGACGCGCCGAATTGTTTTTGGCTTGCAGGATAGCGTTGGATATCTCTATTTCAGGCTAAGCTCAGCCAACTCCCTGGCCTTGTTCCTAGCTTCCTCAGACCGAAAACACGTGATGTCATCTCGAGTGAATTGAGTGCATGCCATTATGAATTCATCATCAGCGCCATTGCTGATCATGCTGATTGTTACCCTTTTCTCCCCCTCGGCCCGGCCTTCCGCCCTAGCCGCGATAAGGTCGTTTTCATGGTTGGTGTCCGATATTACCTTTGACAGATAGGCGATCTTCTGGTTGTCATCCATCCAGTTCGGAAATAGAGCCAAATTTATTCAACTCCTAAATTCGCGCAGTGAAAGTCATCGCGATGCTTCAACGCGTGACTTTCGCAAGCCATAAAATGAAATTTGGGATATGCTCTTGGTTTGGTGATTTGAGGGCGACTGCAAAGAAGGAGCCTCACTTTTAGCTTTCTCAGATGAATTTGCTTTATTCTCGCTAGATTGGAATATGAGGGATTTATACGATCGAGCGAAAACATTAGCAAAGACATTTGATGTTTTCGCTCGTGAACACGCACATGATTGAGCAAAAAGTGCATTTCTCATCGCTCGATGGCATAACGGAGCGGGCATGCCTGTCTTCAAAGGCGGGTGATTCTAGAAATATGCTGTCATTCCAATAAGTCAACCAGATCTAACTTTCCTCCGGAATATCCGCCTTTGCCTCAGCCGCTTCCGCCCGCAGCGCAGCAATGTCTCTTTTGAAGTAATGGGTGCATTTCAGTATTGCTTCATCATCAGCGCCAAGATTGATCATTCTGATAGCGAGCGGTTTCTCCGCCTCGACTTCGATCCGTAGCGCGACTAGGTTATCTTTGAAATATTGAGTGCGTTCCATTATCGCTTCATCATCAAAACCAAGAGTGATCATGTTGATGGCGAGCAGCTTCTTTGCCTCGGCTTCAACCCGCAGTGGCGCAATGTCTTCTTTGGAGTAATTTGTCCATTCCGTAATGTGAGCATCATCAGTGCCACGGTAGATCATGTTGATGGCGACTTTCTTTACTTCTGCTCTGAGAGCCTGTTCATATCCCTTTTTTAGCCCGATTTCAAAAGAGGCCACCAGATCATCGTTGTAGTTGAGCTCTGCTATGTGCCTTGACATAGCGGTTGCTCTTTGATCCGCGTTCATCCATTCTGGAAATAACAAATCTATCCCTCCTTGAAGCTTGGCTCACTTAGTGCATATCCCAAAATTCCGAAATGGCAGCGGAAAAATCCTGGCGAACGCTTCAACTAGTTTGCTCGGGCTTCTGCGAGCAAACACCCGGATTTTTTCGGTGCCTCGGATATAATTTTGGGATATGCTCTTATTGTATCTATAGCTGGAGTTGCTTTTTATTGAGTGCTCCATTTGATTATAGCATAAAAAGGCAAATGGTAGGCGATCTACCATATGCCTTTGCCCCGCTTGTCATAAGGGATGTCGATTTCTATGAGCCAAAGCGGAAATGCTGCCTTTTCTCTATGTGCCTGGTCAGGAAGCTTGCCCTTTCTTTAAGATCACCACTGATCTGCGCTAACAGCCGCACCGCCAAACCTATCCCCTCATCTGTCTGGGCAAACTTTGCAATCAGGCTTTCGAAGTCTGGATCCGTTGACTTGATTAGGAATACGGCCCATTTTTGGGCAAGAGTTAATTCCTCCACAGAGGAGTCAAGAAAAGCATCGATCTTTGGGAGCTCGACTGTGATGATTGTGTCATCATTGGATAGCTCCTCGCAATCATCAGCCGCGCGGAACGTGAACTGGCGCATGAAAGGCTTGCCTTCTTCAAAGAGGGTGCAGTTGAGAAGGTTTACGTGATAGAACTTCTCGATCTTTACGCGATTGCATTCAGGGGTTTCTTGAGATGAATCAAACTGGCTTTCAGAGTACACCAGCTGGAACCTAATATGAGAAAGCCCTGATTTAACGGGATCATTGTTAATTTCGAAGGTTATCTTGAAGTTTTTTTGCTGTTCGTCTCTAGCCAGGAGATTTATGCCTGAGAAGATTTTTTCTTTGAAGACCATTGGCAGAACCGTCACATCGGTGACTTCCAAGTCTGTGAATGCCTTTACAATGCTAATCCGGATTGGAAGGGCTTCCTCGTGTGACAGCAAGCTCTTGAATATGCCAGCTTCCATGGGGGTAAGGATTTTAGGCAAGAGATAGTCGCCCAGCAGTATCTCCTCCAGCAGCTTAAAATTTTCGTTCGACAAGTCGGCAGGGATGCTAACTGAATCTATTGCGTCTTTGAGGTTGACGTGAATATCGTTATGCTCCGAGGGTATAGCGCCTGTGAACTTCTTTAGCTTTGCGATAGACAACGTTTCTGCTTCAGTTGCTGTTATTATCTTGCTTGACAGAATACGCTTTATGGTTGCAAGTTCGTTTTGCAGCTCTGGGTTTGGCATTATTTTGATTATACTCGTATCTGGCGTATTTGACACATCCTTTTCAATGTATTTGGTTTTAGCGTTAGTTAATCAGATTTTAGCATTTATCGTACTAAATGTCAACAAATGTATTAGGCTATGAGTGATTAATTAGGTTTGCAAGGTCTACGCAAAGGATGCCTGATATTTGTGACGATTAAACCATAAAAAGGCATATGGCAAGCATTCTGATATATGTCTGAAAGTCAGCTCGAATTTCCATGACCAAAGTGGAACGACCGGAATTGAGAGCGAAAGATCAATCTTTGGCTAGGGGGTGTTCCCCTTAGCGATTTCAGCCCGCAATATCTTGATGTCTTCGTCGGTGTAACGGTAGTATTTCTTGATTTCAGCATCAGTGATACCGTTCTTGAGCATTTCGGTTACGAGATCTCTCACTCCCTCGACCCGTCCTATTTCTTTGGAAGCCTGCATATCGTCGTTGTAGTTGAGCTCTGCAATGTGCCTTGTCAGGAAAGCGGCCCTTTCGTCTGGATCCTTGCTGAATTGAGATGCTAGCTTGAACGTCATGTCTAACGCCTCCAATCTCATGTCTATTTGATTTATCAGGCCCTTAATTTGGGATTGAACACATTTTTGGAAAAATGGATTATATATCAAGGCTTGTTCTAAGGATTCCTGCGATTTGTCCAAGTCCAAAGCGGAACGACCGGAATAAAGAGCGAAAGATTAAGCTTAGGGGGTGTTACCCTTAGCGATTTCAGCTCGCAATGTCTTGATGTCTTCTTGGGAGTAGTCATACCAGTACATCAAGTCGGCATCAGAAGCACCGCTCTTGATCTTTGCGGTTACGAGATCTTTCACTCCCTTGACCCGGCCTATTTCTTTGGAAGCCTGCATGTCGTCGTTGTAGTTGAGCTCGGCAATGTGCCTTGACAGGAAAGCGGCCCTTTCGTCTGGATCCATACTGAATCGAGATGCAAGCTTGTACGTCATGTCTAACGCCTCCACTCTTAGAGCTTGTTTAAAATCTCTAATCTTGAGAACGAAAGAGCAGATTGCAACGAACAGTTTGTATTTTTGCGGAATTTTTGGCCTTTGCATTAATGCTTAATGATGTATAGTGTGTAGTTTACAAACCCAATTTAATCAGTTGTTATTCAGGTTGTTCAAAGCTACGAACAGCTACTAAAAATCAAGGCGGACAGGTCGTGCTGTCTCACCTTGATTTAAGCATGTTTGTCATAAATCAATCCTATGTATTGAAACAATATTATATAGTTACTTTCTGAAAATTTAGCTGTTAAGTGAATTTTTATAAATATATATTGAATAATTAATGTAATATACATCATTTGCTATGCAATTTTTAACCGTGTGATCAAATTAAAAATAAACTTAGTATCTTCTAAGTAACATACTTATAAATGATAGTGTAACCATCTGCAGAGTTGTATGAATATTTCGTTCGGTATTTTTCCGATGCTTATGCGAATTCTCTAACCATCCAAAACAGCCTTCTCTCAAAATATAAAGTGAGGCGCAAAAAAGATCATACATCTCATACTTTCAAGGTCGCGTTTGTTTCGTAGCCGATTCAAGAAAGCTCATTATTAGTTCGAATTGATCTGGCGTAACATCGCTACCACAGGGAGAATGCACGTGTTTGCCTCTGCCCTCTACAGCTGAAATTTGAGCTCAACACGACGCATTATACCACACAAAGTTTTTTTCTGTCTAGAAAATTTTAAGAGTTTTTTTATGTAATATCCTGTATAATCGAGAAAATTTATCACTGAGTGTCCAGGTTTTTTTGGGGTGGTCGCGGCATTTTGATAAACTATTCTCTCTTTAAAAGATTTTAAACAGGCTCTTATGGCTATTTGATTTTTCAGGCCCTTGAATTTGGGGTAGAACGCATTTTTTGAAAAAATGATCATATTCCAATGGCTGCCCTAAGGCTTCCTGAGATTTGTGATGAAGATATTCTTATAAAGCAGCTGGTGTAGATACTATTATATCATAAAAAGGCATATGGCAAACGTTCTGCCATATGCCTGAAGGTCTGATTAAATTTATATTCTGTCGTAACAACCATTGACAAAGAACGCGAATATGGCTTAGTCGCAAGGGTTTAAGTAGTATTGGCTTTAATCAAAGCCTTGGCTGAGTTATTGCAACGGAATGCAGTAAAGCAGATGACAATGAAAAACGTTTCGGCAAGCAAGAACCCCAATATTAATCGCACCCAGATAATCTGGGGTTTGTTGAAGTTATTGCTTCTGAAAAGACAGAGGCATCCAGCTCGAATTTCCTTGACCAAAGTGGTACGTCGGAATTAAGAGCGAAAGATCAATCTTTAGCTTAGGGGGTGTTCCCCTTAGCGATTTCAGCTCGCATTGTCTTGATGTCTTCTTGGGAGTAGCCATACCAGTCCATCAAGTCGGCGTCAGAAGCACCGCTCTTGATCTTTGCGATTACGAGATCTTTCACTCCCTCGACCCGGCCTATTTCCTCGCCTATTTCTTTGGAAGCCTGCATGTCGTCGTTGTAGTTGAGCTCGGCTATGTGCCTTGTCAGGAAAGCGGCCCTTTCGTCTGGATCCTTGCTGAATTGAGATGCTAGCTTGAACGTCATGTCTAACGCCTCCAATCTCATGTCTATTTGATTTATCAGGCCTTTGAATTTGAGACTTATCGCATTTTTGGAATACTTTGATCGTATTTGCAAGGCCTAACCGGCCTACCCTAAGGCTTCCTGAGATTTGTGATGAAGATATTCTTATAAACCTGCTGGTGTAGATACCTATTATATCATAAAAAGGCATATGGCAAACGTTCTGCCATATGCCTGAAGGTCTGATTAAATTTCTATTCTGTCGTAACAACCATCGACCTAGGAAGCGAAAAT
>JAISWZ010000177.1 GCA_031270945.1 Clostridiales bacterium | reverse complement strand
TTCGAAATCAGCTTATCCAGGATATCCGGGAAGCTGGCGCCTGTTGCCCGCCATAAAGTGGGGTATAGGCATTGGGACGTAAAGCCTGGCATGGTGTTAAGCTCTGAGAATAGGATGTTGCCAGAGCTTTCTTCCAGGAAGAAGTCAACTTTCGCAAGCCCGCTTCCGCCGATGGCGCTAAAAATCTCTATTGCCATGCGCCTGACTGTTTCTGATGTTTCCTCAGGAATGTCAGCTGGCGCCTTGATCTGGATTTCCGGGCTGTTGTACTTGGAGGCGTAGTCGTAAAAGCCAGCCTTTGGAGTGATCTCTCCAACGACAGAAGCTTCGGCGTTGGCGCCGTAGCCAAAGAGGGCGACTGAGAGCTCTCGCCCTACGACGGCCTTTTCGGCCATGATCCTGTTTCCGCAGGTGATAGCGAGTTCTACCGCATCCTGGAGCTCGCGCTTGTTTTGCGCCTTCGAAACGCCAATGGACGAACCTGCTGAAACAGGCTTAATGAAACATGGGTATCCGATTTTGTATCTTATGCGCTTTAGGATGCCCTGCAATTCTTCTGCATTCTCGGGCTGATCAAAGACCAGGTACTCGGCTAGCTTGAAGCCAAGCCTTGCGGCGAACAGCTTTAGCATCGCTTTGTCCATGGCCAAGGCGGAAGCAAGTATTCCGCTTCCTACGTAGGGGATGCCTGCAAGCTCCAACAGCCCCTGTATTGATCCGTCTTCCCCGTAAACTCCATGAAGGGCAGGGAAGGCTGCGTCAACAGGAACATACCGAACTTTGTCTCCGACTATCCGCAGAAGCCCTTTGTTGATCCTGTCAGGGCTCAGCACGGCGGGCGTCCCGAATTTTTCCCATGGAACATTCCGCAGATTGTCGATGGAGCCGTCATAGAGCAGCCATTTTCCCTCTTTGGAGATGTAAACTGGAATGATGTTGTACTTTTCTTCAGGCAGGTTTGCTATTATGGAATACGCTGAAATCTTGGAAACTTCATGCTCCGGAGACACGCCTCCGAAAATGACAAGAACGTTTTTCTTATTCATCGGGACACCTCTTTGTTTTCCTGCATAAAGAAAGTGGGTCGCGTGTTGCTAACGCAAGACCCTGTGCCATGTGCGCAGCGCAAAAAAGCTGGATCCATGGCAAGAATGCCCATGCTATTCATGAGAGAAGAGCGTGTACTTAACTCTTCAAAAGCTCCGGATGCTTCTCCACCAGCTCCTGCTCTGTAAGAATAGGGATGTTCAGCTGCCTGGCTTTCTTGTTCTTTGACGAGGAGGACTGCGAATCGTTGTTGACCAGGAAGCTGGTCTTTGACGAGATGCTTGAAACCTGGCTTCCTCCAAGAGCCTCGATTCTCTCAACCAGGGCTTGGCGATTGGCGAATAGCGAAAGGTCTCCGGTGATGGCGATCTTTTGGCCTTTGAGAGGGCCGTCAGAGGATTTTTCAATCTTTTCGATCTCAAGCTCTGGAAGAACTTTTCTCACATTCGACACATTCAGCTCATCCGAGAAGTAAGAAGCCAGGGAATTGGCCAGAACTTCCCCGAATCCTTCTATCTCGGCAAGTTCCTCAGGTTTGGCCGAAATGATTTTTTCAATGTCATTATCATAATATCCGCAAAGCAGCTTTGCGTTACTCAATCCTACCTGGGTGATGCCAAGGGCGTAGATAAAGTTGGGGAGGCGGCACTTCTTGGACGCCTCAATGCTTTTCAAGATCTTGGCGCAAGACTTCTCCCCTAGCCCCTCCATGGATGAGATCTCGCTTGCGTGGGAAGAAAGAGCGTAAAAGTCCGGATACTCTGACAAAAACCCTCTTTCAACGAACTTCTCAATCGTCTGCTCAGAGAGCCCATCGATGTTCATGGCGCTCTTGGACGCGTAATGGTTGAGCTTCATGATAACCTTCGCGCCGCATTCCGGGTTTGTGCACCTAAGAAACCTTCCTTCTTTTGAAGTGAAGATTTCCGTGTCCCCGCCGCAGGCGGGGCACTTCGAGGGTATCTCGATAGTGGCGCTTTCCGTCAGGTTTTTGGCGATCTGAGGGATTATCATGTTCGCCTTGTAGACCTGGACTATGTCTCCTACTCCAAGAGCCAAGGACTCCAATACGCTGACGTTGTGGACGCTGGCTTTGTTGACAGTGGTCCCTTCTATCTCCACAGGCTCAAACACCGCCACCGGGTTTATCAGGCCAGTCCTGGAAGTGCTCCATTCAACCTCGATGATCTTCGTTTCGGCTACCTCGTCCTTCCACTTGAAGGCCAGGCTGTCTTTCGGAAACCTGCTTGTCGCGCCAAGGGTAGCGCTGTAGGAGAGGCTGTCAAACGTTAGAACCAGGCCGTCAGAACCAAAAGGGTTTGTCGGGATCTTGGCCTTGAAGGACTCAACGGAATCAACGATAGTGTCTCCGGTCACCTTCTCGTGGTACACGGAGTCAAAACCAAGCTTCGATAGCCAGTCCAGCTGCTTGCTCTTGGAATCCTCAAACTCCACTCCGTTTGCGCTTATCAGGCAAAACGCGAAAAACGACACGTTCCGCCCCCTGGCCTCCTCGCTCTTGAGTTGCCTGACCGTCCCGCTTGTCAGGTTTCTTGGGTTTTTGTACTTCTTGTCTTCAGGCAAAAACTCATTTATCTTCTCAAAGGACTTGTAGTCGATCACGGCTTCTCCCCTGAGAGCCAGATCTCCTGTGTACGGGATCCTTAGGGGTATGTTCTTGAACACTCTGGCGTTGTGGGTCACATCCTCGCCTTGGACTCCGTTTCCTCTGCTTATCGCCTGCTTCAGCTCTCCTCCGGAATACTTGAGCACTATTGTCAGCCCGTCCATCTTCCAAGACAAGTAGCCCTCGCGATCTCCCAGGAATGACTTCAAAGCCTCAACATCCTTGGTCTTGTCCAAGGACAGGATCGGAGTGTCGTGAGTGACCTTCGCCAGCTTTGAGATAACCTCGTATCCTACCTTCATGGTAGGGCTTCCGGCCAAGACTGTCCCTGTCGCTTTCTCAAGCGCCGCCAGCTCGTCGTAAAGCTTGTCGTACTCCAGGTCGCTCATGATCTCGCGGCTTTCGTGGTGGTAGGCTTTTGAAGCCTCGCTGACTATAGCCGCCAGCTCTCTCATTCTTGCGATTTGCGCAGCGTTCTCTCCCGCGTTTTCCATGCTTGCCCTCCCGCTCTAGTTTGCGCATTGATGCGCATTTTGTTATTGAGTATAGCACAGGTTGCCCAAACTGACAATCCCGCCGCAAAACTTGGCCGGATTGCCGGCTGTTCCCTGAAAGACGCGATGGTTCGACGCGGGTTGAAAGG
>JAISWZ010000143.1 GCA_031270945.1 Clostridiales bacterium | reverse complement strand
TTTTCAATCTTGCTTCGGTTTTCTTGGGTGACAAATCGCTTGCAAATGCGCAACATATCATCAGAGCGATCCATGCCGTAGCCGTCTCCATAGCCGGCAATTGCCATTTCCAGGCAACGATCAAACAAGAACTCTTTATCGTCAGAGTTATCGGAAGCTTCTACTTTGTCCACTATTTCTTCCATTTCCTGAATACAGAAGGTAATCTCCTCGTCGATCTCGCATTCCTCTTGCATTTCAAGCAGGCCATCAAGTCTTTGGAACACCTTTTCAAGCCCGGAGAACGCTAGCTTATAACGCTCTTGGTTGGTGTATTCCCCGATTTGGTGCATGACGCTGTATGTATCAATAACCACGTTTCCCCATTCATCACGGCAGTTCTCAGCCTGATCCATAGTGTCGTCGATTTCTTTTTTTAGCCGATCCAGTGCGCCATCGCGCTCCGGTTCAGCAAATCTTGCCAGGAACCTGCTTGCAAGCTTTGAATCATCCTTCATGGACTCTTCAAAAAAGTCAAAAAGATCTTTTATGTTGGCCTTTTCAAGCAGCTTTCTCATAAATCGCCTCCTTATATTTTGATTTTGCAACTAAGATGAGAGCGACATGCTGTCGAGCGAAAACATCAGGAAAAATCGCTCATTGTTTTCGCTCGCGAGCATCGCTCACTCGAGTTTAAAACGCAATTCTTTTCGCTCACTGACATAACAATAGATATTGATTAAGGCCCAAGTGTCAGTCAAATATTGATTTTAAGCCATTTTAGTTTTCCTGGTCGATGATTGTTAAGGCAGAAACATCTTGATTTCCTATTAGTTCCTCTGGGCGCAACAACTCGACCTCCTGGCGGATGATCTCAGCAAACATCTGCAAGACCTCCACTCTGTGGCTCTTTGGAATCATGTCTCCAAATGCACAGATTAAATCGGGATGCTTTTTCATCTGCTCGAAAAGCAAGTCAAATTCGCCTTCTTCTTTCAAGATATCCATGTATCTTTCGGCGCAAAGGTTTCTCTCGCACATTTCAAGCACTGATTTATACCGAGCTTCCCATTCTCCGCTCGCTTGCAGCAAGGCTTTCAATTTGGGGTAATAAAACGCTTCGCCTTTAGACAGCACTATTTCCGCAGTTTCTATCATTTTGCTTGTCGCGTCTGTCAACTCGTAGATCCCGTACAGCCTGCACAGATCAAGCACCTCATCGTTATCGCTTTCACTGTCCAACTTTGTTTTTATCAATCTTTCCGCTTCAACGTAATCACTTTTCTTCATAGCTTCTTCGTAGGCAATCTCAACGATTTCAGGCCTGTCCAAGTGTGCCTGGATGTAGTCGTCAGCCGCTTTCTGGCCATCAAACCGCTTAACGATATCGATGTATTTCGCTGGCCATGTGGCCTCGAGATAATTTTCAATCTTGCTGCGGTTTTTTCGGGAGACAAAAGGGATGCCAATGCACAAAATATCCTCTAGGCAATCAACGTCTTCGTCGCTCCCAAAGCCTGAAAGCACAAGCTTCAAGCAATGCTCGAACATGAGATCTTTATCTATGGGGTCAGCGGACTTTTTGGCTTCGTCCGCTATTTCAACCAGGAGATAGACGCAGTTGTTGATCTCATCACTGACCTCTAATTCGCCTTGCTTTTCGCGAAGGCCATCAAGCCTATAGAGCAAGGCTTCGAGAGCGGACAAGGCAAGCTTGATGCGCCCATTCTCGGCGTATTCCTTGATTTGATCCGCGATGGCTTGCATATCAAACTGCATGCATCCCTGATTGTCGCGGCAACTATCAGCTCGCTTCAGGCAATCTCCAATTTCTTCTTCAAGCCGCTTCAGCGCGTCCTCGTCCTTGCTCGCCTCAAACCTTGCCCGGAACTTGCTTGCAAGCTTTGGATCTTCCTGCATGCACTTATCAAAAAAGTCATAAAGCTCTTCTGTGTTTGACTGATCAAACAGACTTCTCATAATCGCCTCTTTAGTTTTTGCATTATTTCGAATAGCAGGGCCAATTCACCCTTAGTGCATATCCCAAAATTCATAGATTTGCGCAGCGAAAGTCATCGCGATGCTTTAACGCGTGACTTTCGCAAGCCCTAAAATAAATTTTGGGATATGCTCTTAGATTTTAAGATCTCCATAATGTCCATTTAGCCAACATGATATCTTAAACATATCATCCACAGTTTTTTGTTGCTCTTCCCATTCCCCGGTCGCTTGCAGCAAGGCTTTTAATTTGTGGTAGTACAAAGTTGCGCCCAGGGCCAGGAGTTTTTTCGCCGTTTCAATCATTTTGCTTGTGTTGCCTGTCTGCTCATGGATCGAATAAAGCTTTTCTAGGGCATCAAATTTGTTGAAACCATTTTCCTTCTCCAAAAATGCGCTGAGCAAATTTTCAGCCTCACTGTAATTCTTCTTGGCCATTGCTTCACTGAAAGCCAAGTCTGGGATGCCTTCCTCATCCAAGTGAGCTTGGATATAGTCATCAACACCTTGCTGGCCGTCAAGTTTCCTGATGGCTTCAATGTACGAATACAATGGCATGTTATCGGCTTCTTGTTCTAGCTTGGCGCGGTTTTCTTCGGTGACCAGCTGCGCACATAAGTCCCAAAGCTCAATTTGATAGTCAAGTATACCAGTGCTGTCTATTTCCTCTTTCGCGAGCCTCAGGCTATTCGCAAACAGAAAGTCTTTATCTTTCGGATTTTTAGCTTCGTTTGCCACATCTTGCATGAGGTTCACACAGCCGAAGATTTCGCAAGGGATATCTAATTCACTATTCTCTTCATAAAATCTGACAAGCTCTCTAAGCATGATTTCAAGGGCCGAGAAAGCTAGCCTAATATGCCCCTTTTTGGCGTAAGACATGATTTCATCGTTAACTTTGTATAAATTAATCTCTACATCCATCATTTCGATCTTAGCGTTATCAATGGCGTCATCAATACCCTTTACAAGGCTTGTTATCGCAGAGTCATAGTCTGGCGCCGCAAATCTCTCAAGAAACGTCTTTGAAAAGCTTTCGTCATGCTCAAGGCGTTCTTCAAGAAAGTCATAAAGCTCTTCAATGTCAATCTGTCTAAGCAGTTTTCGCATAACCGCCTCCTCTTTTATTTATGATTCCGCTATAAGAATTATCGGCCAGAAAACGCAAACAGCTTAGGCATGAGTTTGATCAAAGCCTTGTTTTATGGCCGCACTTTACGTAATTTTAGGCCTCCAGCATCTTGCCCATGCTGTCAAGCAATTCCACAAATGACCACCTGCGTTTGTGAACCATTTTGAGTTCCTCTATCAAGCGTATGGCTTCAGCATTGTAGCCAGCCTGGCTAAAATCTTTTATCCTGTCGGCGACGTTGCTATAGGCGCTCCGGCCACTGGCGCGATCCGCCTCTGAGCGAAGAGTCTTGATATACATTTCCATAATCTCTTCTTTATAAATCTTCGAAAGCGCACTTCCATATGTGTAGATTTGCTCGGGATGCTTTTTCAGCTGCTCGAAGAGCAGGGCCAACTCGCCCTCAGAGTTCAAGGTTTCCATATAGGCGCTGTAGCCAAAATGATCCCTGCATATCTCAAGCACAGATTCACGTCGCGCTTCCCATTTCCCGTTCGCCTGCAGCAAGGCTTTCAATTTCGGGTAGAACGAAGCGTAGCCTTCGGACAGCAGTTTTTCCGCCGTTTGAATCATTTTGCTTGTCGCGCCTGTCAGCTCGTAGATCGAATACAGATTTTGAAGATCACTAAGTGCATATCCCAAAATTCCGTATTGGTGCCGGAAAAGTCCTGGCGAATGCTTCAACGCCGGACTTTTCCGGCACCTCGGATATAATTTTGGGATATGCTCTAAGTCTGCCATATTGGTTATCGCTCTCCAAAAAGATGTTAATCCAGTGTTCAGCTGCAACGTAATCCTTCTTGGCCATGGCTTCGTCGTAAGCCATTCTGCGGAAGATCGGATCATCTGCGCGAGCCAGGATATAGTCGTCAACCGCTTGCTGGCCGTCAAGTTTCCTGATGATTTCAATGTACGCTGACGATGGCATGTTATCGGCTTCTTCTTCTAGCTTGGCGCGATTTTCTTCTGTGACCAACCGAGAGCAAATGTGCCAAAACTCTTCTGGGAAGTCAAGTTCGTAATCGTAGTCAATTTCGGCTTTAGCGAGCTTCAGGCAACCCTCAAACAGATACTCTATATCTTTCGGGTCTTTGGCATCGCTCGCTATGTCTGAAATGAGATCAACGCAACTAAAGAGTGCCTCAGGGATATCGCAGTCCCTGAGCTCCTCTATAACTTCCACAAGCTTTTTGTACATGATTTCAAGAGCCGAGAAAGCAAGCCTAACATGTCCATTATCTGCGTACGCAATGATTTCTTTCGTTACTTTGTCTGTGTCGATATCAATTGTTCCGTAGTTCTCTTTGTGGAGCTCTGTGTTATGAATGGCGTATTCAATATCTTTTTTAAGGCTTCTCAGCACAGAGTCATAGTCCGGCTCCGCAAATGTCGCAAGAAACATCTTTGAAAGGCTTTTGTCATTCTTTAGGCGTTCTTCAAGAAAGTCATAAAGCTTTTCAATGTCTATCCGTCTAAGCAGCTCTCGCATAACCGCCTCCTTGATGGCTTGGAAAAGTCCTGCGGTGAAGCTGAAGCATTTGCCAGGACTTTTCGGAATTATGTCCTACGCCTACAGCCCCTTGCCTATGCTGTCAAGCTCCTCCACAAACGCCCGCTTGCGTTTGTGAATCGCTTTGAGTTCCTCTATCAATCCTAGGGCTTCAGCTTTGTAGCCCGCCTTGCTAAAAGTTTTAACGTTGCCAGCGACGCTGCTATAGGCGTTCCGGCTGCTGGCGCGATCTGCCGCAGATCGAATAGCCTCGATAAATATCTGCTGAATCTCTTCTCTGTAGATATTTGAAAGCAAGTTTCCGTACTCGTAAATTTGATCGGGATGCTTTTTCAGCTGCTCGAAAAGCATGCTCAACTCGCCTTCAGATTCCAAGATTTCCATGTAGCTGGTGTAGTAAAGCCGCTTCCCTCTTGCCTCAATCACGGATTTGCGTCGCGCTTCCCATTCTCCGCTCGCCTGAAGCATTGCTTTCAATTTCGGGTAATATGAGGCGTCACCCTGGGACAGGAGTCTTTCCGCCGTTTCAATCATTTTGCTTGTAGATCCTGTCAGCTCATGGAGAGAATAAAGCCTTTTGAGATCCTTCAGCTTGTCGTTATCGCTATCGTTCTCCAAAATGGTGTTGAGCAAGTTTTCCGCCGCAGAGTAATCCTTCTTGGCCATGGCTTCATCGTAAGCCAATTGGGGAACGCCCTTCTCATCCATGTGAGCCTTGATATAATCGTCAACCGCTTGCTGGCCCTCTAGCTTCCTGATGATTTCTATGCGTGCAGACAATGGCATGTTCTCGGTTGCCGCTTCTAGGTCGCTGAGGTTTTCTTCAGTGACCAAGCTGGCGCATATGTTCAAAAAATCTTCTTGGACGTCGTAGTATGTGGCCATGTCGGCTTTCGCGAGCTCCAGGCTATGCTCAAACACAAATTTTTGATCATCAGGATCCTCGGCTTCATCAGCTACGTCTGACATGAGGTTCGCGCAGCTCCAGATTTCGTCAGTAATTTCGCCTTCGCTTTGCTCATCAACAAGTTCGTACAGCTCATCGAGCAGGATTTCCAGTGCAGAGAACGCTATCTTGACATGCCCGCTTAGAGCGTACGCCATGATTTCATCTGTGACGTCGCTCGTGTCAATCTGCAATGCTCCCCAGTCATCCCTGTCGTTCATGGCGCTATAAATTGCAGTTTTTATTTCGTTTTTCAGGCTTTTTAACGTTGAGCTATAGTCCGGCTCAGCGAATGTTGCCAGAAACAGCTTCGCAAGACTTTCGTCACTATTCAGGCGTTCTTCAATAAAGTCATAAAGCTTGCCTATGTCTATCTTCTCAAGCAGCTCTCGCATAACCGCCTCCTTGATGGCTTTGAAAAGTCCCGCTTTGAAGCTCTTGCAGGACTTATCGGAATTAGGAGCATATCCCAAAATTAATTTTAGTGCTTGGAAAAGCCACGCGTTAAAGCATCGCATGCCTTTTCCGGCGCCAATTCGGTATTTTGGGATATGCTTTAAATTCTACCTCTGCAGTTCCTTGCCTACGCGGTCAAGCTCCTCCAAAAACGCCCACTTGCGACTGTGAATCTCTTTGAGTTCCTCTATCAATTCTAGGGCTTCAGCTTTGTAGCCCGCCTCGCTAAAAGTTTTAACCTTGCCAGCGATGTTGCTATAGACGCCCCGGTTGTCGGCGCAATCTGCCTGAGATCGAATAGCCTCGATAAATATCTGCTGAATCTCTTCTCTGTAGATATTTGAAAACAAGCTTCCGTATGTGTAAATTTGATCGGGGTGCTTTTTCAGCTGCTCGAATAGCATGCTCAAATCGCCTTCGGATTCCAAAATTTTCATGTAATTGTAGTAGTTAAGCCACAGCTCTCTTTTCTCATTCACGGATTTGCGTCGCGCTTCCCATTCTCCGCTCGCCCGAAGCAAAGCTTCCAATTTTGGGTAGTACGACGCTTCACCCTGGAACAGGAGTTTTTCCGCCGTTTCAATCATTTTGCTTGTCGATCCTGTCCGCTCATGGAGAGAATAAAGCCTTTTAAGATCCCTCAGCTTGTCGTATTTGCTATCTGTCTCCAAAAAGGTGTTGAGCAAGTTTTCCGCCGCAACGTAATCCTTCTTGGCCATGGCTTCATCGTAAGCCAATTCGGGAACGCCCTTCTCATCCATGTGAGCCTTGATGTAATCGTCAACCGCTTGCTTGCCCTCTAGCTTCCTGATGATTTCAATGCGCGCAGACAATGGCAGGTTCTCGGTTGCCGCTTCTAGGTCGCTGCGGTTTTCTTCAGTGACCAAACTGGCGCATATGTCAAAAAAATCATCTCGGACGCCATAGTCTCTGGCCATGTCGGCTTTCGCGAGCTCCAGGCAATGCTCAAACACAAACCTTTGATCATCAGGATCCTCGGCTTCATACGCTACGTCTGACATGAGGCCAGCACAACTCCGGATTTTGTCAGTAATCTTGCCTTCGCTTTGCTCGTCAACAAGTTCGTGCAGCTCATCCAGCAGGATTTCCAGCGCATCGAACGCTATCCTGACACGCCCTCTTCGAGCGTGCGCCATGATTTCTTCTGAGACTGCTTCTGTGTCAATCTCCAACGCTTCCCAGGGCCTCCTGTTGATCTGGGCGCTATCAATGGCGGCTTCAATCTCGCTTTTCAGGCTTTCTATCGCAGAGTCATAGTCTGTCTCAACGAATGTTGCCAGAAACAGCTTTGCAAGGCTTTCGTCACGATCTAGCGCTTCATCGATAAAGTCATAAAGCTCGCCAATCTCTACCTTCTCAAACAGCTTTCGCATAACTGCCCCTCCATTCCGATCCAGCGAGGGCGCAGCGCTCCTGGATCTATTATATCTCCACAAAATTTTTAGCGCAATGTATTCTTTTATTATCCCGTCACATTGCCGCAAACTTGTTTGCCGTCAAATCTGGGCGATGGCGCGTGTTTCATTGTCATTCTCGGTTTCCTTAAGGCCAACCTAATTATTGCCTCTGAATTGCAATAATATTCCAGTCCCGTATTTTTGCGCAATAACAAATACAGGCAATTATATTGCAATGGATTCCAGAAATTCAAAAGGTTCCTACAAAAATTTTTCCAATTTGTCCAAAATTGCTAGTTCAAATGTCCTAAAATGAGAGGACGCTTTTTCTATTTTTAGGTATCATATTTTTAGATACGGATGACAGCCATCTCAATGACTGTGCAATTTTTTAAAGTAATGATTCATGCTCGCACTTACGCTATTGGGGATAGGCGCAGAGGCGCTTAAACAAGATCGCCAATACCCGCGAAGCAGCGGAGTGTGCATCGTTGGCCCAACTTTGAAAAAAACGCAAGTTTTGAGAGCCTTTGACCTTCGGACAAAGGGCAAAGGGGCAGAGCTGCAAATGCCAGCAAACGGCCTAAAGCATACCCAAATCATCGAACTTCGTCGGAATCTTCGTTGAATCCGGCTATGTCTTATGCCGTGTCATAACACGTACGTCCAGCAAGATTTGGAGATATACAAATGGGTTGCATCACCCAGTACATATGACGCTGGATCTTGGCGCATTGCATGCCGGATCGCCAGCGCAAAAAGCAAAAGAAGACTAAAAACTGTGCTTTCGGGTCGGGTATGATTTGATTAGAATCATACGAAAAAGCGACCTATGTAAACACGTTTTTAAGTCCCTCTATGTCCCCGTCAGGGCAAGTCCCTGGTTAAAGCAACAAAAAATAAGCTTAAAACGCAAATGTCTGTTTGAAATATGGCAGACTGTGTGCGCATATGCTCATGAATTGGTAAAAATCGCGCATGCCTTTTGAACACGTTTTCAAGCTTCGAAGCCACCAGGGCAAGTCCCAGGAGCATATCCCAAAATTAAACTTATGGCTTGGAAAAAGAATTTTGGGATACGCACTTAGAGCATATCCCAAAAATAATTCCATGGCTTGAAAAAGGATTTTGGGATATGCATTTAGTGGTCGCTTCGCCAGATCAAGGCTTTTCGCCAGATCTAGGCGTCAGAGCAGCTGGATATGTTGTCCATCTCATAAACGCGTATTCAAGCGCTTAGCGATCACCTCCATAATTCGGAAGGAGTTATGTATGAAAAGAAAGATCAAAGCTGCACTCGCAATGCTGCTCGCAATCGTCTTCTCAGCTTCAGTATCCGTCGTTTCCTTCGCTTCCGATCCCAATGCCCCACGCGACAGTTTCCCGGCAAGTGTAGATGAGCTTGAGCCCGTTGACACAATCCCGAACCCGTTCGAGTTTTTCGATTCATCGATTGACCCGAATGGCAACGGCATTGTGGACGATGCGGACGAATGGGAAATCAGGCGCCAGGAAATCAAAGAGCTCGTGCAGTACTACTGGCTTGGCTACCAGCAGCCCACGCCGAAGGAAGGCTCAATATATAGCCATACGTCAGAACAGGTAGAAAACCCTATTTCTCTTTTGTTCCAGGAATTAAAGGAATCTCTTGCCACAGGGAGCGGAGTGGAGATCTATGCGCTCGCAAATGGGGCGAAAGGCGAAGTTACCGAAACGTTTCCTCCAAAGGAAGACGCTACTGACGAAGAGCTCGAAGCTTATGCCATAGAGGTATGGAATTCCGGTTACGCTGTTCTTCAAACGAACGGCACTACATGGGTTCTTGCCACAACAAGAAGCGGCGGAGATCTGACAGAGGCGCCAGCGGAAACATTGCCAAATGATGGCGACTGGATAACAGTTTCCGACAACGGCAACACTTCCAAATTCAAAATCAACATATACACGCCTGAGGCAGATAAAGTCAAACCCGAAGGCTCAGGGGTGCTCATTGGCATCGGCAAGACCATCAACGACATGCAAATCGAATCAATGCTGGACAGAGGCTACTCTTTCATATATTTCACATATGGAGACGTGTATGCTGACAATGCCAGCCGTTCCGGAGTTTACACCGATATTTACCCATATAGCGCAGATGAATATGAATACGATTCAGGCGCTTTGATGGGCTGGGCATGGGGCGTGAGCCGCATAATAGACGCTTTGGAGAACGAGGCGGCAGACAATGGCGGATTGGCCTTTGGCGCTATCGATCCAACAAAGACTGCAGTCATTGGGCATTCCCGCTGCGGCAAAGCGGCAATGTTCGCAGCCGCGTTTGATGATCGCATCACAATAGCATTCCCAAGCGAGCCTGGCGGATCTGGCATTCAGAGCTACCGCTACGCTGTCGAAGGAAAAATATTCAACTATGACGTTGCTGATCGCGCTGACCATGTTTTCGGGCGCACCGAAATCCCTACAATTTCGCTTGGATCAGCCTTCTGGTTCTCATCAAAGGCTCTTGAGTTCCGCAACAAGGATAACCTTCTTCCATTTGATCCAGCAGCCATAATCGCGCTTTGCGCCCCCCGCGCGTTCTTCGCGTCTGGCGGAAACGAGGATCACTGGCTAGGAAACGAAGGCGCTGTGGCTTCTGTCATAGCCGCTCAAGAAGTGTACAACTTCCTGGGCGTTGGCGGCAACATAGGCGTTCGCTCCCGTGAAAGCAACCATTCCGTTTACAACCGCGACTTCCCGTTCTATCTCGCGATCATGAGCGAGTTCTGGGAAAGCGAAGGCCTGCATTACGAAGACATTTGGCCCGATGGCACTGATGGCCAGCTTTGGAGCGTCACCTACAATGACAAAGTCTATGACTCCATAAGCGAAATGAATTCCTATCCCTTTGATATAGCAAGCAGCTACATTCCATGGGCAAGCGCTGACAAGTATGTGCTTTGGACTGAAGCGGACACGGTTATCACTGATATAGACACAGTTGTCACAGCCCATTCTGACGCGCCAGGAGTAATCCTTGTCCTTCCAGACGGCACTGAGCTCGAGCCGACTTCAGAAGGCGATGGCGAATTCTCGTTCAGCCTGACAACTGACATCATGGACTATGGCCGATATGAGCTAAGAACCGTCGGAACCGAAAAAACAACAAACAACGTTTACTTTGGCGGCATTACCCTTTCCGATGCCTTGAGGCATGGAACAGTCCGCGATGGATCCGGAGGCTTCCGCTATGGCAGCAATGAGCAGGAAAACCGCGAAGTCGGATTTGCAAGCCGCGTGGCTGATGGCGTTGAGCTGTACGTTAACGGAGAGCAGAAGACTGTTTCCCCTTACTCCGGGCGCAACGACAAAACCGCTTATTCCGCAGGCCTCCTGGCTTATGGCCTGCTTTTCCATGACACAATCTTTGCCGACATGCTGGAGGATGACACTTGGGACTCCCTTAGTGCGTTTACTCTCAAGCATCTTCAGTTCCCAGTCATTCCCGGATACACCTTTGAGATGTCATTCAGCAATATCCAGCCTGGCGGATCAGCCGCCGCTAGCGGCAACGATGAGGCGATTGCAGCCACATTCGACACCCCTATCAGCTGGCCTGTAAGCCGCTACAATAACGGCCCTATGGAAGTATGGCCGCAAGTGCCAGATTTCAAGGGCGACACTGGCGAACGTCCCACAGCTCCCGATCCAGTTGAGGATCCATGGGGTCCTGAAGTCACCTGCTCTGACATCTACGAGCCGGATTCCAGCCACTTGGCGCTAGACATCACATTTGACACCGAAGTGAATCCCAGCGAGCTAGGCATAGGTTTCACAATCGCTGAAAAATGGGAAACTTCCTGGAACGAAGACAACAAAACCGTGACATTCACATTTGACAAAGCGGATGTGAGCGACGAAGAAGAGGGCAACCTGATAATATTCCGCCTTAAGAAGCCGCAAGAATTGTCAGATTTTTCATTCACCTTCCGTGGCACCGCATATACTGTGCCCAATGGAAAAGACATCGCGAAGCAATTGTCTGCACCGATAATGCTTTCTTTCCCGCTTCCGGTTGAAGAAGATGAAGAAGATGGCGAAGAAGGTACCCCTGGCGACTCTGGAAGCTCAGGCGGCTATTATGCCCCGTCATACTACGAGCCCGCCCCATCGACTTCAATAAGCCGCTTGGTGTCAGCGCCGACAACAACTACTGACATCAGCAAGGCTCTGTCATCTAACGTGTCAGTGGATCTTTCTATTCCGGCCGGGCGCGAAGGGCTTGCTCTTACAGGAGAAACTTTGCTTAAGGTCGAGAGCGCCGGAAAGCCGCTTAACATCAAAGGAAGCTTCTTCACCCTTTCTCTTCCCGCGAAGGCTATCGCAGAACTTAGCCTGACTAACTCTTCTGCGGTTGAGATCTGGCTTTCAAAGTCAACAAGCGCTCCGGCATCTCAATTGGCCGCGAAGCTTCAAGAAACCAGCACACTTAACGCAAACTTCCTTAAGCAGCTATATACAGTGAACATCGTTGTTGACGGGAAAGTAATTCCTCACAACACCCAGCCGTTCCTGCTGGAGTTCGACGCTTCAAGCTACGAAGGGCAGATCGAATCCCTTACCGGCGTTCTTTACAGCAACGGCATCGCCAGCTACAAGCAGCTGGGCGGCGAGTACTTGGCCAGCAGAAAGACGTTCCAGTTCTGGGCTTATGAAAGTGGAGTGTATGGTGTTATCGCAAGCGCCAAAATCTCAAAGCTGGTCTTCACCATTGGAGATCAGGGATACAAGGTAAATGGTTCCAGTTCCCTGAATGACGCCGCTCCGTACATCTCTTCCGACAGCAGGACAATGGTGCCACTGAGAGCCATTTCTGAGGCGCTAGGCGCTAACGTGACATGGAACGACGCCACGAAAGGCATCACAATAAGCACTGGCGGCACAGTCATAATACGGTTGACCCTAGGACAGCAGCTGCCTAACGGCTTGGGAGCGCTGGAGCTTGTCAACGACAGAACCTTTGTTCCGATCCGTTATGTTGCTGAGCATCTGGGCGCTAACGTTGTTTGGAACGAAGCGGATCAATCCGTGCAGATTTATCAGTAGAAAGCCTTTGCCGCTCAGGCGGGTGCCTCTCTAGCATCCGCCTGAGTGATGCTCGAAAACGAGAATATCAGCAACTCATTAGATTGCTTTCGCCTTTGAAAGCGATCCAAAAGGGGGATCTTTTAGATCCTCCTTTTTTGCGTTGAGCCATGTCTGAGAGCAAAATCATCTGTAAATTTCATTTCCTATTTTCGCTTGCAATCAACTCTCGCCCGCACTAAAACCATATTTCTTTTCACTCACGTGTTTATGCTCAAATAAAAATATCGGCAATCGCTTCATGGCATATTCCATATATTCAATAATCATCCACAATCAGTTATCCAGTTTGTCCAAAACTGCTAGTTCAAATGTCCTAAAATGAGAGGACGCTTTTTCTATTTTTAGGTATCATATTTTTAAGTAAACGGATGACAGCAATCTCAATGACTGCGCACATTTTCGAAGGAACGGTTCACGCTCGCACTTACGCTATTGGGATAGGCGCAGAGGCGTTAAACAAGATCTCCAATACCCGTGAAATTGCGAAGCATGCATCGGTGGCCCCCCTTTGTAAAAAACGCAAGCATTGGGAGCCTTTGAGCAAAGGCACGTAACATACAAATGCTTAAGTACGGCTTAAAGCATATGTTTTTGCCTTTGAAATCCAGGATATGCCTTATGCCATTCACAAAACACGCGCTTAAGATCTATAAAATTTGGAGTTCCATACAATTGCGTTGAATCTCCAAGAGACAGTACATATGATGCCATAATCGGCGCAAAAAGCAAATGATGGGCTTAAAACGGAGCTATTGGCTGTAATGGCGAGCGAAAAATGCTAAATTTTTCGCTCGCAAATATACGCCACAGCAAGCAAGTTACTATTCTCACTATCACAAAAACGCATGAAAATGCGACCTATGTAAACACGTTTTTAAGCCCCATTATGTCCCCGTTAGGGCAAGTCCCTGGCTAAATCAACACAAATAAGGGTTTAAACGCAAATGTCTGTTTTGCATATGGCAGACTGTGTGCGCAAATGTTGCGCATGTTTTATGAACACGTATTCAGTTCCCGACTCAGCCAGGGCAAGTCCCAGGAGCATATCCCAAAATTAATATTAGGGCGGGCAACGCTATCCATCGCCATGCAGGACTTTTGGGATATGCACTAGTGATCGTTGCGCAATAAAGCGGCCCGCGCTTAGGTGTCAGCGATCACTTCCTTAAATGGAAGGAGTTATATATGAAAAGGAAGATCAAAGCCGCACTCGCAATGCTGCTCGCAATCGTCTTCTCAGCTTCAGTATCCGTCGTTTCCTTCGCTTCCGATCCCAATGCTCCACGCGACAGTTTCCCAGCAAGTGTAGATGAGCTTGAGCCCGTTGACACAATCCCGAACCCGTTCGAGTTTTTCGATTCCTCGATTGACCCGAATGGCAACGGCATTGTGGACGACTCAGCCGAATGGGAAATCAGGCGCCAGGAAATCAAAGATCTCGTGCAGTACTACTGGCTTGGCTACCAGCAGCCCACGCCGAAGGAAGGCTCAATATATAGCCATACGTCAGAAATGATAGACAATCCCGCCTACGCGCTGTTTAACGATCTGAAGACCCAGCTCACAACAGGCAGCGGCGTGGACATCAATGAGCTCACATTTTGGGGAACCAAGGGTGATGTTACCAATACATTTCCTCCTATTGAAGAAGGCGCGACTGAGGAAGAGCTCAACGCTTATGCAATAGAGGTATGGAATTCTGGATACGCGGTTCCATCAGGCTTTGGCTTTGCTCTTGCAACCACCCTCAGCGGCAATAAGCCTTTGCAGGAAATCCCAGGGGAGAAAATGCCAAGTGAACGAGACTGGATAACAGTCACGGACAATGGCAAAACTTCCAAGTTCGAAATCACAATATACACGCCAGATCCAGACAAAGCCAAGGCCGCCGGCTCGGGAGTTCTTATAGGCATTGGCAAGACCATTAGCGACACGCAAATCGAATCAATGCTGGAAAGAGGCTATTCTTTCATATATTTCAACTATGGAGACGTTTATTCCGATAACGCCAGCCGTTCCGGGGTTTACACCGATATTTACCCATATAGCGCAGATGATTATGAATACGATTCAGGCGCTTTGCTGGGCTGGGCATGGGGCGTAAGCCGCATAATCGACGCTTTGGAGAACGAGGCGGCAGCCAAGGGCGGATTGGCCCTAGACGCAATCGATCCTTCAAAGTCTGCAGTCATTGGGCATTCCCGCTGCGGCAAAGCGGCAATGTTCGCAGCTGCGTTTGATGATCGCATCACAATAGCATTCCCAAGCGAGCCCGGCGGATCTGGCATTCAGAGCTACCGCTACGCTGTCGAGGGAAAGATATTTAACTATGACGTCGCTGATCGCGCTGACCATGTTTTCGGGCGCACCGAAATCCCTACAATTTCACTTGGATCAGCTTTCTGGTTCTCATCAAAAGCTCTTGAGTTCCGCAACAAGGACAACCAGCTTCCCTTTGATCCAGCAGCCATAATCGCGCTTTGCGCCCCCCGCGCGTTCTTCGCGTCTGGCGGAAACGAAGATCACTGGCTTGGAAACGAAGGCGCCGTGGCTTCTGTCATAGCGGCGCAAGAAGTATACAACTTCCTGGGAGTTGGCGGCAACATAGGCGTTCGCTCCCGTGAAAGCAACCATGCCGTTTACAACCGCGACTTCCCGTTCTATCTCGCGATCATGAGCGAGTTCTGGGAAGGCGAAGGCTTGCATTACGAGGACATCTGGCCAGACGGCATAGATGGAGAGCTTTGGAGCGTCACTTATAACGACAAAGTCTATGATTCCATTAGCGAAATGACCTCATATCCTTACGACATAGCAAGCAGCTACATTCCCTGGGCAAGCGCTGACAAATATGTGCTTTGGACTGAAGCGGACACGGTAATCACAGATATAGACACTGTTGTCACAGCCCATTCCGACGCTGATGGCGTAATCCTAGTCCTTCCAGACGGCACTGAGCTCGATCCGACTTCAGAAGGCGATGGTGAGTTCTCGTTCAGCCTGACAACTGACATCATGGATTACGGCAGATATGAGCTTAGAACCGTAGGAACCGAAAAGACAACAAACAGCGTTTACTTTGGCGGCATTACCCTTTCAGATGCCTTGAGGCATGGAACAGTCCGCGATGGATCAGGCGGAAACCGCTATGGCAGCGGAGAGCAGGAAAACCGCGAAGTCGGATTCGCAAGCCGTGTAGCTGATGGCGTTGAGCTTTATGTTGGCGGAGAAGCGAAAACCGTTTCCCCGTACTCCGGGCGCAATGACAAAAACGCTTTCGACGCTGGCCTTCTGGCTTACGGCCTCCTTTTCCATGATTCCATATTCACAGATCTTCTTGAGAATGACGCATGGGACTCCCTTAGCGCGTTTACCCTCAAGCATCTTCAGTTCCCGGTTATTCCCGGATACACTTTTGAAATGTCATTCAGCAACATTCATCCTGGCGGTTCAGCCGCCGCAGACGCCTACGATGACGCTATTGCGACTACATTTGACACTCCCATCAGCTGGCCGGTAAGCCGCTACAATAATGGCCCAATGGAAGTATGGCCGCAAGCGCCGGATTTCAAGGGCGACACTGGCGAACGCGCCGAAGCTCCAGACCCAGTTGCGGATCCATGGGTTCCTGAAGTCACCTATTCTGACATTTACGAGCCTGATTCAAGCCACTTGGCGATAGACATCACATTTGACACAGAATTGAACACCTCCGAATTTGGCATAGGCTTCACAATCGCCGAGAAATGGGAAACAGTCTGGAATGAAGACAACAAATCCGTGACGATCACCTTTGACAATGCGGACGTGAAAGACGAAGAAACTGGCAACCTGATAATATTCCGTCTTAAGAAGCCGCAGGAGCTGACAGATCTTTCTGTCGCTTCTTACTGGGGCCCGCCGACAATAGTGCCCAACGGGATAGACAATGCGAAGCAGCTTTCAGCTCCAATACTGCATTCGTTCGAGCTGCCGGTTGAAGAAGACGAAGAAGACGGAGAAACTGATACGCCTTCAGGCGGGTCAGATAGCGGTTCAGGCGGCTATTACGCCCCGTCATACTACGAGCCCGCCCCATCGACTTCTATAAGCCGCTTGGTGTCAGCGCCGACAACAACTACTGACATCAGCAAGGCTCTGTCATCTAACGTGTCAGTGGATCTTTCTATTCCGGCCGGACGCGAAGGGCTTGCTCTTACAGGAGAAACTTTGCTTAAGGTTGAAAGTGCCGGAAAGCCGCTTAACATCAAGGGAAGCTTCTTCACTCTTTCCCTTCCCGCGAAGGCTATCGCAGAGCTTAGCCTGACGAACTCTTCAGCGGTTGAGATCTGGCTTTCAAAGTCAACAAGCGCTCCGGCATCTCAATTGGCCGCGAAGCTTCAAGAAACCAGCACACTTAACGCAAGCTTCCTTAAGCAGCTGTATACAGTGAACATCGTTGTTGACGGGAAAGTAATTCCTCGCAACACTCAGCCATTCCTGCTTGAGTTCGACGCTTCAAGCTACGAAGGGCAGATCGAATCCCTTACTGGCGTACTTTACAGCAATGGCATCGCCAGCTACAAGCAGCTGGGCGGCGAGTACTTGGCCTCCAGAAAGACGTTCCAGTTCTGGGCTTATGAAAGCGGAGTGTATGGTGTTATCGCAAGCGCCAAAATCTCAAAGCTGGTCTTCACCATTGGAGATCGCGGGTACAAGGCAAATGGTGCCAGTTCCCTTAATGACGCCGCTCCGTACATCTCTTCAGACAGCAGGACAATGGTGCCACTGAGAGCGATTTCTGAGGCGCTTGGCGCTAGCGTTGCTTGGAACGACGCAACGAAAGGCATCACAATAAGCACTGGCAGCACAGTCATAATACGGTTGACCCTAGGCCAGCAGCTGCCTAACGGCTTGGGAGCCCTGGAGCTTGTCAACGACAGAACCTTTGTTCCGATCCGTTATGTTGCCGAGCATCTGGGCGCTAACGTTATTTGGAACGAGGCGGATAAATCCGTGCAGATTTATCAGTAGCAGACTTGTCGCTCAGGCGGGTGCCTCTCAAGCACCCGCCTGAGATTCTCAGAACATCAGCTAATCCAATAACATGGGCAGACGTTAAAGGGGGATCGCTTAGATCCTCCTTTTTTCGCGTTGATATTCATGAAGAAAAAGCTTAAATCACGCTATCCTTGGACAGCGCCGCCAACATTGTCCATGTTGCAAATCTCTTTTATCATCTCATGAATCCAAATGATCGTCACTTTCGACTCTTCTTTAACCAGCGCCTTGTCGCTCTTTGAAAGCAGGGAGTTGATCTTCCTTTTCATTCTATCGTCCAAGCCATCCTTCCCGATTTCTATCAGAGCCTGTATGAGCATGCCAGTCGTAAAGCTAATGCCAGAGATTTCGCGAGTGTTCCTGTGAAAAACCTTTACCGGAATGTCACCAAGCGTTATCTCGCTGGTGCTTCCAGTTATGACGAAGCCCCAAACCTCTGGCGCTGGCACGTCAAAGCCAAGCATGTACAAGGCTGTTTCCCCGTGCGGAGCAATGCTCCATCCGAAGCTCCTTGAAATGGCCAGCATAGCTTTCTTTATCGCCAAAGGGTAGCGCTTTCGTAGTTCCTGGGCAGTTTCCTCCTTGCAGAAGATCCCTTTTTTGACTTTCGTGATCATCCCTTTCTTTTCTAGGTTGTTAAGCACTTTGCTCACAGGCTCATAGAGCCCCTCTCTCCAAAAGTCCTTGGCGACAAAAAAGTCGTTACCCATCTCTTCAATCCTGCTCAACACCCTTTTAGTGATCCCATCAGCCATGTCAAGCCTCCTCTCATCATTTGCGCTATTTTCGCCAGGCAATCCCGAAGCGCTACCTGTTGTTTTATAGCCACTATTGTCTATATTTGCGCTATCACGCTCTCTCACATTATAGCACTCGTCTTTTTGATGTCAAGCAAACAAAACCTTCTATCACCTATCCGCCTCGCCGCCTCGCCTAGCGCTACGCAACAGCGCCAGCACGTAATAGGGATGCCAAAGAAAATAGGTTTTCTATGTTGCTTGGTTTTGCGGTAGCCTCCCCCCCGCTATCCTCATGGCAAAATTTACATCGAAAAAAACTCAAAAAAAGTATTGACACAGCTATCAAGGCCCTTTATAATATATGTGAGGTGTCATAGCGGCGCGGAGCTTTCTCGCCGTAGCCAGCGCAGACATTTCACTTGATGAAAAGGACAGTGCGGGAACATCAATAGTCGGCCTAGGCGCTTGATGGGAACCGCTTTTGGAGCTCTGACTCCTACAAAACTTGCGCAAGCCTTTCGGGGTTTATGTTCGGTCGACTCATGATAGGAAACGCGAGGAGCTTTGACTCCTGCGCAGACCTTTTAGGTCTAATGCCCATTTTAATGTCCTTATTAAAAAGAGCGACGCGCATTAACAATGCTTGCCGCTCTTTTTTTGGCGCTTGCGCAAAGCAATCTTCCATTTCGCATTGCACCCATTTAACTTCCATGGCAAGAGTGTATATCTAAACGCAAGTTTTACCATGGGTTTTATATCCGGTAAGCGTAACAACGGCCATCCAAGCGCCTGCCTCCATGCCTCTATGCCCTCCCCCAAGTATACCCTTGGCAAAATTTATTTCGAAAAATCCAAAAAAAGTGTTGACATAACGATCAGGCCACATTATAATATAAGTGAAGTGTCAGGGCATCTCGTTATAGAGCCTCCGCTCCATTATTAGCGCAGACACCTCCGTATCACCTCGAGTGATGTAAAGGACAGTGCGAGAACATCATGAATCGCGATAGCCGACTTAGGATTTGCAGACCTTTGCCCACCAGGGCAATTCTACTGCCGACGGATCGAAATTGGACTCCAACACTCTGTTCGGTCGACTCATGATAGGAAACGCGAGGAGCTTTGACTCCTGCGCAGACCTTTTAGGCCTAATGCCCATTTTCATGTCCTTATTAAAAAGAGCGGCGCGCATTAACAATGCATGCCGCTCTTTTTTGGCGCTTGCGCAAAGTGGCCTTCCGTTTCGCATTGCACCCATTTAACTTCCATGGCAAGAGTGTATATCTAAACACATGTTTTACCATGGGTTTTATATCCGACAAGCATAACAACGGTCGTCTACACTCAGGAATCCTAGCAAACACAATAACCCGCCTCTATGCTCGTGCTTTCTCATCACCAAAAAGTCCTGGCATTACCTCCGATAAGCCAACCAAGGCCCTTGCGCTCTGCGCAAGGGCCATCTTTTGACTTTTCATCGCTCAACGCAGCCCTGCGTACTCGTACCCCAGTCGTCCCTCGCATATGGCATGCGTGACATGCGCCCCCATATCCTTTCCCGGAACTCCTTGGAATACGGCAAAGTTTGCGTCCTTGCCTACCTCGATGGATCCCACGCGCTGCTCCACGCCTAGAATGGCTGCCGGATTGATGGTGATCATCCGCATTGCCCGTTCCACTGGGGTTCCCTGGCGAACAGCCTCTTCCATGTGATGGATTAAGCCGTCAAGCCCATAGATCGGCGCGTCGGTGGTCAACGCTACCGTAACGCCCCGCTCGTCTAGCGGCTTGACAGCGGAGATGTCTGTGCGGCGGGATTCATAGAAGGATCTTCTGCCTCCTATGGGGCCATAGACAATAGCGCAGCCGCTTTCTACGATCTCATCCAAGTAGTTGAGACTGCCCCAGGCATGCTCAAGCGTAAACTTTATGTTGAACTCCCGAACAATCTCGATAATAGAAGCCATATCGTTATGGGTGCAGTGAACCCTGAGAGGGATTTCCCGCTTGAGAACTGGGATCAAGGCTTCCATCTCTTCCTTCTTAAATAAAAGGCTGTCGTTTTCTTTCTCTCTTAGATAGTCCCTGGCGTCATGCAAGGCCTCAGCAATCAGGAAGGTGACCCCCATGCGGGAATCGGGTTCCATGTCTTTCTCTTGATAAAACCCCTTCGGGTTTTCTCCAAGCGCAGCCTTCACGCAGATCGACTCCCGGATGGTCATTTCTGAGATATGGCTTCCCCAGGTCTTGGACGCGAATCCGATTCCGCCTAACACATTGGTGCTTCCTGGAATAATGCCTACCGTTGTCACTCCGTTTTTCACAGCGTATGGAAAATAGGGGCTTCCAGGATCAACTCCATGCGCTATGCGCAAATGGGGGGTAACAGGGCGCGTACACTCAGAGATGTACTCCAAGGCAGTCAGATTGTCCGGGTAGTGAAGCCCAATATGGGTATGGCAGTCAATCAGTCCAGGCAAGACGTTCAAGCCGTCCAGATCCAGGCTTGGCGCGTCGCTTTCTATAGTTTCGGCAATATGCGCGATCTTGCCCTCTTTGCACAGGATGTCGCCTAAAAACGGCTTCTCCTGCGTCTGCGGGTAGATCGTGGCGCGTTTCAGAAGGAGCATTGCTATTCCTCCCTTCCGGCTTTGTAAACGCTGCGGCCTTCTATAAAGGTTTCAAGCACGCGCGCCTCTACCTGGGTCAAGGGGTTGCCTTCAAAGATAACAAAATCGGCGTCCAAGCCTGGCGCTAGCGCTCCTATGCGATCATCCACGCCAAAAAGCCTGGCTGGATTGCCGCACATCATATCCAAAAGAAGCTTCTCGTCCACTCCTCCCTGTCTCAGCTTGGCCGCTGTCCAGAAATAGCACTCCCTGCCGCAGATCGAGTCTTCGCTCAATAGCGCTATGGAAAAGGGTACTCCGTCCTTAGCCAATTGAACCAAAGCCGCAAAGTTCGCTTCATTTCTCATCATTGAAGTGTAATGGGTGAATTCGCCCAAGATAACCTGGGCATTCGCCTTCTTTATGGCCTCTCCCGCCCTGTCCGCCTGAAAGGCAACAACAAAAGCCAGCCGAATGCCGCTTTCAACCAAATCTTTCAGAGCGTCCATTACGCTCTCCATTTCAGCGGCTGTTTCCGCTTCAATGATCAGCGGGATTTTCCCTTTGAGGACGCTCCCGATAACCTCTTGAGTTCTGCGATATCTGTAGCTGCCCTCATAATTGCCCTGCTGCAGGGCTTCCTTAAGCAATTGAATCATGGCCATGCGAGTCTTTGCCCATCTCGCGCCAAAGACACGGCTCACCTCTTTGGTCACTGACCCCTTGAGAGCGGCGTCCCGCTTTACCGTCATGCGGTGCAGGTTCTTGCCATAGGTTTTGACAACCGCCACAGTTCCGCCAAGCACGCAATTGCCGCCCGGAGAGACAGCGACAGATGTTATCCCTGACATGTAAAGTTCCTGGCGGGTCAGCTCGTCTGGATCAATGGAATGCCAAATGTCCAGGTGCGGAACCACTGGATTGCTGTTCTCGTTAAAGTCCTTGGCTTCATAAGCCATGTCGGTGGCGCCCGCGTAATCTCCAGCGTCGATAAATCCGGGAAAGACCTGCTTGCCGGACAGATCAACAGATGCTTCACCGCTTTTTGGTTCAAGGCCCTTTCCCAGCTCCGCGATTTTTCCCTCTTCGATCCTGATGTCGCAATCAGGGATCGTCTCGGTTCCTGTGTGAACCAGGGCGTTTCTAAATAGCATGGAATCAACCTCCTTGTATGATTTTGTATGATTACGCCTATGGCGCACCGCCATAGCCAAATGATGCAGTTTGCGAAAGTCGTTTTATAAGAGAAAAAAACAAGAGAAAAAAGCAAGAGAAAAAATGCTTGAAAATAAAAATAAAAAACAAAAGCAAAACCCCAAAACCCGCTACGCGCCAATCAGCAGCAAGAACGCGGCCATCACAATTCCAAAGACCAGCAGTATTGGCCCAACGATAGAAAACATGGCCAGCGCCATCGCAAAGGCGTCCTTCCATGTCAAATCCGGGGATCCGTGTTCCTGGGCTGGCGCTTCCAGGTTGCTTGGTTCTTCGCCTTTTGGATCCTTATTGTCGTCATCCATGGTCATACCATATGGCATGCGACTTGGTGGCCTGGCTCGATCTGGCGGAGCGACGGCGCTTCCTCGGCGCACACTGGACGGGCTTGAGGGCAGCGGGTCCTAAATTTGCACCCGCTTGGCGCGTTCGTTGGAGACGGAATATCTCCCTCAAGAATTGCCCTTTTGGCCTTGATGGTCGGATCAGGAATCGGGATTGCCGACAGCAGGGATTGGGTATACGGATGCAAAGGGTTGCCAAAGAGCAAGCGCTTTTCAGCGACCTCAGCCAGCTGGCCCAGGTAGATCACGCCAATCCGGCTGGATATGTGCTTGACAACGCTGAGATCATGAGAGATAAAAAGGTAGGTCAGCTGATCCTGCGCTTGAAGCTCAGTGAGAAGGTTAATTACCTGCGCCTGAACTGACACGTCCAGGGCTGAAACCGGCTCGTCGCAAACAATGAATTTGGGGTTTAGCGCCAAAGCCCTGGCAATGCCAATGCGCTGCCTTTGTCCTCCGGAGAACTCGTGAGGGTAGCGGCGAATGTACCTGCGGCTGAGCCCGCAGTGCTCGAGAAGATCGCCGACTCTCTTTTCAATTTCGGCAGAGGTTCCCATGTGATGCTCCTTCATTCCGCAGGCAATCAGTTTGAGAACGCTCATTTTTGGATTCAGGCTGCTGTAGGGATCCTGAAAGATGATTTGCATCTGGGTGCGCATCTTCTTCATCTCTGCATTTGACAGGCTGAACACGTCTTTGCCGTCAAATGTGACTTTTCCTTCAGTGGCTTCCTGGAGGCGCAAAATAACCCGCCCGGCTGTGGACTTGCCGCATCCGGATTCGCCTACCATTCCAAAGGTCTCGCCTTTTTTGATCTCAAAGTCAAGGCCGTCCACGGCCTTGACCCAAGAAAGGGGGCGGCCGAAGAAGCTCTTTTGCGCCGTGAAATATTTTTTCAGCCCTTCGACTTTCAGCAAAGGAGCGCTTGACTCGTTGCTTTCTCCGTTCACTTTGCGCCTCCTTCCTCATAAAGCCAGCAAGACACGCTGTGATCGCCGCTCAGGCAGCTTAATCCAGGAAACTTTTTCGCGCAGACTTCCATGGCGTTTCCGCACCTGGGATGGAACGGGCACCCTTCCGGCATGTCGTAAAGGCTTGGCACCTGGCCTGGAATGGCGTACAGCTTCTCCTGGTCATGAAGGATGTTGGGCTTAGATCGCATCAATCCTACCGTGTACGGATGCTTTGGGTTCTTGAAGAGCTCAAGCGCGGTAGCCCGCTCCATGACCTTGCCTGCGTACATTACCAGAACGTCATCCGCCATCTCAGCGATAACGCCCAGATCATGAGTTATCAAAAGCATGGCCATGTTAAGCTCTTCCTTAATTTTTCTTATAAGGTCCAGCACCTGCGCCTGTATGGTCACGTCCAGCGCCGTTGTCGGCTCGTCCGCTATAAGAAGCTTTGGGTTGCAAGCCAGGGACATTGCTATCATAACCCGCTGCCTCATCCCTCCTGAAAGCTGGTGAGGGTAGTTCTTTAGCACCCGGCTTGCGTCAGGCACCCTGGTCAGCTCCAAAAGCTCCTCGCTCTTTTTGCTGGCTGTGCTTTTGTCAGTCTTCTGGTGAGTGATGATAGCTTCCCGAAGCTGGTAGCCTATCGTAAACACCGGGTTCAGGCTTGTCATGGGTTCCTGGAAGATCATGCTGATCTCGTTTCCCCGGATCCTGGTCATCTGCCTCTCATTTAAGGACGCCAGATCCTTTCCTTCAAACAGCACCTGCCCGCCCGTGATCCGGCCTTCCTGAGGGTCTATGAGCTTAAGTATCGACATGCTGGCAACGCTCTTGCCGCATCCCGACTCTCCCACGATCCCCAGGATCCGTCCTGTATCCAGGGAGAAGCTCACGCCGTCAACGGCGCGCAGCTCTTGCTTCTTGACGTAAAAATAGGTCTTCAAGTCCTTGACTTCCAACAGCATGGCGCGCCTCCTATCTTATGCGCATATCATCTGTCCAGCTTGGGATCCATTGCATCCCGCAGTCCTTCGCCGACAAAGTTGATGGACATGACTGTGATCAGAATGCACAGTCCAGGAGGAACCCACATCCACCAGTAGTTTTGCAGCACAAACATGTTCTGGGCGTCAGAGAGCATGTTGCCCCAGCTAGGGATTGGAACGCGCACCCCAAGACCCAGGTAGCTGAGGGCTGATTCGGTCAAAATGGCGTTGGCTATGTTTAGCGTTATAGTTACAATCATTGGCCCAAAGGCGTTAGGCATCAGATGCTGGGTGATTTTCTTGAAATCCGAAATGCCCTGGGCTGTAGTCGCTTCCATGAACTCCATCTCTTTGAGCGACAGGATCTGGCTTCTCAAAAGCCTGGCCGCGCCTGTCCACCACAAAAACCCCATGACTATGATGGTGCCTCTAACGCTTGGCTCAAACAAGGCCATGATCGTGATCGCCAGCATGTAGAAAGGCAGGGACGAGAAAACGTCCGCTATCCGCATTATAGCCATGTCAACCCATTTGCCGTAAAACCCGGCTATAGCCCCCAGGACTATTCCTATGACAGCCGAGATGGCCGATGACAGCGCTCCAACCATCAAAGAGATCCGTCCCGCGTAAAGCAGGCGGGTGAGAACATCCCGCCCCATGGCATCAGCGCCCATGAGGTTTTGGCCAGAAGGCGCCGCGTAGCGTCTGGTCATGTTATAGCTGTCCCGATCATGGGGCGTGAGAACCGGGGCCAGCAGCGCCGCCACTGTGAATATGACAATGAGGATCAATCCAGTCATTGCCATCTTGTTTTTAAAGAATCGCTCCATGGCCAGGCGCAAGGGATTGCGGTTTTCTTGCTTAGCATTGTTCATGACAATCCATCCCCAATGATCAGGAGTTTTTGGTTGTTTTTTTAATTTTTTTTTTTGGGTTTTTTTTGTTTTTTGTTTTGGTTTTTGGCAAGCCTGCCGCCTACTGATACTTGATCCTAGGATCAGCCAGCACAAGCAGCGCGTCCGAAATCAGCTGCCCCAAAAGCACCAGGCTAGCGGTAAACACATTGACCCCCATGATCAAGAAGTAGTCCCTGTTCATGGTTGCCCCGTATATCAGCCGCCCCAAGCCGGGCCAGCTGAAGATGTTCTCCGTGATAAGCGATCCGGAAAAGATGGTAGCAAGCGATGACCCCAGAAGGGTTATTATGGGGATCAGGCCGTTTCTCAGCGCGTGGCGGTATATGACAACCCGCTGGCGCAATCCCTTGCTTCTGGCGGTTCTGATGTAGTCCTGCTTGATTACCTCAGAAATGCTTGATCTGATGTACCTGGTATAGCCAGCCATATTGATGAGCGCCAGCACTGCCGTGGGCATTATCGCATGCTTGAACCGGTCAAAAAACGCCGCCAGGCCGGTGAATGCGCTTCCAGGCGTCTGCACCCCCGCCGCAGGAAGGATCTGCAGATCCACGGCAAAAATCTTGATCATCAGAAACCCGAAAAAGAAGCTGGGAATGGACAAGCCCACGAAGGCAATGGAAGTGAAAACATAGTCAAAGGCCGAGTTCTTCTTGACGGCTGATGTCACGCCGATTGGAACCGCCAAAAGCATGCTTATCGCCATGGCGGCGAAAACCAAGGAAAATGTGTTCCAAAGCCGTTCCCTTATGAGATCCAGCACGGGGCGCTTGTACTGGATTGACTCTCCAAAGTCGCCGTGAAGCACCAGGTTCTTGACATATATGCCGTACTGAACGATGATCGGCTTATCCAGCCCGATAGCGGCCCGCTTGGCGTCCAGATCCTGCTGCGTCATGCCGGGAATGTTGGTGTACATGGCATTGATCGGATCTCCCGGGGCCAAATGGATTAGAAAAAAGACCACGATGGTAATAACAAACAGCACCCCTACGGAGATTAGGATTCGCCTGGCAAAGTATTTGAACAAAGCGTCGCCCCCCGTCCTAGTTTAAGATGGAAAATATGAAAAGCAAAAAAATAAATAGAAAAGGCAAAATTAAGAAGAAAAAAATAAAGAAAAAATTAAATAAAACAAAAATAAAAAACAAAAACAAAATAAAAAACAATAAAATAACTAAAAATCAAAAACAAAACAAAAAACAAAAAATATGTATGCAAGAGCGAAAAGGGCGAAGCCCTTTTCGCTCTTGCAGGTTTTGCTGGCAAGCGTTGCTTTCACTTAAATTGCTATTGCGCGATCTCCATGTTTGCGATGTTGTAGGTCCAGTTTATAAACGTGTCCACAACCAGGTTCTTGACTCTCTGGTTGGAAACCCATACGTTGGTGTAGTCGTTCATGAACAGGATCGGAACTTCTTCGTTTATGAGAAGATAGGCCTGCTGGAACAGGGCGTTCGCTTCAGCCTCGTCTTTCGCGTTCTTGGCGGCTTCCACCAGGCGATCAAACTCTGGATTGTCGTAATTGCCGTCGTTGTTGACGGATCCCTTGCGGAGCAATGTCGTTGCCATATACGGATCAGAAGACATCGTCCAAGCGTAGCCAAACATCTGGGTCTCGGGGTTTGTCTTGACCAGATCCATGTAAGTCGCCCAGTCATAGTAGCTGGGGATCAGCTCTACGCCTATGAGTTTGCAGTCTTCAACAAGCATGGCGGTTTTCATTGTGTCGTTGGCGTTTTCAGCTATGCCTGTGTAATGGATTGTAAGCTTTTGGCCATCTTTGTAGCGCCATCCGTCCGCGTTCAAAGTCCAGCCAGCTTCGTCCAGGAGCTCTCCCGCTTTCACTGCATCATACTCATACTTGTTGAACTTGGACTCATCCGGGTATGTCGGGCTGTTCTTGGGCACCATCGCATAGGTAAGCTTGCTGCGGCCGCCGGTATATGTTTCGATGAACAGAGCCCTGTTGAACCCGTACGCTATCGCCTTGCGAACCCGCACGTCGCTCATGACCGGATCGTTCACCCTGAACTTAATGAACGCGAAAGTGGATCCCTGTATGGTTGACACATTCAGGTGCGCCGCGTTGTTTCCTTGCAGCTGTCCCAGATCCTCGTCTATGTTCCTGATTTCAGCCAGATCCACGGAGCCGTTTAAAAGGCTTGGAATGTTGCTGTCATTGCTTATGCACTGGTATATGATCTTGTCAATCTTTGGAGTGGTCTGCCAATAGTCAGGGTTCTTGTCAAACTCCACGTACTGGTCAGGGATGTATTGGTTGAACAGATAAGGGCCTGTCCCTACCGGCGAAAGGTTCAAAGCAGTGAAATCGCTGTAGCTGGCCTTCTCGTAATAGACCCTTGGAAGAATGTAGCCGTAGGTCGCGAAGGTATGAACGTTGCTCATGGTCAGGTTGTCATAATACAGGGTTATCTTGTAAGGATCGTTGTCGCCAGGCTCATAGACGACAGGCAATGGGTTGTCCGGCGCCTGGGTGTGAAGAACGATTCCTTCGATCTTGTCGCTTTCGCCGTTTTTAAACGCCTCAGCACCCTTTATGTTGCTGTAGTAAGGATACTGCGTTCCGTCATACTGGGGATCCATGATCATTTTCAGAGTGAACGCCACGTCCTGCGCGGTCAGCTCCCCTAAGCCCTTTTGGATCTGGATTCCAGGATTCAGGTTGAACTCGATTATTCCCGCTTCCATGTCTACGCTATATGACTTTGCCATCTTCTCCTCAAATGCCATGGTGCTGGGTTCATATCTGATAAGGCGGTCAAAAACCAGGCCGCATACATAGTCATCATAAGTGGCAGTAAACAAGATGCCGTTAAAAATGCCAGGAGGCGATACCTGTGCGTAAGTAAATACGTTTCCCTTGCTTGAAGCCGGATTTGCGACCGCATCAACTGGCGCTGGCGCTGACGACGCCGCCGCTCCAGCATTATCTGGGCTTCCTCCCGTGCTGCCGCCTGCATTGTTTGCCGTGCCGCCACCGCATGCGGCTGTGATCAAGCATATTGCCACGAGCAGTGACAATACTGAAATAACTCTCTTTTTCACCATTGATATTCTCCCTTCAAATTTGGATTCAAATTGCTCCAAGACAGTATAGCATATTTTTTGCGCACATGATATAGCTATGCCAGTTTTTATAAAGGAAATATTTATCGGTTCGGATGCATAAGACAATAATTATTTATGGGTATTGACCCCTGATCGGCAGTTTTCGCGATAAATGTGTTCATGTCGTTAAATAGGTTGATGCAGTTGCAGAGTCAACCTGGTTTATTGTTATTGCTGAGTTAGAGCAATATTTCAAAGGCAGATTTAAGCTTTTGCTGAATCTTTCATGAATTTCACAGAAGCAATCGGGAAGTGCTTGGCATTCAAGCATTCCTTTGCGGCAGCTTGAATAACGCTCTGAGCCACAAGCGCTTTGAAGCACAGCAAAAAACCGAAGCCCTGCTTTGGCAGGACTTCGGTTGTCCGAAAGTTTGTGATAAGATCTGGTTAGAGCCTTGTGCAGCAAAGTTTGCAACGCCTTGATCATTCATGCGCCTCAGTCATTCAAGCGCCTATAGTCAAACTTTCTACTGACTGTCTTATGAGCTTGCCAAATCGTCATCCCGTTGACATAAACATTAACATACTCATCGTACATCAGCTCAAGGAACACCAGGTCTTTCTCTCTAACGTCCCCATCTATCAGCCTCTTCCAAAACACAGCCATGTCATAGTCGGGGTCGAATCTCTTGTATCCTAGCTTAACAAGATGAAATTTCTTGAATATGTGTTCCTTGATTGTCTTTATTTTCTCTTCATCCAGCTTGGTGTTCTTTGATATCGCTTTGACGTCAGTGTCGCACAACCTAATTTCTTTGTAAAAGTCAATCGCTTCTTTTTCTTGCTCTGTGCTTATATTTAGGTCAATTTGCAAAACAGGCTCCTCATTTCTTCAGGAAAATTGGCAACGATCCTAAAACCATATTTGAGTAAAGTGTACAGGAACGCTCCATCTTTCTATGCGATTTAAAATATACTCTACAGCTTTTTTTGCGTAATACCCATCGATGTCCTTTTCAGAAAGCCTTACATTTTCAAGTTCGAGATTGACGTGATCAACCACAATTTCCCCCGGGAAATCGACCAATCCCTCTGGGATGTAGTTATAATAAAGCATTCTGCCCTCGCTGGCCTTAAAAACAATATCGTTCATAGGGTGCCTCCTTATCCAAAATTTCACAAGATACCCTAATTCCAAGCCATAAGCCACCTTAGCGGGTACATTCCCCATTCAATGCACTCATCCAGAAACTCCATGGCCTTGTTTGCAAAGTAGCCTCTGTCATTGTTTCCAAGCTTTAGGATAGTCGGCTCGTCTTCCCCGAATATGTACTCTATTTCGCCGCAAGGGCCTAAGCCATCTGGATAATAATAGTATACAACATGTTCGTCATCAAACACTTTTAGCACCAGCCTGTTCATAAAGCGCTCCCTTCTAAAGGCGATCTCACCAAAGGCGAAAAACTTACTGGTTTCATTAACAATATCCGCCATTACAGTTCCCGCGAAACTCCTCCGCCTTTTTATGGCATTTCAGGATTTGATAGTTAGTATAGCATATCGGGCATCCCTGCGCAAGCCCAGGCAAACACTATCTCAATAAATCCAGCCAAATAAGCCGTTTGCCCAAAAAAAGCACGAAGAACAGCGCCAGCCTGCGGCTGGCGCTGTTCTTCTTATTTTCTACTCATCAAACTTTCCCGACTTCATGTCATCAAGCGTCTGGAACATCAGGTCCAGATATTGCTTGTTAATGACAAATCGGATATCCCCGCCATCCTTCTCGATGGCGTAGAAGTTCTGGTTGTAAGTGTAGAGATTAATGTCTATCGGATCAAGCCCTGGTATCATGGTGTACTTGATTGTGATTTCAGGCGCTCCCGAGGGAGTGAAACCCTGAATCTCAGAATCATACCCAAGGCCTATGACAGTCTGGTAGAAGTCCTTGAACGCGCCTTCTTGGGTGACAGTTCCATCAACTGTGGGATGGATCACCTTTTGAGGGATAGGCGTAGCTGTTGGCGCTGGGCTTTCAGCTGGAACAGGCGAAGGCGTCGCCGCTGGATCGGTTGTCGGCGTTGGAATGGGAGTTGGCGAGATCGTCTGATGAACTATAGTCATGGAATGGCTTCGTCCTGGGCCTGTGATGTCAATGCCAGCGCAGTTGTCAATATTGACTAGCGCTATGAAGCGCTGCGTGAACTTGAAGACGTTGATGTCATAAAGGCCTGCGACATAGGACTTTTGCATGGAATAGACATACGGGGTGCCATAAAACATGGCGTAGGCAGTCTCGTCATCTATGTCGTTTCCAATCAGGAAGTGCAAGTCAGTGGAGCTATCGGTAAGCCAGACTTCCAGAGCTGGATCGTCCAAGCCATAGTCAGCCAGGTTCGATGGGTTTGCGTCAATGACAGAATCCATGGCTATGCCTGACATGCCGTCTAGGACATTGGTCTGGAAGTTGGAGGCGTAGAGATCCCAGCCGTCATAGGGCTGAACCATGTACAGGCCTATGCCTCCATAGGTTTGGATATCTGACTGCTTCTCCTCTTCGGTTCCCTTGTAGGCGAACTCTATCGGCGACTTGCCCTTTGGCGCAATATAGACGTATTCCAGCGCGTCTGAGGCAACCATCGTTATGGTTTTGTCAAGCAAGTCCTTGGGGGTTTTGAAGAAATCCTCCCCAGTTGATGAATAGGTCAGGTAAAGCGCTGGATCTCCCTCTATCATCATATAGTAAGAAGACTTGTCAGGCGTTTGCGCGCCTATCATGATCTTTTTCTTTTCTCCGTCTGAGTACTCCACCTCGGCATAAGCCTGGGGCGGATCCAGCTTGAAGTCAGCGGGGTTTGAGACCGTTGGCATGAACTGTTCCGACGCGTCAAGCGCATATACAGATCTCATGATGTCAGTCACTGTATATGATGTCAGCTTGGCGTTTTCAAACCCTTTGACAGCCCATCCCACAATCGGCGTGGGGGTTGGTGTTGGGGTGGGAGTTTCTTCTGGGACGGGGGATGGCGTAGCTTCCGGATCCGGCGCGGCTGTTGGCGCTGGAGTCGGATTTGGCGTAAGCACCGGATATATCTCCATCTCTCCATTATCTGAATGGAAGGAGGCTTTCGTTACTTCCCAGATGCTTTTCTTGACCAAGGAGACGGTCTTGCTGGGCTCTGCAGTCGCTTCTTCCACTGTCGCGTCCTTCTGCCCCAAGAAAAAGTAGGCGGCCGCAAGGCCTCCCAAAATGACAACTAAAGCGATCAAGCCGCCGATTCTCTTCAAGAGGTGCGCCTCCTCACGAACCACACATAGAAGCCGGCTGCCAGGATCAAGCCGGGCAACACCAGGACTGATATGATGGCGTAAGCAAAGGCCTGGCTGGATGTCATGCTGAGCGTTGTCTGCTCCTCAGGAGTCTTTGGCGCGATGTAGATGGTGTTTTCCTTGTCCTGCAGCCAGTTCATTGAATTTATCAAGAACTTCCAGTTGCCGCCGCTGATGGCGTTGTTGAGGTTCTCGTCAAGCATGGAAAACGCGCCAGCGACTATGATCTTTGTCGTATGCTGCTCATTGGTGTAGACAGAATCGGTGATTGCAACAGCCAGGTTGAAGGGGCCAGTTGTGTCCGCAGCCTCTTTCGTCGTGACTGTAGACTTCAGGTTTGTCTTCCCGTAAGCCTTGTTGGAGGAAACGAGCAGCTTTTCTATTGTAGTTGAGCTTTTCTTCACATCAAGCAAGTCCACTCCAGAAGCCTGGACCATGAGCGGCATGTAGTCGGCCGCCACAAGGGGATCCGTAATGGCATGGGATGCGATTGTCGGAAGAATGTAGACTGGATTGCCTACGATGTAGTTGTTGGGATTTCCCTCGATTACGATGTACTTTCCAAGATCAACCCCGTAATTCTGCAGTACGCTTGACATGTTCGGGAACTCCGTGCCATAGTATGCTACCAGGAAAATGGCCCGTCCGTCGTTTTGGAGGTATGCCAGAACCTTCTTCGCCTCATCTTCAGTCCAGTCCCTGGTAGGCTGGGTTGCGAAAAGCATGGTGCAGTCTTCAGGCACGTCGCTTGTGGCTAGGTTTACCTCTTTGATGTCGTAGTTCGCAAGGTCTATCTGCCTCTTCAGGTTTTCGGAGAGCGTCTGCTCGTTCGATCCCGTGATGGTGTACAATACGCTTGTAACCGGGCTTGTCACGTAGTTTATGGCATTGGATATGTTTGTCTCAATATTTATTGACTCCACATACGGCTGGTAGTTCTGGTCGTAATTCACCGTGTACATTTCAGTGCTTTTTATGACTTTGAACTTCTCCCCGGATTGCACAATGACGCTGTCTATCGGAATGCCGTCTCCCTCAACAGAAAACTGCTCCGCGAATCCCGGGAGCATGTAGGGATCCCTGTACTCAACCTTTACGTTTGAAGAGTTTGTCTCATACTCCCTCAGAAGCCTGCTGAATGTCAGAGTTCCTACATAGCCCGAAAGAACGTTGTCCTCTTCCCCGGTTCTTACCAAGGCGTATATCGTAACCGGCTTGTCCAGGTTTTTAACGATGTCAATTGACTCCTGGGACAATGAGTAGTTCGTGTTAGAAGACAAGTCAAATGACAAGTCCAATCTTTCAAAGACCAGGTTCAAAACCACCAAGACCGCCAACACAATGATTATCATCAGTGTGGAAAGGGAGCCGTACCTGACCTTCTTGGAAGCGAGTGTTGAAAAATCAAATTTCATGCCAGCCCTCCTCCTTATTTCCATCTGCGTTTTTCAATCAAGTTGATGGTCAAGTATATGAATGCCGCCGCGAATGACAGGCAGAACACCACGTCAGAAACATTTATTATTCCGCTGGTGAAGCTTCCGAATCTTCCCATTACAGAGATCCAGATGACCGCCTTGCCAATCAGGCCAACATAGGCGTCTTTTGCCAAAAAGAAAGAAAGGACAGTGGCCGCAAGGAGAACTGAAAGCGTGGCAACTGCCACCGTCAGGCTTTTGGTGCTGTCATATGCCAGAAGGCTCACAAGCCCAACCAATATCGCAACGGCTACCAAAGAGGCCGTGGAGGATGCCATAACTCCCTGTGACAAAGCGGATCCTATGGCGTCAATGATATAAAGCAAAAGCATGGCAAAAAATGTGCTTATGGCCGCAATGATCTGGTTGTCGGTAATGGCCGATATAAACATGCCAACAGATATGAAGCAAGAGATCAAAAGCGTGTAGCCCAGGTAGCTGAGCGCTATCTTAGCCACCGGCAATTGGCCGTGCCTGGATATCATGATAGGAAATATCACAGTAATCGCCATGCCTATCAAAGCAAGGCTAAGCGCCGCCAGAAACTTCCCGAGCACTATCCCGGCAACTGACACAGGAGACGTGAAGATCAGCTGGTCGGTCTTGTGCTTTGCTTCCTCGGCGAAAAGCCTCATTGTCAAAACCGGCATCAACACCAAGGAGAATATTGTCAGGTTGGACAGCGTGTCCTGGAATGTCGGCACCCCGTAGGCAAGATTTATCAAAGTGTAGAATATCGCCATAAGGAGCACGAAGATGAAAAGGTAGATGAACCCTACCCAAGAGATGAAGTAGCTTTTCATCTCCTTCATGTATAAAGCGATCATTGCTCTGCGCCTCCTTCGCTTGTGATTTGAAGGAATATCTCCTCTAGGGTGAGGTCTTGGGAATTCATCTGCAAAATGGGAAGAGACGCCTTCGCGCAGCAGTAGAACACGGCTTCCCGTATGTCCACGCCGTCATCGCCTGAAACCAGGATTTCCACTGTCCCTGGCTCGCGCGAACCTTCGGCTTTCACGTTCTTTAGCAATGGGGTTTGTTGGAACACGTCCAGTATCTTGGATGACTCCCCTTTCACCCGCACGCTCATTTTCCGCCCATGGGTAATGTTCGAAGAAAGCCTTTCAGGTGTGTCTGACGCCTCGATCTTTCCTTTTGAGATGATCATCACCCTGTCGCATACAGCGCTAACCTCGTGAAGGATGTGGGAGCTCAGAAGCACAGTGTGCTTTTTCCCAAGGTTCTTTATGACATCCCTCATCTCGATTATCTGCTTTGGATCAAGGCCCACTGTCGGCTCGTCCATAATTATGGCCTCTGGATAGCCCATCATCGCCTGGGCCAGGCCGACCCTTTGCTTGTAGCCCTTTGACAGCGTCCTTATAAGCTGTGACCGCTTTTCTGAAACCTTCACAATGTCCATGATCTCCTCGATCATGCCAGCTCGTATCGAAGGCCTTACTTTCTTGATGTCCGCCACGAACTTCAGGTACTCAGCGACTTTCATGTCCCCGTACAGAGGCGGCGTGTCCGGGAGGTACCCTATGCTTCTCTTGGCTTTCTCAGGCTCGGCTTGGATGTCAACGCCATTGATTATGACATCTCCGCTGGTCGCTGCCAAATAGCCGGTGATTATGTTCATGGTTGTAGTCTTCCCAGCCCCGTTGGGGCCAAGGAAACCAAGAATCTCGCCATCGTCGACCGTGAAGCTCACGTCATTGACCGCGTAGACTTGGCCGTAGCGCTTTGTCAGGTTTCTGACTTCAATCAACTAAGATCCCTCCGAGGTAAAATTTGATGCCGGCAGACTAAGGCAGCATATCCCAAAATCATATCCGAGGCACCGAAAAAGTCACTATGTTTGCTCGCAGAAGCCCGAGCAAACTAGTTAAAGCATCGCGATGACTTTTACGGCGCCATTTCGGAAATTTTGGGATATGCATATAGGATCCTTCGAGTTGTGCGCAATCCCAAAGCTGAGCCAGCCGGCACAAGCGCCGCAGATGTTCGTCAGCCTGTGACCAGGCATAGGTGCCAGATCGCAGAATTTATACCGCGAGCGTTCAAAACCGGAATTCTTGCCCGCCTTTGAAGCCAGGCAGGCCCGCTTCCATAAACAAATTTCTAATCTTGCCGCTCGCAAGTATTATAGGCTAGGAAAGTCCGGCGAAAATCCCGCCAGGGCCTTTTTTGAATTCTGAGATATGCACAAAGGCACAGAACATATTTTAATGCAAAGTAAGACAAATTCAAAGCCTTTTTTGAAACTTTCATTGAACTTTAATCAGGCCATATTGCAAGGGTGCTAAAATACATACATTTTAGCACTAAACGAAGCCCGTCCTAAAGCGAAAACCTTAAATCGATCTATAAATTTTTGAATTTATTCCTGCCTCTGTACCAGTCTTAAGCGAAATCTTTAAATATATCTATCAAATCCCCTGCCTCCATGCCAGTCTTGCGCGAAATTCTTAAATTTATCTATCAAACATGCCCACTTCTGCGCCAGCTTATGCCAAGACATCTGCCGCTTGCAACATTTAGATGGTGAAGCGCAGTTTTTTCACTCATTAGAGCATATCCCAAAATTAAATTTATGGCTTGTGAAAGTCACGCGTTAAAGCATCGCGATGACTTTCACTGCGCCTTTTTTGGAATTTTGGGATATGCACTTAGTATAGCAAACACGGCATAGCAAGCAAGATCCCATTCATATTCATATTCTATGCAGAAACGGCTCTTTATAAACAAAGAAAAGGGAGCCTCCCCAAAGGAAGCTCCCCACGGAGCCTCCTGGAAGGCTCCCAATCCGCGCCGCAGCGCGTTTTTAGTGCATATCCCAAAATTCCGAAATGGCGCCGAAAAAATCCTGGCGAATGCTTCAACGCTGGATTTTTTCGGTGCCTCGGATATAATTTTGGGATATGCTCCGCAAGCAAGACACCAGCAAGGCAACAGCTTAAGCCTATTTCTTTTCAGGCTTATTCTTGCTGTAGGTCTTGAATCCATCCACATTTAAGTTTGAAGAAGCCTCTTTGTTCTCCAACTGGATCTGCTCGTACACTTCCTTGCGGTGCACCGGGATGCTGCGGGGAGCTGTTACGCCTAGCTTGGCGGTCTCGCCTGATACACCCAGCACAGTTATTTCTATGTTGTCGGAGATTATTATTGACTCTCCGACTTTGCGAGATAATGCAAGCATGTGCCAACACCCTTGGAATCGTATTCTTTGTGGCATGCCCTAGAGCGAAAGTGCCAAGAGCTTATCGCATGCGCCGGATTAGGGCGCGATATGCCTTAAATACGCTTTCGCTCGAAAGCAGCCACTGACTTGGCGCTTATCCCAAAATCCGTTAAAGCGCCGGACTCTTTCAAGCCCCGGTTTTAGATTTGGGATACGCTTTAGTGAAAATTTTTGATTTCGCTTGAACTATGGCGCAAAGCCAAAATTTTCGGCTTGGAAAAGTCGACCAAGGAAAACTTGCCTAGCCTCGCGAGGCCTTCCCCAAGCCAGCCTTTTTGGCGCGCCCTTTGCCTAGCGGCTTCCGACAGCCTCAGGCTTGGTTTCGACGTGGTCGAAGATCCTGTACTTGAGCTCGTACTCATCGTTGTCCAGGATGACCTGCTTGCCTTTCTTCGTCGTCGGGTTGATGACGATGGGAGCGCGGAGGTTGGCGCGCATCTGCTTGATGTCGTCAGGGATGACAACAACGTTGTAGACCAACAGGTTGTTGTCGCTCATGTCGCCCAGCCCTGCCACTTCCTCGTTCCTCACAAGCGGGTTGTATTCCGGCATGACGTTGTAGATGTTGATCAAGGCAAAGGCCAAGTCTCCATCGTCAGTCGACTGGAGCCAGCTGAAGGTGTCCTCTTCCTTGTTCTCCAGAAGGACAATGAACTGCTTGCATTCCGGGAATCCCGGAAGGCCCTCATCGAAGGTGATTGCCAGGCTAGGATCGTATTCGATTTCTCCGAAGTGCTTGGTCTTGAGTTTCATTTGTTGGCCTCCTGTGGTCTGTAGTATGTTATTGGCGCTTATCCCGAAAATCTGGGATTCGCTATTATATGAAATTCGACAGGGTCATCTGGACGATGTTGGCACCTGCCTTGAGGGAGGCTTGATAGGCCGCCTCTGCGCTGCTTTTGAGCATTATGGCTTCCATCATGTCCACGTCCTCGTTGTCGCTCATTAGTTCCTTGTAGCTGGATTCATCCTGCTCAAGCCTAGTGAGGACAAGCTCCAGCCTATTCATCCTGGCGCCAAGATCTGTATGCTCGCGTGAGATGATTGCCAAATGGCTGTCGCATACGGAGAGCATGTTGTTGAACCTGTCGTGGAGAACCGTGGAAAGGACAGCCTTTTCTTCTGCCATTTGCCTGTTGGCGGCGTCCTCTAACTCCGCTCCGGCGTAGCCTAGCGCCCGGTACTTGTCCTGCAGCTGCCTTTGGCTTGAGAGGGGAATATTCTCCATCAACAGCCCCAAGTTCCGAAGCTCTGCGTAAAGCTTGTCCGTGAATGTAGAGTAACCCAGCGAATTTATTTTCAGATCTGTGTTGGCGCTAAATTCGTACATGATGTCATGGCCATCCATGTTGTAGGTCTTAATCACGGCGCCAAGGGAATCCAGCTCAGAGCATTTGAAGTACACTATCGGGTTTGGCTCTCCGGGCATGAATCCAGTTTTGTCATATGTCACGCTTAATGAAGTGATGTTGGGCGAGTCTAGGCTAGATAGCACAATCTCACCGGTTTCTGTGATAAGATTGGCAGATCCAGAAGCTAGGCTCTCAGAGTCGTAAGCGTCTGGGGCGCTTGCGCTTGTTGGAGTGGCAGTGATTGTATTCCCAGCTCCATCCACCAGGATGAGATTCTGAGCCTGGCTTGGCAGCGAGTAAGCCAGCTTGATCATGTCAGTCCTTCCAGTCTCGGGAACTCCATCAGCGGACAACTTTTGGTAAAATCTTGTTCTCTCGATATCATAGGCTCCGAAGTCTTGCGTAACGCGATAGCTCTTGTCTGTCTGCACGTCGAACATAGGCGGCTCGTTTGTTCTGAAGCCTGAAAATACATATCTGCCAGCGTAGGAAACATTCATCTCTGTGCCTAGCTGCTTGGCCAGCTGCGCTAGCTGCGCCGCCACAGCCTGCCTGTCGGCAGCCTCCAGCGTGCCGTTCGCCGCTTCCAAGCATCTGTCTTTTATGGACTTTATGATATCAATAACATTATTGTATGCTCCTTCGGTAACATTCATCCATGCCATTCCTTGGGAGACATTTCGTTGGTATTGCGCGTTGTCTGACACGTTTGATCTAAATTTTAGCGCTCTGGCGCTAGTTATTGGATCATCCGACGGCACCTGTATCTTTTTGGCTGTTGAAATTTGGTTGTACAGCCTATTGATGCCGCCCATGTTCCTGTTTATGTTCAGAAGCATGGTGTTGGACAGCATAGAGTTTGTGACTCGCATAACCGTCCCCCCTCGCGCCTGCCGGCGTGGCATGCCTGAAAACCGCTTTTTCGCCAACACTATTGGCAATATAACACAAATAGAGACGAAATTCAATATGATTAGGCTGGCGATGCGCGGTTTTTTATTGGCATGCGCCAAATTTTATCGCTGCCGCCCTTGCAGCCAGGCGGTGCCCGATATCAGGCGCCTAAGTTGTTTATCAACGTCCCATATATTGTGTTTATCACGTTAACCAGCTTTGCTGACGCCTGGTATAGCTGCTGGTTCTGGATCATGTTTACCATTTCCTCGTTCATGTCCACGCCGGCAACGGCTATCCGCTGGTTTTCTATCTCGGAGAGAACATCTCCGTAGCTGGCTTCAAACTTTTTCGCCTGGTAGGCGTCTATGCCCATTTCTGAGCTGATGCCTGCAACATAGTCTTGGAGCTTGCCTTCCCGAAATAACGAATTGTCGGAACTGACATAGCCGAATCCCCTGGCGACGGCGTACGCGCTCTCTCCCTGGAGCGGATCCGGGGCGCAGTTCAACAGTGCGGGCTGCCTGTCCAAGGCGGGGTTTACGATAAAGTTAAAGCAGTTCATCCTGTCGTAAAAGTCCTGCTTGTCTTGGTCTGAGGCGGTTAGGCTAAACGTCTCAGGCACCGGGCCAGTTCCGTCATCTATTGTGAAGAAAAGCGTTCCCTCATCGGGCGCTCCTGTCTCATTGCCGTTGCCTTCCAGGTTGAAGCCATTTACGTGCCCTATAACACCTGTGAGTTTTTTTACGTTTCCCAAGGTGTCAACTGAGTCCCCAAGATCTATTGCTCTGGCCACTGTTCTGGCGAACGAGCTCAGCTTCGCCATGTAATAGGGCATCCCTTTGTAGTTTGACGCCTGGGGCCCCAGCCCGGCGAAGCCGGTTCCGGTTCCGTCCCTGGCGTCCACCAGCCCTCTTAGCTGGCCTTTCAGGTTTGGGTGAAAAATGTTGAAGCTCATATCCAGGTTTGGGAACCAGACGTCAAAGAGCCCCTCTTCATCCAGATCGTTCAGCTTCTGCGCCCGCTCCCTGACTCCCAGCTCGTTCATTTCATAGTTTGACACAAAGTCGTATCCGTTAATCATGACAACATATCTCTTGTCATTCGGGTTCATCGGCGTGCCGTAGTCTCTTTCAACGGCCTCCGCGTTTACTAGCTTCGACAGCTTGTCCATGATCCTGGTTCTCTCGTCCCTAAGATCATTGGCCTTGCTTCCGTCCATCTCAAAGGTGGCTATCTGCTTGTTAAGGCTTGCGATCTGGATTCCAAGGCTGTTGATCTCTGCTACCACTATCGATATCTCGTTGTTTGCGTCTATCTGCTGCTTTCTCAAAGCCAGGGCTTCGCTTTTGATTGTCTGGGCAAGGGATCCTCCAGCCTGGATAAGGTTGGTGCGAAAGGTTGTGTCATTGGCTGTTGTAACAACGTCTGACGCTCTTTCAAAGAAGGATGTGCATGTCGCCGACAGCCCGTTTTCAGCGTCCATCTCGTTAAAGATGTTTTCTATGACGGTCAGCTGCGCGGTCTTTGCCGAATACTCGCCAAAAACTCCGCTTTCGCCCCAATATTTCGAATCCAGGAAAAGATCCCTGACCTGCTCGATGTTTACAACCTCAGAGCCAGTGCCTACCATTCCCCTGCCGTTGTTGAACCCCAGCGGAGGCGAAGCCTTTACAACGGCTCTTTGCCTGGAATACCCCTGGGTAGCGGCATTTGCCACGTTATGGCTAATCGTGCTCAGGCTGCTCTTTGCCGTGAACAAGCCTGATATCGCCACGTGAAACTCAAAAAATGAAGTTTTCATCCCCCACCCCCTAATTTAGGGCTTGTCATGCGCCCATCCCATTGATCACCCTGTCAAGCATTGAGTCTATGACATTAAGGATCTTGGCGGAAGAGTTGTAGGCGTGCTGGTACATCATCATGTTCCTTAGCTCTTCGTCAAGGGATACGTCTTTTACATATCCCCTTTTCAGCTGGGCCTGCTCGACCAGCCGCTCCTGGGCGTTCATGAAGCCTCGGCATTCCGCCGTTTGCGCTCCCGCGCCAGTGACCAGCTTTCTGTAGGCGTCGTTGATTGAGAAATACTCTCCGCCGATCTGAACTGATTCCTCGTTCCATTGCCTGATCAGGCTGTTCAGGAGGCGGTTGTCATCCCTGTCGCCCGCTGGAGCGGGGGATAAGGCTATCAGGTTGAAGCCCCCGTCTTTCATGATCTCAGGGTTCACAATCATGTTTCCCATGGTGTACTGAGTGTAGTAATCTCCCGGATCAGGTTCTATCAAAGCTCCTGCCCCTGTCCATCTGGGGTATCTTTTTCTCATGAAGATCTCTGTATAGGACTGCTTGCCAAACATGTCATAAGGGCCGTCAGGCGACTGAACCCCGTTCAAGGCTGGCGCGAACGCGTCGTTTACCATTGTCGCAATCTTGTTCACAACAAGATCCAGCTTGTTCTGGGCCATTGGAACCATGCAGTAGCTTATCCCAAAGGCTTGAAGATCGCTGTTGCGCTTTAGGGACAGGTATGACTGGTAGGTTGGATCGGTTGCCGGCGGCGCGACAGGCGTCTGCACTCCCGCCAGCCCCAGGTAGTTTCCTGGGCCAAATCCCCTGGCCATCAGAAGCCCTTTCAAGCTTCCGTAGTCGTTGTAATGGCCGGCGTCAGCCGGCCTGTCGAAGCTGAACAGGGGCTCGTACTCATCAGCTGGCGCGCCAGCTGACAGGATCCTCTCACTGGCAGTGAGAACAGGCTCAACATAGGCGTAATCAGCCGAGACAAACCTCAGCCCGACCTTTGACTGCCATCCGTTTGCCAGCAGCTCCTTGCCCTCGCATATCAGATCCACCCTGCCGTCTTTCTTCTCTTTTATCTCCAGAGGTATGATCCCGCAAAGCTCATCAAGGGCCAGGTTTCTCTGATCCCTGTAGTCGTTCGCCCGATCCCCCGCCAATTCGCTTGAGGTGATCTCTTGGTTCATCCTATGGATCTCAGCAACCAGCCTGTTCACGTCATCAACAGCGCTTCTGGCTTGCTGGTCCAGGCTTCTTTGAAGACTTGACAGCCTGCTGTAGGCGTCATCGGACTTCGCTATGAAGGAGTAGCTGGTTGCCACAAAATTTCCCCTGGTTTCAATTCCGTCAGGGTGGCTTGACAGCTCATTCAGCGAATTCCAAAGATCCTGCATGACAGACTGGAAGTTGTACTGGCTTTGCGTCTCTCCCATTATTGACTCGATCTCAAGCCCGGTTTCGGCTCTGCCTGAGTAAAACCCAAGCCTGCCGTTTTCGTTTCTAAACGCGTCGTCCAGAAACCTGTCCCTGATCTGCCTGACCGCGTCCATGACAACGCCAAGCCCTACTTGCATAAAGTTGACGCTTCCTACCCCAACTTCCCTATAGCTATAGTCCTTTTGCAAAACCCTTTGCCTGCTGTACCCTGGCGTGCCTGTATTGGCCACGTTATGCCCAGTGACATAAAGGCCTTCCTGGGCCGCGTTCAAGCCGCTAACAGCTATTCCCAAGCTGGACATGCCCATGGCGTTTCCCCCTCGCTTGGCTTGCCAAGCGCTTTTGTCAAAGATCGGTGCTTGATTTTTTATTCTTATTGTTTTCGGCAAAAGCTTGCAGATCGGCCTTGCGTTTCTATTGGATTTGGGTTTGTTGGATTTGCAAAAGCGAGTTGACAAGATGGGATATAGAGTTTAAGAGCATATCCCAAAATTTTATCCGAGGCGCCGGAAAAATCCGGCGTTGAAGCATTCGCCAGGATTTTTCCGGCGTCATTTCGGAATTTTGGGATATGCACTAAGGAGTTTGGAAGATATAGAGTTTAAGGAGTTTGAAAGATATAGAGTTTAAGGAGTTTGGAAGATATAGAGTTGACAGGATATGAGCTTTAAAGGATATGGGGCTCGAAAGGATTTAGGCTTGAAAGGATATGGGCTTGAAAAGATGTGTGCTTGCGGCAAGAACTGTATGAAAGCAAGACATTGATCAAGGCCTATGAGACGGCAAAACTTTGCTTGCGGCTTTATCGCAACACGTCAAAAGCGCTTTGCTGGCTTGCCTCTCTCAGGAGGTTCATTGTGCATTCGATATAGTCCAAGTTTGACTGAATAAGCTTCATGTTTCCCTCATTCACTTCCTTGAGGGATGACGCGGCCGCTCTCATTCTGTCTCTAAGAACGGCAAGCCTTTCACGCACTGGGGAGTCGCCCAGCTTCTCAAGCAGCCAGTCAAGGGTGATCTGGCCAGGGCTCATCCCCTCTGAAAGCGCCAATCCCTTTAGAGTTTCAAGCCTCCGCTTTTCAAGCTTCCTGTGGCGGCCTAGCAATGCCTCTTCTTTCAAGTTAATTTCCTTAAGCGTTTTTGTGTCATTTTTGACCAAGATATCCCGCTTCGCTTTTCCTATCTCCAACAGCTCTTCATAGCACAGAGCCTCATCCGCTAGAACTTCATATATATCATGCGCCATAATCCGCCACACCAATCATAATTATTTTGGAAACCAAAACAGGGGCGGCAACGCCGCCCCCCCTTCGAACTTGCTTTCACAACTCTCTCAGTCGCCAAGAAAAGGCTGAGACAAAGCTTTCTCTGAACAATTCAAGACATTTATGACATCTAACGGCATCTGCTGGCGCGAAAATCAGGAAACTGGATCGACCGCAAGCAAACGCCCGTTTTGATTTAACCAATAAAACCTATTTTTCACTCATTAGTATACCCCTAAGCCTGGGGTCTTCTCTATCTCGTGAGATTCATGAACATCTTCTCAACTACGTCTTTCGCCGAAACGTTGTAAGTTCCGTTGTCAATTTGAGTCTTGACGGCGTTGACTTTGTCTTCCCTTATATCCGGGATTGAGTCCAAGGCTCTTCTGGCTGTCCTGTAGTCTTTCGCGTGGGAGGAGAGAGCGACCGAATCCTGCTTCTCTTCCGCGCGGCTAACCCTGGTGCCCTGGGTCCTGGTGGGAGTGTTGTAAATCTCGTAAGATCTGAGGGTGCTGCCTATTCTCATATCCATACCCTTCTTCCTCTCTCTTTCAAGTATGGCCAGCGTCTGATTCATGCGCAGAACCTAGTGCATATCCCAAACCAAGCCCTCTAATTCAGTTGGGAGCATGAACTGTTTCGCGCCCGCGCAATCAGGCCCGCATAAACCAAAACGCGCAAGCGAAGCATCGCTTGTGAGCAACCTTCGGTCGGAGCGCTCTCCTAGGATGGCAGCATACCCAACGCCTTTTTAGGCTTGGGGCATGCGCTAGGTTTACCCAGAGACCCGTACTGCTCGCATAAAAACACATAATGGCATATCCCAAAGCCAATTTGCGGCTTGAAAAAGCGCTTTGGAATTTTGGGATATGCACTCATTGCCGCCAGCTAGCTCCCGCAACTTATGCCACACATTTTGATAATCATATGCGCATCTTGCGCATATCTAAAAATGAAATCCAGGCTTGAAAAAGGCCGGTATTTAAGCATTTTCCGCGCCTTGACGGAATTTTTGGATATGCACTCGGGAAACTCGCATCGCCATGCTTGAAGGATTTTGCCCTTCTACATCATACATCGGCTAAGTTCAAGAAGAACTTTAACGAATTTACCCGAATCAAGAAACATTTAACCCCGCATTAACCAACTTCACAAAATCTTCATAGTTCTTTCTAATTTCATAATGAAAACTGGAATGTCTTACCTGCTCAAAAAACGTTGCCACAAACTCTTCAATCTTTTCAGTGTCCAAGCTATGCGTTCTTCCGAAAATCCGCTCCTGGTGCTGGGGAGGCGCCTCTAGCGCAATCCTCATGGCGTTCATGCACCTGTCAGTGGCCTTGGCGCTTAAGCGCTCCAAGTTCCCCTTTACCGACTTTAAGACGATGGACGTGTTGGAAACAAAGTTCTTTCCCCTGCGTTTTCCCTCGAGCCAAGACTTCGCTCCCGTGGTTTCCACTATTTCAGCAAAGCTGGTTCTAACGCTCTCCACCCTCTTCAAGTAGGTCATGCAGTCGCAGTATTCGCCAATGGAGAACTCCAGCATCTCAGCCATGTCTTCAGGGTTGTTCAGGTCATAGGGCCTGAAGCGGTGATGATTCCCTGAGGACGCGTTAAGCATCTTAATTTGCTCGACTTCCTTCTTGTCAAAAAAGTTGCCCATGCCTATCATCCCTAGTAATTTTGAGCGGGCTCAATTCGCGAGAATTGCGCCCATCTAAATATAGCATTGGCTAAAACTAGGGGTTCTATACTTTTGTTTGACTGTCTTTGACGCAATCCAAATTTCGCCGATCACTATAGAGCATAACCCAAAGTCCGCGCAAGGCATCGCGTGTCGCGCGTCTTTACCAAGCCATAAAATAACTTTTGGGTGTATGCTTCATTGTATGCTCTTGCAAATTTTTGGCTGATCGTACGCAGCCCTGCTTTTGTGATGTTTTAAGGAAACCCGTGAACCTTAGAAAAAACTTTTGATGTTAGGCAGTCTCATAAGGCTTAAAATAGCCTTTGGTTTAACCAAGCGGCTTTGCGAAGCCCCTCATGATGCTTGAAAAAGCCTGGAATAAGCCTTTCTTTTTAGCCTTCAATACGATTGCACTAAAATCCCGTGAACAAGCCAATATTCTTAGCCCTTAAATCAAACGGCTTAAAAGGCCTTAAGCAAGCCCTTCTTTCTCAGCCATCCAATTTTTATCCAACGAACAGGAAGTAAGCAATAACCACAACGCCCAAGATAATTCTGTACCACCCAAAAGCCTTGAAATCATGCCCCTTTATGTATCCCACCAGGAACTTGATTGCGAGCACTGAAACAATGAACGCGGTAACCATTCCCGTTGCCAGCAAAGCGACCTCTGATTGGCCAAACACGAAACCGAACTTCAAGAGTTTTAGGGCTGACGCCCCAAACATGACTGGTATCGCCAAAAAGAAAGAGAACTCCGCCGCAACGGCGCGAGATGATCCTATAAGCATTGCCCCCAATATGGTAGCCCCTGACCTGGAAGTGCCGGGAATTAGGGACAAAAGCTGAAAGAAGCCAATCATCAAAGCCTTTTTAAAGGTCAAGTCCTTTAGGTCATTTGTTGTGAAAGTCTTGCTCTCATTTGTTTTCTCCAAATAGATGAACGCGATTCCGTAAACGATCAATGTTATGGCTACGGTTCTGTAGTTGTAGAAGAGGCTGTCAATAAGATCATCAAACAGCAGGCCAATGACAGCGGCAGGAAGGCACGCCGCTATTACCTTTGCCCATAGGATTAATACATCCTTGCGCTCGCCCGGATCCTTCTTGAAGGGGTTGAGCTTCTTGAAGTACAAAAAAGCCACAGCCAAAATGGCTCCAAGCTGGATTACCACAAGGAACATTTCCTTGAAGGCATCGCTGGCTGAAAGCTTTATGAACTCGTCAGCCAAAATCATGTGGCCAGTGCTGCTAATTGGCAGCCACTCGGTCACCCCCTCAATGATGCCTATTGCCACTGACTTTAAAAGATTTAAAAAATCCATCTTTGCTGCCGCCCAAAAGGGCGGCCCCTCCTCTCGGTTCCATGCGCGGGGCGCGTACTTTAAGGCATATCCCAAACTTCAAAAAGCGCAACGATTTTTGCAGCCGCAAACAAACTTTGGGATATGCTTTTAAGAAAATTATACACGACTAGCCACAGAAATGAAAGCCCAAGCATGCGCGTCAATCGACACGACAGCTAGGCCAGGAGGATAACTCGCATGCCAGGAAAACGCTCATTCATCAGCACGCGCAAATGGATGAGAGCGGCAATTAGTGACGCTTTTGCTGCCCTTGCAACATTTATATCGGACAAGCGACAGAGAAGGAATACACCTCAAGAGAAGGATTTGTTGCCAAATTTTTATATATATTCAATAGAATCTAGCGTTTTGGCAGTTCCTTGCGAAGTTCAAATATCTGGATAAACTCACCGAGGCTGGTCTTGGGGTTTGAAAAAGCAAGAATATAATAATTGCATCACTTTTGGATCTTGCTGTTTTTTTATTTGACAAAATGCTTGTTTCCGGCATTATGACACGTGTCGTTTTGAAATATAAACGCAGGTTGAAATCAGGATCGCCTGAATTGTTTCAAAAAGCAATAACCGCGCCCTTATGCATAATATTTTTACATTCTGCAAAATAACCAATATATCTACGTTTTCACGGTTTTGAAAAATTGACCCAACTCCATAAAATGATCGTCGCGCTATATGTGTTGGTGCGCCGAAAACAAGGAATCCCTTATCTAAAGCAAATTTTAGGGTTAGGTACAGACGGGCGCTGACCCAGGGGGCGCTGGCCTTGCCTGGCAGGCGGGCTGGGTTTGCAGGGGGGCGCTCAGCAAAATCCTGAGGCGCTCAAGCCTTCTGGATTTAAGGCTCTTTTAAGGCGTTTATGTTATGGCAGGGGTTTTGCTTGCGATTTTTCATTCATTCATATGTACGTCCGATATTATGCGAAGTATGCTTTGTTGATTTCAAGCCTTTTAATGCATGTTTTATTGCAAGGAAAATCGCGCATTCTGGTTTTAATCCCTTACGAGCGTTTTTTGCAAATCAAAGAGCACATGCCGGTTTCAAGCCCTTTCCAGAGAAACCTATTCAAAAAATCTCAAGCTGCCCCAATCTTAATTTTTCTCATTCTCCCCTTGACAAAATATCAGTCTGTGAATATAATAGTACCATTACAGACTACTGACAAAACTGGCCAGCGCAAGGAGGGGCTATAGTGAAAAGAGTGAAAAGAGTCAAGACAAGCGCACAGGTATCGGAATACTGCGCCTTGCACAGGGAACTGAGCATTGAATACGAGAATTACGCCAAAAGCCTTGGCATGACTTACAGCAGTCTTCGCGCCCTATTTATCATCTACGACAATCCTAAAAACTGCACTCAAAAAACCATCTGCGACGCCTGCTTCCTGCCCAAGCAAACCGTGCACCAAATTACTACGGCGCTTTACAAGCAGGGGCTGATAACGATGGTTGAAGTCGAAAGCGACAGGCGGTTCAAGACCCTTCACTTGACCGAGAGCGGCTTGGAGTATGCACAGAGCAAGGTTTCAAAAATCAAGGAAGCGGAGAACAAGGCAATGGACAGCTTGAATCAGGAGCAGCAAACGGCTTTAATCGAGGCTACGAGGCTTTACCTTTCACATTTTCATGACTTCATGACTTCATGACTCGGAATAAGAGAAAGTCTTGCGCCAAGAGGCGAAGAGTGGCGCTTCGTTAACATATTTCCTGACGTTCTGCCGAGGTCGAGATTTTCCGGCCCAGGCGCTCAGCAATCCCCGATATTATTTCGACAAGTATCCTGCAATGGGTTATTGTGATATGAATCAGCCCTTTGCTGGGCTTGCTTCGGCAATCGTTGCGATGCAGAAGTCGGTTGTTTTTAGATAGGTTCTTCCTCACTCCCCTGGCGTGGAGCAGTCCGCGCCTGGGGCGCTTTTGTCTGAAACGCTGAAATGCCAGATTTGCGCTCAAATCAGCAACCGCATTTAATTTAGTTGACTCGCGTGTCAACTTATTTACTTGCGGATCCCAATTTGCGGGTGCCAGGCGCACCAAGCCTGGCACCGCAATGTTGCAATCTTTTCCCGCGCCTGTTCTTGCTCAGCTCGACTTATCTTCCCTATAAAAGCAGAAATCGCAAACGCTGTCTCCTCGCCCGATGGTCTTGGTTCGCCCCCAGCGCACCCCTGGAATGCTTCCGTAGACGAAATCATCGGTTTCGCAAAAAATCTGCACCAGCTCAGGCATTCCGTACTTTCGCAGGATCACGTCATAGAAGCACTTTCCGCAATCCCATTCAATCGCGTCTTTGTCGTTTCTTTTCCAAGTGAAGTCCCAGCCGGACGGCCCATACTTCTTTTTAACCATTGCTGGGCAAGCTATGCGCAAAAGGGAGAAGAAGAACGGAAGCTTGCCCATTGCTTGAAATGACTTGCCTGAGGCTTTAGCGACTTCTGCTGCCGAGTCATGGATCATGCCAAAAACTTTGTCCTTGCCCCAGCCATTCTCAGTCAGAATTCGGTTAAACGCGACCGCAGGAAGAATGGACGTCCAAAGGTGCTCCCATAACATTTTATCCGAAGAGTCATTCTCTTCCAGAAGCTTGGCGTATTCGGACACCACCTTCCGGCGAAGCTCTGGCTCATCCAGCTTGTCATACGCAATCTTAAATCTGCCCTTTTGCAGCAGCTTTTCTGGTTCCAGTTTTGGCATGGCGCGCCTCCCCGTTTATGTCAGTGCGCAGTTTTTAAGAATCCACTTGTTCGGTCTGAAATCCCTAAATCACTTTTTCTTAGTAACATAATACCATAAACTTGTCTAGAAGTAAAATAATTGGGCGAAGGCTGGAAGAGGCAACGATATGCGCTAGAAGCAAATAACCCCCATAGCTCGTAGCCCTTACTAAATTCCATGGCAAAAAAAGGCCGCTCCAGGGAGCGGCCTTCATAACTATTGCCTGTCAAGCCATCGTATGACCATGGCGGCCGCTTCAGCGCGGGTTGCGCTTGATTGCGGCTTGAACGTTCCATCCGGGTACCCAAAAATTATCTTCTCTTTCACAGCCCATAGCACCGCTTCCCTAGCCCAAGGGCTAACGCTGCTCATGTCGCTGTAGTAGCTGGATATTCCTGACGCGGGCGATCCTTCGCTTCTCCACAGTATCGCCACTATCTGCTCTCTTGTTACGCTTTCATTTAGCCTTGTTCCATCGGAAATGCGTGATTCCTGCGCCCAGGCCACTGCTGCGCTAAACCAATCCGCGCCGCTTGAAGTGTCAACCCCAGAAGCGCGAGCTATCACTGTAATGAACATCGCTCTTGTCATGGTCGCGTATGGCTCAAAGCCAGCATTCGTTCCTACCATGAAGCCTCTGTCGCTTATGGCTTTCACGCTGTCAGCAAACCAGTCTCCGGTTTTGACATCAGGATAAGCGCTTGCCGCTGGCCTTGGAACAGGAGTTGCTGATGGAGCTGGCGCTTTTGTTGGGATCGGGGTTGGAGATGATGAATACGAAGGCTGCCAAGGAGACCAAGGAGACTCTGGATTCGGATAGGACTCGCCTGGGGTTCCTGACGCTTCCCACTTGGCAAGCACTGTCTCGTCTGCCGTAAACACATGCCCAGAAGTTACCTCGGCACCGCTTGCTGTGAACCAGCCTTTGAAGACGTAGCCTTCGCGAGACGGGACTGGGAGATCCGCCAGCTTTCCCGAAGCGTCCGTTGTCGCTTGAGCTGGGCTGACCATTCCGCCTTGGGCGTCAAATGTAATGTTAAAGGTGGCAGGCTCTTCTGGTGTTTCCGGCTCTTCTGGTGTTTCCGGCGTTTCCGGTGCTTCCCATTTGGCAAGCACTGTCTCGTCAGCAGTAAACACATGCCCAGAAGTTACCTCTGTGCCGCTTGCTGTGAACCAGCCTTTGAAGACATAACCTTCGCGGGTCGGGACTGGGAGATCCGCCAGCTTTCCGGAAGCGTCTGTTGTCGCTTGGGCCGGGCTGACTGCTCCGCCTTGGGCATCGAACAGAATTTTATAGCCTGTTGGGTTTTCCGGAGCAGCGCCATTGTAGCTCAAAGAGTAAACAGAGACATCTCCAGAAACCTCAAATGCGGCAACCAATAGGGCGTTGCCTGTCGGGCTTGACTCTTTGGGGATAAAGCAAAGGCCTTCCGCTGAGTTGTCGTGGCCTTCCACTTTGGAGAAATCGCGGCTATTGATGTAGTTGACAAATGTGGCGCTTTCAGGCTCGGTCACGTCATAGGCCATAACCCCGCCTATGCGCTCAAGTGTGACAAAGGCGTAAGTCCTGCCATCGATCATGCCTATCGTCACTGTTTCCGGCTCTGGCCCTTTCTTGTTGCTTCTGCTATCCTTTTTGGTGTCGTCATTGGAGCTGTTGAACCAATCCGGCAGGTACTGGGCTGTCAAGCGCTCGAAGTCATCTTTGCTGTCAAAGACGAGATCAAGTCCTGTTTCTGTTGACTCAAACACTGAGAACGAGCGGGATCCAAACAGGTAGCTGATATCTTCGCCTATTCCAGGAAGCCCGTCATAGTCGTCAGTCAGGAACCTGCCCTTCTTGGCCATCTCAACGTTCTCTGTTGATTTAAGCTTATATTCGTCTTCATTGCTGTAGCCTTCCCAATCCCTTGAATCGCCTTCATTGGCGACAACAACGTATGTCTTGCCGTTTGCCTCGTAGGCGGCAATGCCGTCAGGCATGCGTACGCCGTAAGCGTTTGCGTAGTAGGCTGGAGAGTAAGCGCCTCCGTCATCCGAGGTATTGCTCAGATCAACAGGAACTACCGAGTAATCCTGGAGGCCAAGCGGATAGACTCCTGAAAACGCTTTTGAGGGAAGGTCAAGAACCGCCACCGCGTTTGATTCCTGAAGCGTGACATAGGCTTTTCCTGAAGATACCGCGATGTACTCAGGCTCGAAATCAGTGGATGGGTTTTGGCCCTTCTTGATGACAACCCCTGATTCGGCCAGTTCGGCGCATTTGGAGTCAAAGAGGTCAAAGGTCAGGGTTTTTGCTTCCCCTGTTTCCAGGCTTATTATCGAGACGCTTCCCTTTGGATCAACAGCGCCCGCTCCATAGCCTTCCCGTGGCTCTCCCTCGTCTGCTGTGAGAATTGTGGCGTCATCAGCGAAAACAACCATGTCTGGCTGAACTCCGGTCTTATATGAACTATCATATTTTATGGCGCCATCGGCGCTTACAGAGAAGAGCGCAACAAGCCCCGCTTCACTGTAGTCCGCCTCTTGGATCGCCACCGCAAGCCTTGTTCCGTCAGGCGATACTGCGACGCTTGTGAGATCTCCATACTCGCTGACAAGGCTTGAAACATCAATGTCTATGCCTTCGAGAGATCCAGTATATTCGGAATCGGCGTCTAGCTCGCTAAGCGAGATGGCGGTCAAAACCCCGTCTTGCCCATTTACGGCGTAAGCGCTTTTTGAGTATGGGCTATACGCCACTATCTCGGTCACTCCGCCATCGGCGCTAAAATGTCCAGTTGAGTACCGGCTAAGTTCTGAAAGAGCCAGATCTGAGTTCTCGTTTTCAAACCCTTGGGAAGATTCTTCGAGATTTGTGATCAAGATCCGGCCTTGCCCATAGGGGTTCTTGTACTCTTCTCCAACAGTTCCGCCCAGCCAATCCTGGACGTAGGATATCAGGACTTGGTTGTCCAGAAGGACTGGCTGAACCGCAACAATATTATCCCTGAACATGTTGATGCCGTCTCCGCCATCAAGGAGCATGTAGTTGTGTGATGCCAGGGTATAGGTCTTTCCCGGATCAATATCAACTCCGCCTACCTGCACGTTCTGGACTCTTCTAGCCCCATTGACAGAGACAAACATGCCTTTGTCATCGGTGACAACGCTTGATGAGATCGCTGTGTTGATGGTATAGCTTATTCCTGAAACCTGCAAGAACCCTCCATTTTCGTTTGGCGCGTAGCGAGACGCCATTTCCAGAGCGTCAAGCACTTCCTGCCCTGTGGCTTCCACTACGCAGCCTACGTTATTAAAGGGGTGCACCGCTATGACCTGTCCGAATGAGATGTCACCCGCTGCGATATTGGCCCGTATTCCTCCGCCGTTTACAAAGGCTATGTCAGCCGGCCCAGCTTCCGAACCTGACTTGCCATTTCCAAGGACAAAGCGGTAAGCGTCTGCCGCCAAGTCTCCCAGGTTTGTCTCTTGGCTTCGCACAATCCTGCTTCCTGTTTCAGGATCAGTGGTAGTTAAGGCGAATTCGGACGCTCCGACTTTTTCAGCCAGATCTTCGGCAAACTCGCTGTAGATGTCTTCAACAAAGGTTAAGGTTTCTTCGTCCTGCTTGCCGTAGCTGGAAACGAGCTCAGTTGTTATGGATCCGTCCTTTGATATCGTCATGAGGCCGATGTTTTGAAGCTTTGTCCCGGTCTGGGTCAGAATGACTTCCTCGCCATTCTTGTTTTCAACTTTCTCGCTTTCAACCACGCTATGTGAATGGCCGTCTATGAAGGCGTCTATCCCAGTGGTATTGGCTATCACGTCTATGGATCTCCAAGGCGCGGATTGGGTGTCTATCCCCAAATGGCCAACTGCCACAACAGTGTCAGCGCCTTCAGCTATCGCCTTGTCCACGGCGTCTTGCACCGCTTCATACAGATCTTCTCCGTCGTTTCCTTCGCGGAATCCGTAGACATACTCTCCGGTCTCGTCCTGGAAGTAGGCTGGAGTGCTCTTCGTAAATGACTCAGGCGTGGTTATTCCTACAAACGCCACCTGGGTGTCACAGTAATCCTTGATCTCGTAAGGTGCGTAAACCAGATCTCCGGATATCAGATCTGTGAAGTTTGAAGAGACGACAGCCGCGTCAAGCCCTGCCATCAGCTCCTGCATCCTATCCATGCCATAGTCGAACTCATGGTTTCCAGGCACAAATATTTCGTAGCCTACGAAGTTCATGATGTCAACCAGGTACTGTCCCTTGGATAGCGTTCCAACCGCTTCTCCCTGCACGGCATCTCCGGCGTCCACTAAAGTGACGTTGTCTTCTCCAGCTGTTTCCTCCAGCTCAGAAACAAACCCTGCCACGCCAGCGTATCCGATGTTTGTGACTTCTCCGCCGCTGACAATCTGCTGGGCGCCGCAGTGGATGTCGTTGGTGTAAACAACGTAAATATTATTATTATTATTTTCTCCTTCTTTTTCTTTCCGAAGCGCAAACTCGTCTATCGGCTCTCCCATATCCCCGTCAGAGTAGTAGGTCTTGATTGAAACCTCATCGCTTGACACGTCAATGGCTGTTATCGTAGGCCTGTTGGCCTGGTCTTGCTTTGCGACAAACTCGTAGTCCGTCTGTTTTAGCGCGTAAAACTTGCTGCCTGAAGCTGAGTTGGCGGTGATGTAAACCGTCTCGCCCGGATTTTTCTTTTCATACGCTGCTGTCGGGTTGCCGTCAACCGCCTCATAGCCCTGGGTTATCGCCGCCTGGCCGGATCCTGTTGCAACTCCGTCCACAAGCTCATTTCCCATCACGTATGACCTGGTATATACATGGTCATGCCCTGCCAGAACAATGTCTATGTCAAGCTCTGACAAAACGGGAGACCATTCAGCCCTTCTCTGGCGAATGTCCGAGTCTGTTGTATGGCTCGCGCTTGAGAAGATGGAATGATGGAAAACAACAAATTTCCATCTGGGCGCTCCGTATTCCGCAGTGCTAGCCGCAATGCTTTCCTCAATGAAAGCCTTGTGCTCAGCCGTGCTTAAGCTGTTGGAGTTGATATGCATAAACAGCGTGTCGCCGTAATTGTACCAGTAGTCCCCGCCAGATCCGGCAGAGTTGCCTTTTGCGTCCAGGTTCGGAGGGTTGAAGTGCCCCTGGTAGTTCGCGCTCCTGTCGTGGTTTCCAACCGTCTGGGCAACCGCTACCTCTCGCATGGGATCGATCAAGTAACCGTCATAGTGATCCTCGTTGTCAGCCGTCTCCACCTGATCCCCAGCGCTGATGATAAACGCCGATTCCGGGAAGTTTGAAGCGAACTCCAAAGTCCTCTTCCACCCAGCAATGTCTGAAGGCACGTTTCCCGCCCCGATTTGAGGATCGCCAACCAATAGGAAGGTGTAGTCCTGGCTTGACGCGCCAGTGGCAAATTCGTAGGAATCGCTTTCTATCTCGCCGTTATCGCCATTTTTTATCTTGTACTCATATGTAGCGCCTGGCGAAAGGTTTTCCGCTGTCGCCTTGAAAGTGTAGTATCCTGCCTTCTTGGAAAGCTCTTGCCCCGAAACGCTGTACTCAAATGTCTTTCCTCCGCCCGATATCAGAAGGGTTCCCCCTTGGACATTGGAAAGCCAGGCGAAATTCAGCTTGGTTTCGTCAGCGCCCGGCTGAAAAGTAATGTTTGTTATCTCCGGCACCATAGGAATAGCCACGGACTCGCTTGACAGCTCCAGCTTGTTGAACCCCATGTAAATGTCAGAGCTTGAAGCCCTGTCTTGGCGCAATTCAACCGCCAGGGTGTTTTGGCCAGATCTCAGCAATCCCTGGGGCAGGACAACCGCAGCCTCCATGTCCAGCGGATCCCCTGGAGCGCTTGCGCACCCGTATTCCAGGTTTGAAGAGTACCCTCCATCCTTTGTGTTGTGCTCCGCTATCTTCTGCCCATTCAGGTATATGATCGCGGCATCGTCGTACTTGATCCCGTAAGTGGCTGATTTCGCCCAGGAAGGATCAGTGAGCGTGAAGTTGTAGCGAAAGAAGTAGGTCTGCACCCGATCTGACGATCCAGGGATATTTCCAGTTATCTCAGTACTGCCAGGAAACGCTGAAGCCGTGCCTGAGTTCTTGTAGGCAAACGGGCTAGCCCCCGAACTCCAGCCAGAATCGTCAAACGGCGTATCAATCTCGTATCCGCCAAGGGAGACAACATAGCCATCCTCAGGCGCTGACCACAGGTATCTGTATGAGCCTACAGCCGCCGCCATCCCAGCGCCGCTTGCGACTTGATACAATACGGTGGAAAGCCATGGATCCTCGTTGCTGTCCAGGTACTTCCATGTCTCTCCGCCTGTTATGACGCTTTCCGTCTTCGCTGCAGCTTCCTCAGCATAGGCAACATTGATCCCCACTGATGAAGCCAGCACCGCAATCGACATCAAGACGCACAAAAGCCGCGTCAGACGCCGTGCCGCTCTTTTTAGCATTGCCGCTCCTCCTCTATTCTCCCCTTTTCAAGCCTTGGCTGGCAAGGCCTGAATGTTTCCGGATCACTTCCCATGCACGGTTGGAAGGTCTTGATAGCATGGCGCAATCCTATATAAAGCAAGAGTTTTTGGCTCTTGCGTTATGCCTGAGAAACAAGCGTTATGTGGTGCCCGATAGCTTGAGTTCAGAATTCGGCTCTCTGTCATATGTAAGAAAAACTTTACTTGCTCTTTACTGTTTCTTTGCTTGCTTATAAATCAAAATCGCCAAACCTCTTGTCTTAAAAGTTTTCTATTATCAGTTTCAAATTATATAAGGCCGCTATCTCTTGTTTCAAATCAAGTCTCTTATTGCGCTTTCCCACGTCTCTTCCTTCCATTCCTCCCTGCGTTCCCCTTTTCCCTTTCATAAAACAAGGCGCTCAGCCCTGCTGTTATCGGAACAGCCGCAATCACTGCCATGCTTGAGGTCAACCCGTATGCTATCTCCATCGCCGCGTAGTCGGAGCTCAAAATCTGATCCAGCTGAGAGCCGTAGGCTATCAGCGCCAATAGGGTCGCCAGGGAGCTTCCAACAAAGGCCAGTATAAGAGTCGAGCTCATGGATCCTATCATGTCTCCGCCTACAGTCATTCCAGAACGAAACAGCTCTTTCGGAGTCATGTCTGGCCGCTTTGACAAAACCTCTTCCATGGAAGAAGCGACTGATACGCTCATGTCTATGACGGCGCCTATCGAGGCAACAAGAACACCTGAAAACATCACTTCTCCTATCTTTAGCCCTGTAGCTCGCGAAACCATTATCAGCTCTTCGGCCTCTTCGAACTGGTAGCCGTACAATGGAAGCAGAAATGATGCCAAGTAGTAGAACATGGCTGAAACCAAAACCCCGGACATGACCGATGCCAGCGCCGCCACTGCCTTCAGGGTAAACCCGTTTAGCAGGAAGATGGAAAACGCGGCTATCAAAGAGACGCATGCCAAAGACGACAGAACAGGAGGCCAGCCCTTGTATATGGCTGGAAGCAGGAACGCGATTATTATAAACAACGAAACCCCTAATCCCAAGAAGCTCCTGATTCCCTTGAACCGGCCAACTACAGCCATCAGCGCTCCAAGGATCAGCGCCAAGGCAATTATTCCAGGCGTCCTGTCATAGTTGTAGATGGTGTAATAGGGCTCTGCTTTCTCTGGCCTGTCAGCCTTGACTATCACTCTTGTCCCTACGTTGACCCTGATGTTGTGCGTATAGGACAAATGGTTGGCTATCTCAACCTCTTCACCCTTTAATGCGCCATTTAGGAACCGAACTATCACTGTCTGGGTTCCCAGGCTAAGCCCCGGCATATCCTCCGCTTCCTGGATCACCTCACCGGTTATCTCAACAATCACCGCCTTGTCATACTTGATGGTCTCTTGGCTGTACAAGGAAAATGAATTGGCGCCAAAGTTTCGCCCCGCTATAGCCAAGACCGCGAACACCGCCAGAATCCCTAAGATCTGAATCACAGGGCTGGCAAGCCTTAACGGATTTCTTTTATTCACAGTGGCTTCCCCTCTTCCGCTTTACTATCTTATTCTAATTTAACGCATGTAAAATCTACAATCAGGTTTATCTTAAATGTTTGTAAATTTATTGTATAATTTTCTTTGTTATGCATGGGTAACCGAACTAAACTAAATTTATACTGTGAACCCGGCGTTTTAGCCCGGCTGTCTGCCACCGTTAACGCAAGCTGAAACCCAAAACGTGTCTCCCAATTTGATCGTCTTTTATCAAAGCGCCACATGCAAAGAAAGGCGCTGCTTTTCTTTGGGTGCTTTTCTTGGCTCTCCCCTGCTCTTCTCGACCTCCCGCCTCAGCAACCTTTCTCTATATAGGCACTCTGCATCAAAATCTAAAAACCTCATCTATATTTTTGACACTTTTGACTATGCTTTCGGCATTGAACGATTAATGATCCGGCGATAAAATAAAGCATGCACAAAAGCAAGCAACCATTTCGGCGAAATGACGCTCTCCGGAGGAAACAGCATGGGCACCCTAAAAAAGGCTTGGCGACAGCGAATGCTTGTCTTGATGATCATTCCAGTCATAGTGTGGACCGCCATATTCAGCTATGCCCCCCTGGCGGGATGGCTCGTGGCTTTCAAGGAATACCAGCCGAGCAAAGGTTTTGCGGGCATATTTTCGGCTCCGTTCGTTGGGCTCAAATTCTTCAGGGAGTTTTTCACTGACAAGCAGTTTTACCAGACATTGAGAAACACTGTCGCAATGGGCGGATTGGTTATCGTCATTGGCACTTTTGCCGCCATCGCGTTCGCCTTGCTCTTGAACGAGGTGAAATGCCAATGGTTCAAGAAAATCGTCCAGTCGTTCTCCTATCTCCCAAGGTTTCTTTCATGGGTTGTCGTTGCGAGCGTATTCTACCTTGTTCTCTCAACAGACGGCGGCATTGTCAACGAGATCCTGACGCGCCTTAAGCTGATAAAGGCGCCAGTGGCATGGCTCACCCAAGGCAAGAGCTTTTGGAGCATAATTACCATAGCGGACATTTGGAAGAACATGGGGTGGAACGCCATCATCTATATAGCCGCCATCTCAGGAGTGGACACCGCCCTTTACGAGGCAGCGGAGGTTGACGGGATAACCCGCTGGGGTAAAATCTGGCACATAACACTGCCTGGCATCCGCTCAACCATAGTAATACTGTTCGTTCTCGCTGTAGGCAACCTTCTGAACGCGTCAGGCTTCGACCAAAGCTTCCTTATGGGAAACCCAATGACCATGGCTTATTCGGACAACTTGGCCGTCTATGTTTACCGCAACGCGTTTGTCATGGGCAGGTACTCAATGAGCGCCTCAATTAGCATGATCAATTCCGTAATCAGTCTGCTTCTTCTAGCGGGTGCCAACAAGCTGTCGTCTCTTGCCATAGACGAAAAAGTTATTTAGTGCGCAGCCCAAAACAGTTGGATCGCACTACGCAATCCCGCAATGGCAATCCCTGCAATTACGAAAGGAGGCCTGATTATCAAAACCAAGCGAAAGCCGTCTGAAATCGCCGCTGACGTTGCCATTTACGCAATCCTTGCAACAATCGGCCTTCTGGCCTTGTACCCCCTGTGGAACGTAGCCGTGCTGGCGCTCAATGATCCCTTGGACACTCTTCGAGGTGGAATATACCTATGGCCGAGAATGTTCACATTGAACAACCTGTCCCTTATCCTGCGCCAGGAGCAGCTGGCCACAGCTTTCAAGAACTCGGTGCTTCGAACTGGCATTGGGGTTGCCAGCGCCCTGTTTTTCAACACCATGGCCGCGTATGTCATAAGCCGCAAGGATTTCATCTTCAGAAAGGCGGCGCAGCGGCTGCTTGCTGTCACAATGTACGTGAACGGCGGGCTGATCCCCTATTACCTGGTCGTCAAAAGCGTCGGCTTGCGCAACAACTTCCTTGTGTACATACTGCCGATGATGTTTAACGCATTCTACATCCTAATAATCAGAAGCTTCATGGATGAGCTTCCAGACAGCCTGACAGAGGCCGCCCGCATTGACGGCGCTGGAGATTTCACAGTCTACTGGAAGGTGGTTCTTCCATTGTCAGCTCCAGTTCTTGCGACCATCGGCCTTTTTATAGCCGTGGATCAATGGAGCCAATGGTTTGACTCTTTTGTCTTTACCACTGACAAAAGCCTGACCACCCTTCAGTATGAGCTCGTAAAGGTGCTCAACCAGTCAACCTCAAGCGTCTCAGACATAAATTCGCTGCGGCAACGGCTCCAATCAGGCGGCCAAATAAACATCGTTTACACGCCTCAGTCAATACGGATGGCAATAACAATCATCTCAACAATCCCTATAGTGCTGGTTTACCCGTTCATCCAGAAGTATTTCATCAAGGGCGTAATGATAGGCGCAGTAAAGGGCTAGCTATTCCCAAAATTGATTTAGAGCATATGCTTTCGGAAAATTGAAAGAGCATATTCCAAAATTAATTTTATGGCTTGGAAAAGCCACGCGTTAAAGCATCGCATGCCTTTTCCGGCGCCATTTCGGAATTTTGGGATATGCACTAAGTCGCGTCCATATGAATGGAGGAATATCAATGAAAAAGCGCATGTTGGCCATAACCGCAATGTTATTGGCGCTCGCAGCATTGACGTCCTGCGCGTCAAGCGGCCAGCCCCAAGCCGCAGCTTCGCCGCAGATATCCAATACGGCTGACAGCCCCAAAATTGAGGCATCAGCAACCCCTCAATCAAATTCTGATGAGCCAATAACCTTTACCATGTTCAGCGATGATCCCCAGCAGAAAGAATATGGCTTCACTGGGCGAGTCGCGCGGAAGATCACAGAGAAAACTGGGGTGACGCTTGAGATTGAAGTGCTAAACGGCATGGATCAATCCCAAAAACGCAGCGTCATGATAGCTGGCGGAGATTTCCCGGATCTCCTCACAAATGTTGGCAACGACTGGACAGACGGCGGCGCGCTTATAGAGCTCGATGAATTGATTGAGCAATACGCGCCAAACATAAAGGAGAAGTTTGGCGATTCCTTGAAAAAGCTTCGATACGAGCAAGACGGCAAAATCCATTTCGTCGCAGGCCCCGCCAACAAGCCGGCGGACATCATTGACGCTAACCAGTGCCTCCTTATCCAGTACGACGTGCTTGACAAGCTCGGGTACCCGAAGCTTGAAACCCTTGATGACGTTTCGGCAGCGCTCAAGAGCTACCTTGAAATCGTGCCGGATCTGGACGGAAAGTCATTTACGCCTTGGGGCTTGTGGCTTGACACCTGGGGCTACAACATAACCATGAACAATCCGGCGCTTTGGGTCAATGGCTTCCTTGACGACTCAGATGCCAACGTGAATCCCGAAACTTACGAGGTGACCTTCTTCAACCGCACCGATTACTTCAAAAAATACCTAAAGTGGCTCAATGTGATGTATAATGAAAACATGATAGATCCCAACTCCTTCATCATGAAAAACGAGCAGATGAAATCCCTTGCCTCAACCGGAAGGATTCTGGCCATGATAGACGGCACCTGGGACATCGGCGATGTGGAAGCGTCCCTTCGCCAAGCTGGAATGCCAGAGCGTTGCTACGCGAGGCTTCCCATTGTCATTGAAAAAGGCGTTGTTGACAGAAGCCAGGTCACATGCGAATCATACTCATGGGGTGTCGGCATTTCCCCTAACTGCAAGGATCCAGTCCGCGCCATCAAGTTCCTTGACTGGGTTGCCAGCGATGAAGGCTCAATCATGCTCAACTGGGGCGTTGAAGGCATCCACTACGACACAGTTGACGGAAAGAGAGCCTTGAAGCCTGAAATCGCCGAAGAGATCAACAAGGATCCCGACTTCAAGTGGCGCGAAGGCTATCAGTACATCTGGAACCAGCAAGTCGGCGCTGTAAAGCTTGATGACGGAGACTACGCTGTTCCTTTCAACCCCGATAGCGTTTACCCTAACTCTGACGACTGGACAAGAAAAGTTATGGATCAATTCGGAATCAAGTTCTGGGGCCAAAATTTTAAGGTAGATGGCAACCCCAACCCCTTTGGCTACACTTGGAGCTTGAACATACCCCAGGGATCGCCTGGCCAAGTCGCGGCTTCAAAGGCTGACCAGATCCGCCACCAGCTGGTGCCCACAATCGTCTCGGCCGCAAGCGAGACTGAGTTTGAGGCAAAATGGCAGGAATTCATAAACAGCCTCCTTAACGACTCCAAGATAGAAGAATATGAGAAAGCGATGACTGATCTTATAAGAACACGCATGGAACTTTGGAAATAGCGCAGATTTGGGGGTTGGGCTTTTGCCCAATCCCTTGACTTAGATCACGGAGAGATAAGCATGAGAATCAGGCTTGGAATCCCAAAACTTAGTTCAATGCGAGCCAAGCTCCTTGTCTCGTCTTTTTTCCTCATCATCCTGCCCTATACGCTTGTCGGGTTTTACCAGATCGAAATGTTCAGCAAGTCGCTCCTGGATCAAGCCGTGAGATCCGAAGAAGCTGACATGGCCCAACTTCGTCAAAACATCAGCGAGTTTCTGAGCACCATAACAGTCATTAGCGATGATATCTACTTTGATAAAGGCATTTGGGAATATTTCACCAACACCTACCCAAATCCAGTGGATAGCGCCATGGGGTTCTACGAGCTCATTCAACCCAGGATCACCCTGTACAAAGGGGTCAAGCCAGAGCTGACAAAGATCACGATCTATACCTCAAAGCAGGACATGCTTAAAAATGAGGATGAGATAGCGGATCTAACCCCCGGAACCAAGATGTGGGAGCACTATGAGCAAGCCTTGGAAAATCCTTACTCCTTCTTTTGGAAAGCTGAATCTGAAAACGGAGCAAAGATTGTCTCCATGTATAGAATCCTGAGACTCAACAACTACTTTATTGGACTGCTCAAAATCAGCTTCAAGGAATCGAAGCTTCGGGACTACATCAAAGAGCAGCTAGACGGGAACGTAGTCTGCATTATCTCTCCTGAGCAGATCGTGCTCTCGGCTACTGACGAAAGCCTCATAGGCCGCAGCGCAGCGGAATTGGGAATCCCGGCCAACGACTGGGACAAGGACGGTGTTTTTGTCTCAGAAGCGACCCATTCAGGCGAAAAGCTTCTGTCTGTCGTAGCCCGGTTCAAGATGGCCAACAAGGATCTCGGATCCTTTCTGATTGCCAAAACCGTGCCGGAGGCGCAGATTCTTTCTGCGGCGAACAAAACAAAAAACATTCACTTCGCAGTGCTGGCGGGCATTTGCCTTATGTCTGTCCTAATGGATTTCCTGCTTTGCGCCAGCCTTGGAAGCCGGCTTGCCCAACTGGCGGACAAAATGAGAAAAGTGCAGGAAGGGCGCTTTGATGTTTCCGTAAATTTCAGGCAGCGTGACGAGATCAGCCGCTTGGGCGAAAGTTTCAACACCATGGTAAAAGAGCTTGAAAGGCTTGTCGGGCAGGTTTACCAGCTTCAGCTAACTCAAAAGGACATTGAGCTAAAGAAGCGGGAAGCTGAGCTTTATGCCCTGCAAAACCAAATAAGCCCGCATTTTCTCTTCAACACCCTTGAAGCGGTGCTGGCAACCATGAAAGAAGATCCTGAAGGCGCTTCAAGGATTGTGGCGCTGCTAGCCAGAAGCCTGAGAAGGATCACAAGGAGGCAGGAAGACTTTATAAGCCTGCGGGAAGAGCTTGGTTTCATTTCTGACTATTTGGCCATTCAAAAGTACCGTCTCATGGACAAGCTCTCTTGGGCCATAGAATGCCCAGAAATCCTTATGGACAGGAAGATCCCTCCGCTCACCCTTCAGCCAATCGCTGAGAACGCCGTGCATCACGGCATTTCCATGAAGCGCGGCCCAGGCTTTGTCTCAATCGTGATCCAAGAAACCGAAAGCGGCGGGATTTCCATGACAGTTGAAGACAACGGAGCAGGGATAGGAGCGGAAGAACTCTTGAAGCTAAAGCACGATCTCGCCTCAAGCTCCATGAACACAACAGGCGCCCATATCGGGCTCAAAAATGTAAGTGACAGGATAAAGCTTTGCTACGGAGCGAAGGGCAGCTTCGAGATCGATGGCGCCTTGGGAAAAGGTGTCACAGTCCGTATAACCCTCGGAGGCGATGCGAATGCTCAAAGCCATTTTGGTGGATGATGAGCCGCTGGTGAGAAAAAGGCTGAAGTCCCTTGTCGACTGGTGCGCTGAAGGCTTCGTGCTGGAAGGCGAAGCCGAGGACGGCGAAGAAGGATTGGCGCTTGCCTTGGAAACCAAGCCAGACTTGATTTTGGCCGACATACGGATGCCAGCCTTTAGCGGCCTTGAGCTCATCAAAATGCTCAAAGCCCCCCTGCCTGAGGCGTGCTTCATAATCCTTAGCGGCTACAGCGAGTTTTCTTATGCCAAGCAAGCTCTTCAGATGGGCGTTATCAGCTATCTTCTTAAGCCTGTAGATGCCGATGAGCTGGCTGAAGCCTTGGGGTTGGCCAGAAACAAGCTTGCCGCAAGCGAAGGCATGAAGGCTATGAAGCAGGAAGCGGACAAGGCCAGAAGGGACAAATGGGCCCAAAGCGTGCTTGATGGCGCCAACACCCCTATTATAGAAGAATTCGCCCAAAGCCTAGGAATCGACTTGGCAAAGTCGAGATTCGGAGTCCTTGCCGCTGAGTTGAACGGGCTGGATGAGAGAACTGACGAAGACGAGATAAGCGCTGTGATGGAACGGGCCGAAGAGGCGGCAATAGCAGCCGCTGGAGAAAATGGCTTTGTTTTGCGAAGAGGGCTATGGGGCTGGACTGTTCTGCATATTTCTTGCGATCCTTCCGCCTTTCCGGAAGCTGCCCGCGCGATCAAGTCAGCTATAGAAAAAAGCTCATCTCTCATCTGCACCATAGGCGTCAGCCAAGCGGCGGAAGGCATTTCCCTCGCCAAGGGGCTCAAGAAAGAGGCTGAATCGGCACTAGAAGCCCGATTCATGCTTGGCGAAGGCAAAATAATCGGGATGGATGACTTTCACATGCCGCAAGAATCCTGGAATGAAGTTTTTAGCTTGAACAGCCAAGAGCTGACTCAAGCGATGGAAAACAACCTCCCTGAAGAGGTCGCTGGGGAAATAGGCAAATTGTTTGATTTTCTTCGCGCCAAGCAGGTTTCTCTTGCCATGGCGCAAAGCATTGTGATCGAAAGGATTGTCTCGGCAAGCCGCCTTGTCTCGAAGCTCGAAGGAAACGCGCGCCAGGCGCTTGGGGGCAGGGATCCCTGGGACGAGCTCAAGCAAAAAAAGTCCCTGGCCAGCATGAGGCAGTGGATGACCGGCATTTGCCTTGGGGTGACAGAATATATCGCAAAGCTTAGGCGAAGCCGAGCCAGCAAGGTTTCAGCGAAGGTCAAAGAACTGGTTCATGCTCGATACAGCGAGGACGTAACCCTGAAAAGCATCAGCCGCGAGGTCTACATGAACCCCGTTTATCTGGGGCAAGTGTTCAAGAGCGAAACCGGCGTTACATTCAACGACTACCTGACGGCAACGCGGATAGGCCAAGCCTCTTCTCTGCTTGCCGACAGCGATATTCCAGTGAATGAGATTGCGGAGAAGGTCGGGTATATGTCCCCCGGCAACTTCTTCAAAGCCTTCAAGAAGCTGAGGGGCTGCACCCCCAGCGACTACAGGCTCATGTCCAGAGGCCAGGCTTAGCGCATAACTCACAATTAGAGCATATCCCATGGCGATTTGCCCTTGGGCAAACGCTACCCCGGCCTATTATGGAATTTTGGGGATATGCACTAGGAGGAAGCAATGGAAAAGATGCCTTTTGGCGCAGGCTTCAAGTTCAGCAAAGACGACCTGCCGCCCTCAAAAACCACCGACCGCTGGGGAGGAGCGAAAAGCGGCGCCTTCTCTTTCGGCGCGGCAAGCATGGATTTTGATGATTCAAGCTGGACTAGCGTAGACATTCCGCATGACTTCGTTATAGGCAACATGTTTGAGCGCGTTGATCAGCGCTTCAGTGTTGAAGGCATCATCCCGGCGATGGATGACATAGCCAACCGGCTTGCTGCGGGAGGCTCCCTTTCAGGAGGCCCAGCCTGGTACCGCAAAACGTTTTCCTTGGACTGCGAGGGAAAACGCGCCTTTCTCTTCTTTGACGGTATCCAGCGAGACTGCGATGTCTATCTTAACCATTTTCATGTTGGGCGCCACGAAAGCGGCAGCTCCTCCTTTCATTTTGACATTACGGACTTCATGAACCCCACATCGAAAAACGTTCTCTGCATAAGAGTTGACGCAAGCGGCAGAGAGGGATGGTGGTACGAAGGCGGCGGCATTTACCGCAATGTCTGGATCGCGTTCGCAAGCCAGGTTTTCATCGAGCCAGACAGCGCATATGCCAGGTTTGAGAATGGCTGCGTAGCCCTAAGCTTTGGGGTTTTAAGCAAAGCGCCTTGCGAGGTATCTGTGTTTGCCAGCGTCATTGACGCAAATGGAATCCTGCGGGCCAGCGCAAAAGCTGGCATTGCGCCTTCCCCGTTTTGCGAGACCAAACTGGAAATCCCTTTGCCAGACGCCAGGCTGTGGTCTTTGGAAGATCCCCACCTCTACAAGATCCGCATCGAGCTCGAATCCGAAGGCGCTATCCTGGACGAGACAGAGATTTTCTTTGGTGCCAGAACCATCCGCTTTGACAAGGATTGCGGCTTTTTCCTAAACGGCAAAAGCGTTAAGTTAAAAGGCGTTTGCTGCCATGAGGATCATTCAGGCTTAGGAATAGCGATAGACAGAGACGTCATTTGCTTTCGCCTGAAAAAGTTGCAAGAAATGGGTTGCAACGCGTACCGGTGCTCCCACAACCCGCCCTCGCCAGAGCTTCTGGATGCATGCGACAGGCTTGGCATGCTTGTCTTGGACGAAACCAGGCTTTTCTCAATCTCCGAAAGTTCAATGGAAGAGCTTGGGCGCATGGTGAAGCGGGATAGGAATCACCCCTGCGTATTCATGTGGTCTCTTGGAAACGAGGAAATTTTCGTCCAGCAGCATCCCAATGGCCGCCAAATAGCGCAAGCCATGAAATCCGAAGCCAACCGCCTTGACGGATCCCGGCCAGTCACGCTTGCCATAGTTTTCTGGAACGGCCAAAACATGTTTGATGACGTAGCCTCAGTCCTGCCAGTCTCAACAGCCTTGGATGTCATGGGGTTCAACTATGGCCATGAGCATTGGGACGCTTACAGAAAACTGTCTCCAGATCAGCCCGCGATAGTTACAGAAGCGTCCTCCAGCAGAAGAACAAGGGGCTGCTATGAAACCATTCCCGAGCTGTGCCAATTGTCAGGAATAGACGCAGGCAAGCTGGATCCTTCTTCCGAAGAGCAGTGGAAGCGGGTTGCTGAAGACCCTTATGCCAGCGGCATATTTGTCTGGACAGGCTTTGACTACAAAGGCGAGCCCGGGCCGTTCTCTTGGCCCGCTGTAGGATCTCAGTTTGGAATCCTGGATTCCTGCGGCTTCCCGAAGGACAATTTTTATTACTACAAATCCTGGTGGCAAGACGAGCCAGTGCTTCACATATTTCCCCACTGGAACTGGCCAGGCAAAGAGGGCTTGCCAATAGATGTCATGTGCTTCAGCAATTGCGAAACAGTTGAGCTTTTTTTGAACGGCCAAAGCCTGGGCAGGAAAAGCATGCCCGCAAATGGGCATCTTTCCTGGACGGATGTCATTTACCAACCCGGAGAGCTGATGGCTTCGGGCTGCCGCAAAGGGAAAGAGATCCGCCACTTTGTCTTCACAACCGAAGCGCCTTTCCGCCTGGAGCTGTCCCCTAGCCTGGACGGTTTTGGCCAAACCCAAACCATCATCTTATCGGCGAAAGTCTTGGATAGACTTGGCAGAGTCGTTCCGTACGCAGACCCTTTGATCCGCTTCAAAACTGAGGGCCACATATCCTTGATCGGCACGGGAAACGGCGATCCAGCTTGCCATGATCCGGACAAATCCAGTTGCAGAAGAGCGTTTTGCGGGTTGGCGCAGGTTCTGGCCAAGAACGATGGAGGCGGCAAAGTGGTTGCCGAAGCCAACGGCCTGTTCCCAGCAGAATTCATTATTGGCAAGAAAGCGGAATCCTAGGATTCCGCTTTCTTGTCCCTGCAAGCGATTAAAGCCATGCAGTCTTCGTTTTCGCTTGTGAGCATCCACCTGCTTGAGCGAACAGCGCAGTTCTTTTCACTCGCTGGCATAGCTTGTCATCATGATTTCTGTATGAGTAGCATTCTATGAAATACTGCTCATTTATCTTAAGAGCATATCCCAAAATTATATCCGAGGCAGCGGAAAAATCCGGCGTTGAAGCGTTCGCCAGGATTTTTCCGTTGCCATTTCGGAATTTTGGGATATGCTCTAAGATCGCTTATCGCAAAACTTCCAGCAGCCACCTAGATCCAAGGTGAATAGCAATCCCGCCTTCTTATACTGCCGATCATTCAAATCCGCGCTTTCTTTTCCATAATAGCATCCAGCCCTCCAGCCTTTCTACTCCCCCTACTCATCAGTCTTTACAGCTTCAAACGCATCATCCCCCGAAACAATCGGAAGCCTGACCTCTACCAGCGTTCCCTCTCCCTCTTTGCTTTCCAGCCTGATCTCTCCTCCGTATAGGTTAACGATGTGCTTTACAATAGAAAGCCCCAGCCCTGTTCCGTTTATGCGCTTGCTCTTTCCGGGGTTCACCCTGAAGAACCGCTCAAATACCCGTGACTGGCTTTCCTCGGGAATGCCTATGCCAGTGTCCTTCACAGCTAATATAGCGATTCCGTTTTCAGCCTTAAGGCTTATGTTGACGCTTCCCCCTGGGACGTTGTACTTTACCGCGTTTTCTATCAGGTTGTCGCAGAGATCCCGCAACTGCCTTTGGTTAGCCTCCACCAGCACGTGATCCAGATCTATTGTCGCCCATACTGGATCCCCTCCAGCAACAGGTATTATGGATGCGCTGGACTCCCTGATCACAGAGGCAAAGTCAAAGATGTCCCTGTCCATTGGCCCTGTCCTTGACTCCAGGTTTGATATCTGAAGAATGTCGTCTATCAAGGCCGACATTCGTTTTGCCTCTTTTTCTATTCTCTTCACCAGATCGTTCTTTTGCTCTTCCCTTTGCAGTATCCCGCTTCCAAGCATCTCCGAGAATCCCATGATAGAAGTGATAGGCGTCTTCAGCTCATGGGACGCGTTCGCGAAAAAGTCCTGCTTTTGCTCCGCCAGCTTTCTTTCAGCCGTCATGTCCACAATCATCACAGCGGCGCAAGTCTCGCCTTCCAAAAGTTTTCCCGCTTCTACAGGAGAAACTGAAATTCTCAAAGTCAGCCCCGCCGGGCTTCCTATCACCAGGCTTGAAGCCTTCCCGCTTCCAAGCGCCTCATCTATCGCGCTGTTAGCCTTCGCGTCCCTTATCAGGATCCAGACGCTGTCGTTTACCACATCCTTGGAGCACCCAAATAGCCTCTTTGCGCTGTTGTTGCAAAGAAGCATCCTTCTCTTGCTATCCAAAAGAATCAAGCCTTCCGGCATGTCTGAGAGTATCCTGTTTATCTTCTCCCTCTCGCTTGCCAGAGCCCGGTTTGACTCCGCTATCCCTGAAAGCAGAAGCTTCATGCTTTGCAAAAGCTTGTCGATCTCAGCCCATTCGCACTTTATCCCGTCTAGCTGGTCAAACTCCTGGACTGACAAGGCTCTTACCACTTGCTCCAATGGCTTCGCCATGTCTGAGGCAAATCTTCTTCCTACTATAAAAGACAGAGCCAAAGCGGCAGACAGCGCCAGCGCAATCACCGGAAATTGCCCCAAAGCTGAATCCAGAAATCCTGGATAAATGTTCGCAAGCCTAATTATCTTTCCGTCTTCAAGCTTTACGGAAGAATACAAGTAGTTTTTTCCCAATGTGCTGGACTTCCTTATCTCGAATACAGCCTCTCCAACCTTTGCGTTTCTGACCTCGCCCCTGCTGGAATGGTTCTCCATGGATCCCGCTTCCGCTTCCGAGTCATCCAGCACTGTCCCGTCTTCTCCAATGACAGTGACTCTGGCACCGCCCACGGTGCCAGAGATCCAGGAAGCGCTTTTTTGATTTAAATTAATGTCTGAATTATTATTGTAAATATTGTTAATTTCTGAATTATTATTATTATTATTATTATTATTATAAATATTGCTCGCCGCCAAAGTAAGCCTGCCAAGCCAAATCTTGGCTTGGCTTCTAGCTGAAAGCGCTGAAGCGCAGGAAGAGACTATGCTGCATGCGGCGGCGGCCAATATGGCCAAAATGTAAAGCCTAAGCTTTATCGCGGTTTTCATTCGCCTATGAAGCGGTACCCGGCGCTTCTGACCGTCTTGATGTATTTGGGGTTCTCCGCGTCATCCTGGAGCTTCGCCCTCAGAGTCCTTATGTGCATGTCCATCGTCCTTGACTCGCCCATGAATCCGCTCCCCCATACTTCGTTCAGGAGCTCTTCCCTTGAGACTATCCTTCCCCGCTCCCTGACCAGGATGCAAAGGAGCTCGTGCTCCTTGAACGTGAGCCGCACCGGCTCTCCATTCTTCTCAACTTCCCTGGTGTCATGGTTGATGCGCAAGTCGCCTATCTCAACTATCCTTGGCTCAGGCTTGGGCTGATCCTCTTCCAGCCTTCTGAAAATGGATCTAACCCTGGCGCCTAGCTCCATCACGCTAAAAGGCTTCACAATATAATCATCCGCCCCGCTGTCAAGTCCGCAAACCCTGTCAGCCTCAGATCCTCTGGCTGTCAAAAGTATAATGGGAAGCTTCTTGGTCGCGCCAGACTTTCGCAAAAGCTTGGTAGCCTCCAGCCCGCTCATTTTTGGAAGCATGATGTCAAGCAGCAGCAGGTCTGGCGCCTTCTCCCGCACAGCCTTGAGCGCGTCCTCGGCTGTTTCAAAGGCTGCCGTGTCGTAGGTGAAAGTCTCCAGCGCAAGGGTCAAAAGTTTGCGTATGTCCTCGTCATCTTCCACAACATATATTAATTTGCCCACGGTTCCTCCTATGATCGAGAGCGAAGCAAAGAAAAAGACTTTTGCTTCCGCTCGCGAGCATTATCTCACTGGCCTTTTTTTATTCGCGCCTATCACATCAGATCACATCAGCCCCTCCAGCGCAAGCGCTAGAGGGGCCCTGTGATCTTTGCAAAGCGTTTAAATCTATTTTAAAAAATCTTCGCATGCTTATGCTCCCCAGTTGTGGAGAACTCTACCCATTCGCATATGTTGACGGCGTGATCCGCTATCCTCTCCAGATATTTCGCAATAAGCAGCAGATCGATGGCGTTGTCAAGGCCTTCCCCGTCTTCTGCGAAGACTCTTCTCAGGTCGTTTTTTATCAGGTTGAAGTAGTCGTCAACCTCGTCATCCCTTTTCTCCGTGGCTCTAGCCAGCTCCAGGTCTGTTGATATTGACGCGGTAATCGCGTCATGAACCATGGATACGGCGGCGGCAGCCATGCGGGGCAGGTGCCCCGAGTCAGAGAAGGTGTTTTTCCTTGAAATCCTAAGCGTAAGCTCCGCTATGTCCGAAGCGTTGTCTCCGATTCTTTCGATGTCCGTGATCATTTTCAGGGCTGTCGTAATCTTTCTCAGATCCGACGCGACTGGCTGCTCCCTGGCGATAAGCCAAAGGCACTTGGACTCTATGGATTTCTCCAGATCGTCCACCGCCTTGTCATTGCCAATGATCTCCCAGCACAAATCCATGTCGCCAGTCTTGAAGGCCTTGACTGAATCCTCAATCGCCTTCTCGGCAAGACTCCCCATCTTCGCGATTTCCATGCGAAGCTCTTCGAGGGAATGCTCGTAGTTCGCTCTTCCCATTGCCCCACCTCATTGGGGCGCCAGCAAGGCGCGTGCGCCTTGCTGGCGCTCTCAGTATATCTCTAAAGCAAAACCTTTTCAAGCTATATCAGCCAAACCTGCCTGTGATATACGCCTCTGTCCGCTTGTCGCTTGGGCTTGAAAAAATGGTTCCCGCCTCGTCTCTCTCAACTAGCTCCCCTAGGAGGAAAAAGGCGGTATAGTCAGAGATTCGGGCGGCCTGCTGCATGTTGTGCGTTACTATCACTATCGAATAGCGCTCTTTGAGGAGCATGGCCAGCTCTTCTATCTTCGAGGTTGAAATTGGATCAAGGGCTGATGTCGGCTCATCCATTAGGAGAACCTCCGGCTGCGCCGCCAAGGCGCGAGCTATGCAAAGCCTCTGCTGCTGGCCGCCTGAGAGGCCTAGGGCGGACTTTTTCAGCCTGTCTTTCACCTCGTCCCAGATCGCGGCGTCCTTCAGGCTCTTTTCCACTATCAGGTCAAGATCCTGCTTCTTCTTTGTCCCGTGTATCCTGGGCCCATAGGCTATGTTGTCATATACGCTCATGGGGAACGGGTTTGGGCTCTGGAAGATCATGCCCACTTTTTTCCTTAGAGCTGTCACATCCACGCCTTTGCTGTAGATGTCCTCTCCGTCCAGCACAACCTCTCCTGTTATCCTGGCAGTTGGCACTGTGTCATGCATGCGGTTTAGCGCCTTGAGGAAAGTTGACTTCCCGCACCCCGAGGGGCCTATGAGGGCTGTTATGCGGTTGTTTGGCACTTCCATGGAGACCCCTTTTATCGCCTGGGCTGTTCCAAAGTAGACGCGCAGGTCTTTGGCGTAAAGCTTCGAGTTCATGCTTTGCCTAGCCTCCCTGCCATAAAGCGCACTGTCAGGTTCAAGGCGCCTGATATGATTATGAGCACTGCCGCAATGCCAAAAGCTGTGCTGTTGTCCCCCCTGGAGTAAGCGTAGCGGTACAGCTCAACCGAGAGCGTTGATCCTGACGCCGCCATCTGGTTGAATACGGTTCCCCTTGGCATGTACATTGCGCTTCCGCCAGCCACGAGCAAAAGCGCCGCGCTTTCTCCCACCATTCTTCCTGTGGCCAGGATCATTCCAGTCAAGACCCCTTTAAGGGAGCAAGGGAGAAGTATGGTCCTAATTATTCTCCATTTCCCGGCCCCCAGGCCCAGCGCGCCTTCCCTGTACGCCTTTGGCACAGTGCGAAGCGCCTCTTGGGTCGTGCGCATTATTACAGGCAAGGCCATAACGGACAGCGTCAGGGATCCTGACAGCAAAGAAACTCCCATTCCAAGCGCAAGGCAGAAGAAGACATATCCGAACACGCCGTACAGTATGGACGGTATTCCTGAAAGGACTTCAGCCGCAAACTCTATCGCGTCAGCGACCCGCCTATCCGTGGCGTACTCGCTCAGGTAAACCGCCCCTCCGACGCCTATTGGAACCGAGATCAAAAGGGAGAAGAATATGATGTACAGCGTGTTGACTATGCTAGGAAATATGCCTATCGTCTCAAGGATCGGGTTTTCCGCTGTAGTCAGGAACCTGATGTTGAGAGCTGGTATGCCCCTTGCCAGGATGTATATGACAAAGTAGACGACCAGAGCGGCAACCCCCAAGGCCACAGCCGCTATCAGCCCAAACCCCAGCGTTTCAAGGGGCCTCTTTCTCTTGACTTTCACCGAGAAGATGGCTTCGCTACTCACCCTGGCCAGCCCCCTTTTTCATGATCCTTCTAACCGTAATGTTCAGCGCCATTATAAAGACAAAAAGGACAAGCCCTATCCCGTACAGCGCTTCCCTGTGCACCCCGCTTGAGTAGGCCCACTCTATTGGAATCGAGGCTGTCAAAAGCCTGGCAGGCTTTAGCAAAGACGGCATGATCGCCGCGTTTCCAGCGACCATCATAACAGCCATGGCTTCTCCAGCCGCCCTGCCTATACCCAAGGCCATCCCGGCGGTAATCCCGCTCTTGGCCGCAGGTATCGTAGTCTTGAACACGCACTGCAATTTGGTCGCCCCAAGGGCAAGGGACGCATCTTCATATTGCTTTGGAACAGCCCGCAGAGCTGTCTCTGAGACGCTTATTATGGTTGGAAGAATCATGATCGCAAGCATGATAGCGGCCGCCAAAAGCGACCCTCCGGCTGGAAGCCCAGCCGCGCTTTGGATCTTAAATATCTTGGGAACGATAAGTATCGCTCCAAGAAGCCCGTATACAACCGAAGGTATGCCGGACAAAAGATCAACGAATGTTCTCAATACCGCAGAAACCCTGTCAGGCGCTATCTTCGCCAGGAAAACAGCCGCCAGCACCCCTGACGGAAGAGCCACAACCATTGCGGCTGCAGTAGCCGCCACCGAGGCTGTGATCATCGGAAGAACCCCGAACTGGGAGTTCCCCGGGTTCCAGGACTGGCCCAAAAGGAAGTCCAACCCGTACTTGGCTATGATAGGCCAGCCTGACACTGCCACGTGTATGCATATGAACGCCACGCTTGCGACGGCTGACAGCCCGCAAACCAGGAACACGCAGTGCATGGCGCCCTCAAGCGCCTGCCCGCTCCGCCTTCGCTGGCGTATGCTGAATCCTTCCTTCGCCGCGTCAGCGGCAGCAGAGCTTGTCAAGAAAATCCCTCCTGTGGCAAGGCTGATTTTAGGGTCAGCCTTGCCTTGAAAAGCCGAAATGATATAAGTGAAAAATGATTGCGGTTTTTAAAGAGTTTGCGTGAGATGCCTATTTTTTAAGAGCGTGACGCTTTTGAAAAATACAAGTGCGATGCCATATTTAAGAGCGTGAGCAATCACTTTTAAAGAGCGCGAAAGCTTGGTTTTGCTGCTAGAATAGCAACTACCAATGGCTAAATCTTGAAAACCGCTACCCTTATTACTTAATCGGCAAAAGCTTCTTCTCTCCTACTATCTTCTGCCCATCCGTTCCCAGCACATAATCCTTGAACGCCTGGGCGGCTGGAGTGAGGGTTGCCCCCTGCTTTGTGACAAGGTAAAACTCGCGCTTAAGCTTGTAGGTGCCATCTTTCAGGGAGTCAGAAGAAACTGTGACCCCTTCGTACTGCACCGTGTTTACCTGGTTCGCATCCACCTCAGAAAACGAGATGTAGCCAATCGCGTCCGGGTTTTGGGAAACTGTGGTCTGAACCGCCCCAGTGCTGTCGGAGACGGCGGCGTAGCTGACAATGGCGGTTGAATCATCGCCGCTTTTCTCAAGCCCAATTATCTCAGCAAACGCAGACCTGGTTCCAGATCCTTCTTCCCTTGTTACTACTGTGATCAGCGCGTCTTGCCCGCCAACCTCGCTCCAGCTTGTGATAGCCCCGGTGTAGATGCCCTTTACCTGATCCTTTGTCAAAGTCTGTGTTGTGTTAGCCTTGTTGACTATTATCGCTATGCCGTCAATGGCGTACGCAACGGCGTCAAGCCCGCTCTCAGACCCATCCGTCTTCAGTTCCCTGGATGAGTGGCCTATCTCGTAAAGCCCGGATATCGTGTTTTTGATTCCGTCTCCCGATCCGTTCATTTCATAGTTGACTGTAACTGACCTGTTGTTTTCTTGGAACTGGTAGATGAGCGCCGTCATGACGCTTTCAACAGACGTTGAGCCTCCGGTCTTGACAGTGCCCGAAAGCGCTGGCTGGGCTGCGTCAGCAGGCGTGTTGGCGCAGCTTGCAAGACTTGCCGCCATAAGCAGCGCTGCCAGTATTGCTATTGCCTTTTTCATAATTAACCCCCCTGAGTGATTTTGCTTGGTTAGACGCTCTTTCTGTCTTGGCTTTCTGTTTGGCCATGCTTTGGGTCTTGCTTTTGGTCTTGCTTTTTGATCTTTCTTTTTGGTCTTGCTCTTCCAGCCTTCTTTTTGGTCTTTCTCTTACAGCCTTCTTTTTGGTCTTTCTCTTCCAGCCTTCTTTTAGGTCTTTCTTTTCCAGCCTTTTTGGTCTTGCTTTTCCAGCCTTCTTTTTGGTCTTTCCTTTGATCTTCCGTTAAACTTGCGCTTGCGGATTTCTCCAAACAAGCCCCTAATTCCTTGCTTCAGGGAACGCCCTCCGGGCACCGAGAGCCGCAATCCAGTGGCTTTGCGGGCCTTGGGAACAGGCTTGCCAAGCTTTGGATCTTTTTCGCTTCTCTCGTTCCCCTCGCACAATCAATATACAGCATTCCTGGCGCCAGTGTAAGCATTGGGGCGTATAGTTTGTGTAAAATTTAGATAAAGCGGTCAAAACCACATAAATCAAGGATCTTTAAATCTTTGGCTTGGCTTCGCGCGCGGCAAAGCTCGGCCTGGTCACCAGGCCCGCTGGCATTGACACGCTTGTGCCATTTTGATATAATCTGCTGGAAACGGCTGCAAAAAGCAGTTCGCATTACGCCAAGCGCTTGGACGCGCCTGCCAGGCTATATTTGCGAGCTTTTCTCGCGAGCATATGGCAAGCGCAAAGCGAATACACTGCATTGGAGATGATTACGATATAGGCCGAAACCGACCTAGTGCATAGCCTGGATTCTGCGGGGATATGCATAACCAAAAGGCGTGCCGCCCTAGGAGGCAGCGCCACCTGTATTTAAAGCGCATCCTGGCGAAAAGCTGGGGGATGAGCCGCATGTCGGGCTTGCGCCAAGTTGTGCACATAAGCCTTATATGTTTTGTTTTACACCCTCGTCCCCGGATATCACTTTTCGGCAATAGTGGATATGCTTTTATTCCCACATATGATCAAAGCCCAAAACTCAAGCCCCGCTTTGCCGCTTTGCGCAAAGCGTCGAGCATTGCTCAATCCTTAGAATTACAGGTATTTTCTTCAGCTATAGAGCAAAGAATTATCTATAGCAACAAATTTTAATCATCGGGTTCGCCCGTTGAAAGCCCGCCAAGAGGGCACAGCCGTTTTGGCAAGGGAGGAAAAAATGGAGCATTACTTTGAGCAAGCGGATACGGTGCTTGCGTACCACAACAGTTCAAATGACGGCCTAGCTCCCGATGAGGCGGCGAGGCGGCTTGAGGCCGACGGCAAGAACAGGCTTGAGCAGGGGAAGAAAAAGCCTTTGGCGCTCAAGTTTTTTGAGCAAATGAAGGATCCTATGGTGGCAGTCCTGATTGTCGCCGCAATCATATCAGGCGCTTCCGGCGAGATAGCGGACATGGTGATAATACTCATTGTTGTCTTGCTAAACGCGGTATTGGGCGTAGTGCAGGAAAGCAAGGCTGAAAAGGCGATTGAGGCTCTGCAGCGGATGTCGGCCCCGACAGCGAAGGTTCGCAGGGGCGGCGCGGTGGCGCACGTCAAAACTGAAGACCTGGTGAAAGGCGACATAGTTCTTTTGGAAGCAGGGGATTCTGTTCCTGCTGACATGAGGATAATAGAGTCGGCAAGCCTGAAGATAGAAGAGGCGGCTCTAACCGGCGAATCTGTCGCGGTTGAGAAGATAAGCGGGACGATAGTGGCTGAGTCAGGCGAGACTCCACTTGGCGAGCGCTTCAACATGGCATACATGGGAACAAACGTGGTCTACGGACGCGGAGCGGGCGTTCTCATTGGCACTGGAATGGAAACAGAGATGGGAAAGATCGCCAACATGCTTTCCCAGACAGACGAAGACAAGACCCCGCTTCAAGTGAAGCTGGCGTCATTGAGCAAGATCTTAAGCATTCTGGTGCTTGGGATCTGCGCGTTCATATTTGTTTTCAGCCTATTTCGCGGAGGGGACTTCACAGGAGAGCACATATTTGAGCTTTTGCTTTCCGCTGTTAGCCTTGCTGTCGCGGCCATACCTGAAGGGCTGGTTGTTGTTGTGACAGTCCTGCTCTCTATAGGCGTGACAAAGATGAGCAAGCGCAACTCCATAATAAGAAGGCTTACAGCAGTTGAGACCTTGGGTTGCGCCCAAGTGATCTGCTCTGACAAGACAGGAACCCTGACCCAGAACAAAATGACAGTCACTGATCACTACGGAAGCGAGAAGGATCTGGCAATGGCCATGCTCCTTTGCAATGACGCGGAGATCGGAGAGACTGGGGATTATGTAGGAGAGCCCACGGAGATCGGGCTGGTGAAGTACGCGGAGAAGCTGGCAAAGCCAAAGGCTGAGCAGGAGAAGCTTACTCCCAGGGCTGGAGAGGCGCCGTTTGATTCTGTCAGGAAGATGATGTCGACAATCCACTCCCAGCCAGACGGAACCTTCATCCAATACACAAAAGGCGCGACTGACGAGGTTCTCGCTTGCTGCGAACTGGCCATAAAAGACGGCAAGCCTGTTCCATTGACGGCAAGCCTTAAGACCGAGATCACAAACGCGAACCAAGGCATGGCAGACAAGGCTCTTCGTGTGCTTGCGGCCGCCACAAGGCCCTACAAGGCCCTGCCGACTGACCAATCGCCTGAAAGCCTGGAAACCAAGCTTACCTTTGTTGGGTTGGCTGGAATGATAGATCCTGTCCGTCCGGAAGTCAAGCCCGCAGTTGACGAGTGCAAGAGCGCTGGCATGAAAGTGGTCATGATAACAGGAGACCACAAGAACACCGCCATGGCCATTGCCAAGGAGCTGGGAGTCCTCGCCGAAGGGCAAAAGGCTGTGACTGGATCAGAGCTTTCAAAGATGTCAGACTCCGAGTTTGAAAAAGACATAGAAAATATATCAGTTTACGCCAGGGTTCAGCCTGAGCACAAAGTCAGGATAGTCAGCGCTTGGAAAAAGCGCGGCAAGGTCACTGCCATGACCGGGGACGGCGTAAATGACGCCCCAGCCCTGAAAAGCGCCGACATCGGCGTCGGCATGGGCATAACAGGGACAGATGTCACCAAGAACACAGCCGACATGGTTCTAGCGGATGACAACTTTGCCACAATAGTCTACGCCGTTGAAGAAGGCCGCAGGATCTACGAAAACATCCTGAAGGCCATTCAGTTTCTTCTGGCTTCAAACCTGAGCGAAGTGGTATCCATATTTATTGCCACAATATTTGGAAGCACCATTTTCGCCCCTATACACATCCTTTGGATCAACCTTGTAACCGACACTTTCCCGGCAATGGCTCTGGGAATGGAAGACGCTGAGTCAGACTCCATGAAGAAGCCCCCAAGAGACGCAAAAGAGGGCATTTTCAGCGGCAGGATGGGTTTTGACGTCTGTCTGCAAGGTGTCGCGATAGCCCTTTTCACCTTGGCCTCCTACTACATTGGCCACCAGCACTCGGAAACCTTGGGCATGACCATGGCATTCACTACCTTGTCCTTGAGCGAGATCTTCCACTCCGTCAACCTCAGGTCAAGAGCCAAGTCGATTTTCTCAGTCAAATCCTTTAACAAGTACCTGGTTGGCGCCATGATCCTCACCATCTTCCTGACATTCTCCGTTGTCTACATCCCAGGCTTGAACGATGTCTTCAAGCTTCAAGCCCTGCCATTCGACCTGTTCTCATACGCTACCCTTCTGGCTGTTGCAATCATCCCATTCGTGGAGATCGAAAAGATCATCTCACGCGCTGTTGAAGGGTCAAAGCCTGTGAAGGCAAGCACTTCGGAAGCGGCTTAAGGGTTTTTGGCTTAATATGGACTAATACAGAATGATTTAGATTAAAATAGAAAAGCTTAGAAATCATTAAACTTAGTCAGCATGAAATTTGCAAGCTTAAAAAAATTTAGAAACTAAAAAATCTAAAAGATCAGAAACTCGAAAAAATCAAAAGCTTGAAAGAGCAAAAAACTAAAAAAGCAAAAATCAAAAAGAGCATATTTAAAAGATCATATTTAAAAGAGCATTCAAAAAAACCAAAATATCAAAAACAACAAGATCAAAACCAAAAAGATCAAAAACAAAAAGATCAAAAACAAAAAGTTCAAAACCAAAAGATCAAAGATCAAAAGAAAAAGCTCTGCCTCCGGCAGAGCTTTTTCTTGTTTTATTTCTTGGCTTTTGGGCTTGCATTTCGATTTTGTCTTGTTTTAGTCTTTTGTTTTACGCTTCAAGATTTTGTTTTAATCTTTTGTTCTTTTGCTTCAAGCGTTTGTTTCAAGTTTTATTCAAGTTTCTTGCTTCAATCGCTTAAGGCATTCTTTTAATCATCAAACGCGACCGCCATCACATTCCTGCGCTCTTCCAGCCCTTCTATCTCCAGGCAATCTCCATTTATCTTGAACCCGTCAAATGCGAAGCATACAGCCGCCATTATCTTGTCGCAGCCAGAGAGGCCTTTTTGCAGCGCAAACTTGGGATAGGCAAGTGTCAGATGCTCAGCCAGCGCTTCCTTGTTGACTGGGGCTATCGAAGCTAGCTGCTTGATGTTTCGGGCGATCTCGTTGCCTAGGCTTCCTGCCAGATCACCTGAGGCGAAGCAGCCGTTCTTTTTGACAAAAGCCGCGCCAGTCAAGGCGCCGTCAAGCACTTCTCTGGGAAATTCCTTGAATTCTTGCATGAGCTCTTCTTCGGTGGCGATCACTTTTTTTGCCACAAAGGCTTCCGCTCTTTTTGACAGCGCTCCCAATGGCTCAAAGCAGATGTAACCGCCTACCACCTGCGCTCCTGCATGCTCTTCAAGGGCTTTGGCAAGCATTTCCTTGGACTCAGCCAGGGGGCCCACGAACATTTTCTTGGCTTTCTTTTGGGCGTTTTCAAGCAGGACAAAATTGCCCCAGCTTTTCATCTCATTGCAAAGCCTCTTGAGATCAGCTGATCTTATGCTGTTTTTGAACACCAGCATTCCTTCGTGGATCATGCTGTAGGGAGAAAGCATGTCCCAAAGGGCTTGGTCGCTTGAGGGAAGGAGGATGTCCTTGTAAACCAATCCTTCAGCGAATATCCTGAACTTTCCGAAGTCTTCTAGGGTCAGCCAGCCATCCGGCCATTTGCCTATGGCGTATTCGCACAGCTCTTCAGGCTTGGCTTTGAGCTTGTAGAGCACGTCTTTGCCTTTCTTGTACAGCCGCTTGAACGCGTTTTGGAGCGCTTGGGGCTTAGCCTTTATCCCCGCATTTTCCAAGGCGGCTTTCTCGTCTTCTATAAAAGACGGGAGGCTTTGCACAATCGAAAGCTCTTCTTCCAGGAAGACCTTTCTGGCTGAGTCATAGCTCAGGCTGAAGGCGTCGCTTAGCTGGACGCTTGTGGCTAGAGCCAAGAACGCGTCTCCATGCTTGGCTGGCTTGAAGTAGTCCCTCACCTCTTCGAAAGTTATTAGGCCAGTCTTTCCGTAGTGGTAGCACACGGCAAGCAAGGGATCAAACTCAAGCCTTTTTATCTTCACTTTCATCCTGTCGCAGAATGAGTATACGAAGCTGAAGCTCTTGATTTCGTTGCCGGACTTGATCCAGTCAATCGAAGCCTCAAGGGCTCTGGCGGAAAATTTCTCTTCTATCTCAAGCATCTCATCGATCTGGGCCAAAAGCTTCCCTCTTATGTCCGTTCCGGCAAGCTTGATCAGCTTCATCCCCTCTTGCTGCAAAGCGCTTCTTGCAGTCGAGAGCTCACGAATCTTCATGTTTTCAAGCTCCGCGAATGGCGTTGTCATGCGCAGGGTTTTTAGAAGCAGGGAAACCGGGCACTCCATGCGCTCTACCATCAAGCGCACTTCTTCAGCCTTGGCTAGGGCTTCGGGATCAGGGGCGGCGGGCTTGGGCGGCGCGACTTCGATGGGCTTGGCTTGTGCAACCTCGACAGGCTTGGTTGGCGGCGTTTCAACAGGCTTTGTCTGCGCCACTTCGATGGGCTTAGCTGGCGGCGTTTCGACAGGCTTTGTCTGCGCGACTTCGATAGGCTTCTCTGGAGCGACTTCAACTGGCTTCGCTGGTGCGTCTTCGATAGGCTTCACCGGAGCGACTTCGATAGGCTTGACTTCCGCAGAAGCGTCACTCACAGCCTTATCTGCAAACATTTCATGCAGGTACTTGGCCGCGCGGCTCATCTCATCCTTGATGGATGTCGAGTACTTGTTGAAGACCGGCAAAAGCCCGTCCCACATCGCGGCAAGCGGCTCCGCTGTTTTTATGCCATTGCTTCTGAGTGTCGCCATGCAGTACAAACTGAAACCCAGCTCCCCAATCGGGGTATCCGGGTTGGCCTTTGACAAGGCTCGCAATTGAAGAGGGCCGATCTTGGACGCTTGCGACCTCACTATGGGTTGGGCTATGGATTCGGCCCGGGGTTTGGCTGCTTGGTCTTTGGCCGCTTGGTCTTTTGCGGCCTGTTCTATTTCGGCTTGAGCTTTTGCGGCCAGTTCTTTGGCGGCTTGCTCTTTTTCGGCTTGCTCTTTTGCCGCTTGCTCTTTTGCCTCCCGCTCTTTTGCAGCCGCTTGCTCTTGAATCGCTTTCTCTCTCAAAACCTTATCTGTAAAATCTGGCTCTTTCGCCTTTTTTGCCGCTTTCTCCTCGTCATCTCTCATGGCCTGCAGGAGGTTGCGCATCGACCCTGAGGCGCTAACTATCTCCTTGCGGATCTTGACGGAAAGAACATACGTGGCAATCTTCTCCATCCTGGGAGAATAGGCGAGATCAAAGGCGGTTGTGACGCCCATTTGCGCGAGCGCGGCAAGAGGGAAGCCTAGGCCGGGAATGTTTTCAAGCTTTGTGTCCGGAGAAATGGGCTCATATCCAAGCTCCTTCTTCCGGAGGATGTTCATTGCCACGTACTTCCAGTCCAGGACGTCATCCGCCTCAATGGCGCTCTTGTTCGCCCTGACAATGGCTATCTGGCTCTTGCTGATCGCGGCCAGCTCCGCAACAGTGCGAACGTCGCAATTCCTTAGGAGAAGGATGTCCTTGATCTGGAGCCCGATAGTTGAGACATGGGTTTCAGGCTGGGCATCAAAGGTTTTGTCGGGCTGCTTTTTCGTAAACTTCTTGAGCGGGACAATCTCTTCGGTTTTTCTGGCAGGTTTTGGCGGCTCTTCTGGCGGCTTGATCGGGGCGGCTTTGGGCTGGACGGGCTCAGCAACGGGCTTGTTCAGCGAGGCTTTGTACGCGTTAAACAGTTCCTGGAGGGAGGATGAAGCCTTCTTGGCCTCTTCCGCTATCTCGTCGCCTCTCCTGAAGAGCCTGAGGGTTTGGATTGCAGAATCCTTGAGCTGCGCAAGATCGAAAGCTGTATGAACCCCAACGTCGGTGAGCGCCTTCTCACACGACAGAGTAAGCCCAAGGGCGGAGATCAGGGTGTCATGCGTCACCGCGCCGTAATCAGGCGTTTTCGGTATGTAAGAATTCTCTTTCTCGTCAAGGCGATCCTGCTGAAATTTTGTATAAAGCTCGGCTGACGCTCTTCTAAGCGCTTCCACCCCTGCGTCTGTCAGGAACAGGTAGTCCTTTAGAAGAGACAGCTGGTCTTTCGTAAGGAGGGACAGCTCTCCGGCTGTAGTGATTCCAGCCCTTGCGAAGGCTTTCTGGTGAGCCACGCTTACCCCAAAGAAGGGCATGGGCGTATTTTTCTGTACAATCGAATAAACGCTCATATCGAAGTTCGGGAACATCCGCTTTAACGGATTCAATGGCCCCTTTGGATCCTGCTCTGGAATCGTTTCGGCATGCTGCTCCAGCCTAGTCTGGGGGGCTGTCCTGGCCGCCTTCTCGTCTGCCAGCTTATGCTTGAACGCAGCTGTGATTCCAGGGATCCTGCTTCTGATAAGCCGGATTATCTTTTCCATGTTCAGCGCTTCGGCAACAGAGTCCTTGTTTGCCACAGCGTCCAGAAGCCAGCTGCATATGTTGTCATCCGCTATTTGCGAAACCTTTGTTATGCCATAGCTCGCAAGCCTTGCGGCAAGCGCCTTTGGAAGGACAGTTGCGGCCTGCTTGTCCGTGGTGATGTTGTTCGAGAGGGAAATCTTCAGGCTGATATACTCGGTCGCGTTGGCTTGCAGGGTTCTTCTGACAATGTCAACGGCTGACCTTGTGTATTCGATCTCGTCTTCCTCATACAGGTAGAAGATCGAGGCTATTGCCTTTTCGTCCATGTTCGCCAGCTGTTCTACAGTCTTGATCCCGTTTCTCAAAAGCGCCCTTTGGACGCTTGTCGCAAGCTTAAGCTCTGTGACAAGGGTGAACTCGGATATGCTGGCTGGAAGCATGAACTTAACCATTGAGCCTTTTTTTGGCGCATGCTCCTCCGCAAAGACCGGCCCCTTGCCCTTTGGCGGCTCCTGGTAAACCGGGAGCTCAGGCTGGGGCGCCACTGACTGCATCAAGGCTATAGGGGTGTCATCGCTTTGGAGAATAGGCGCCCTGGACTTTGGGTGCAGCCCTTTTTGGATCTCATAGCTTAAGGTTGGCGCAAGGGTTCGATCCCTGTTTCCGCCGTACCTGGAAAAGCCGTCTCCGACAGGCGAAAAATAGTTCAGGAAAACAGCGGCCATGGCTCTTGGGGAAAGATCCTCGCAATCATTCTGAAGCCTTGATATCGCGTTTGCATGGGTCATGCTTGTCGGGTATCTGGCGATTATGTTTTTCGCGGCCAGGAAGTCATGGCTTTCCGCTCTCCGGCAGTAAGCGTCGTAAAGCGCCAGATACTCAAAGTTGCCTATTCTCGAGTTCCTGGCCAAGTTTAGGAATCCCATTCCATAGTACGCTTCCATCTCGCACGGGAAAAGCACGATCTCATTGTCCATTTCAGCCGAAAGTATGCCGTATGGATCAAAAAGCTTGCTGGACTTGAACAACGCGCTTTTATAGTTCAATCCCAAAAGATGCAGGCAAAGCGCCAGCTCCGTCTTGTCCTCGCACGAATTCAGGACGTTTGCCATGTCTTTCACAAGCACTACCTCAAGCGCTGGCGCCTTTCTTCCGAACGGCCCCAGGTAGGCTATCGCGTCTCTCTCCAATCTGGCTGGCGGAATGCTGTCAAACAAAAGCTTCAAGTTGCTGGGAGAGAGAGCTTTGGACTTTTCAAGCTCCGTTGTCACATGCCTCTTGGCTGTGGCAGCTGTCAAAAGCCCCAAGCCCGAAAACTGCGCATTGTCCAATAGCAGAAGCTGCCAAATGCAATACGCTCCTCTGGAGTTTAGCTCACCCATCCAGCGGGAGGCAACCGGCAGCTCTGACAATGGGCTTTCTAGTGAAAACCTCGATCTGTTAACCAATTCCGACATGTTGCTCCTCCCCGGGGTTGGTGTTGGTTTGGGTTTTGGGGCGCCATCGGCGCCTGGATTAGGCGTTTTTATAAAAATGCGTGTTTTTCATGGCAATGGCTTATGCGGCGAAAGGTCATAAGCGTATGATTATTTTATCAGAAAATATGCAATACGACGTTCTGCAAGAAAACATCCTGTAAGAAAAAAAGCGTGTTTTTCATGGCAATGGGCTTACGCGGCGTAAGGGTAATGGCGTAAAGACTGGAACGCAAAGAGAAGAAGCCTGTTGCGCTGCAGTGAGGCTTGAATTCATGCTTGCCGCCATCGGGCAAAATGCACCCGATGGCAGACAATTCATCCTCTTCAGTATACATCTTTTTCCCTTCCTACGCAAACCCAAAAATCCAAAATTTCGCGCATTTTAACTTTTAGCGTCAAAGTTTTGTCGATTTTTACAAAACGAACTGAACTTCCATCGATTCGTCATTGAGGCCTTGCTTTAGCGACACTTTTGAGCCTATTAGCTCGAATCCGCCGGCGACGGCGCAGAAGGCTATAATCGCGCGGTCAATGCTGGTTATGCCTTTTGCGAGTGCGAAGCTTGGGCATCTAAGGAGCATGTGTTCCCAGACCATTTCGGCGGAGATCGGGGCTCGCTTGGCGGCTTTTTTCATTTCTTCAGCCAGGCCGTGGCTGAGTCCTGGGAGCCCATTTTTCATCACAAGCCAGTTATTGCCGGCGTCTTGGATGCCTGGCAGGAACCTGACAAAGAACTTTAAAGCCCCAGGGGTCATGCCAGGGAACTGGGACAGGATCTCTTCTTCGCTTAAAACCAGGGATTCCCAGAACAAGGCTTCGAGTTCTTGCGCCACCTGGTACTGGGGCTTGAACGAGAAGGATCCGGCGGCAACGCAGGCGCCAGCGCAGTGCTTCATGGCTTCGGCAAAAAGGGTTGGGTTGTTTAGCAAGGCTATGCGGTCTCCGTACTTGCCAAAAGCTGTTTCGACCAGGATGAAGTCAAGTGCTTCGCTTTGCATCTCTTTCCAGACTGCGTTAACGCTGTCAGCCAGGGGTTCCAGCTCTTGGGACTGCAAAAGCGTTCCGTCGCCGCAGTCCAGGCAAAAGGCTTCGATGCATCTAGACAGCGCTCCGTCATCAAGGGGCGCTACTACAGCGCCAAGGGAGAGCCTTTCCACGTGGCGGCGAAACTCCTCAAGCGCAGCTCTTGAAAGCCGCTGGAACCTGGCGGGCATGAAGGTTGAAAACGCCAACTCCATGAACTCCCGGGTGCCTATCGACTTCTTGAAGCAGGCGCCCGCTCCGCCCCTGTTGTAGCTTCGCTCAAACTCTATGCTAAGAGCCAGGAGGCTTATATTCTCCCGCTCTGAGATCTTTTTTATTCTTTGCGCGAAGTCCTTTTCGCTTCCCAAGCTAGGAAAAGTGTCTATCACAGCAGCCGCCTTGTCCATGTCAGGGGCGGCGTCTTTTTGTATGAATCCCTTTCTGGCAGTATCCCTGACCATGGCGGGAGAGGAGTAAAGGGCTGGAGTGCGGAGAATGGCCATCCATAAAGCGTTTTCCTTGACCGGGCTGTAAAACTGCGACACGTCATCATCAGTCGCCCAGTATGGGGATCCAACGTCGGCGCAAACCAAGGGAATCGGATCCATGGCTATCTTGGAAATCTCAAGCCCAAGCCTTGCCCGAAACTGCTCAAGCGCACCATTTCCCTTGACAGGCAGGTCAGTCGCGTTTATGATCCATTCCTTGACTTTGGGAAAAGTCTGGAGGCACCTTTCTCCCATGAAGAACAAGTCCAGCCTCCGGCATATGATCATTCTCAGATCTGAAGCGGCAAATTGGGCCACGCTTTTGATCTTGTCCAGGGTTTCCAGATCTTTGTCTTCAGAAATCAAGTCCCCCAAGTCTTTTATGAGAGTGCTTTCAGGAATGCTGGGATCGCTTAGCCCCGGCTTTGCCAACACCAGAGCGCTTACCGGGCGGACAAGCCTTCTTTTGGGTATCCGCTTCATCGTCTCGTCAAACTCAGCCTGATCCCAAGGCTTTGGCGCGGGGGCGGCCTTCTTTTCCGCCGTTTCCCGCTCCTCGAAAATCTTTCGAAGCTGTGAGGCTGTTTTTACGGCAAGAAGAATGGCGTTCTCGTCAACCCCGCTGCTCTTGAGAGTGTTCACGTGCCCCTTCTTCAAGCGCGAGAGCTGGGAGGCGTCCAGTATGCCGCAGTCCCTGAGAATCCTGGCGCAAGCCGAGGAAAGCCCCAAGGAGTATATGGATGTGACCGGAGAAACTTGATATGGAAGGTTTGGCTCTACCTTCTTCAAAACAGTAGTTGTGGACGGTGCCTTCATGGCAACCCCCTCCTTGAACAGCTTCTTGAGCTGGGGGATTATCTGCCATATGTTGGCGTAAGCCAAGCCGCCCAATTCTTTAAGCCCTGTTATCTGCGGAATGTCAAATGTTCTGTAACTGGCTAGATCCCCTAGGGTCTCTATCCCCGATTTGCTAAGCGCCGCCAGGTACTTCGGGGGCATCTCCAACGCGTCAAGAGGCATTGACGGCGCAAGCCCATCCGGAAGCTCAGTTGGAAACCTGAACTTCTCAGCCTCGCCAGGATCGCTTTCATCCTGTTCCTGGCTTCTCATGGCCTCTTCAATCGCTATAGCCAGCGCCTGTGACGTCAACGTCATGCCAACCCCGCCGCCAGCCAAAGAGCAATACGCGGACGCCAGGATCCCAGGCTCAACCTTGTTTCTTTGGCATATTTCAGCCAGCCTCCCTGGCGAGTCGTCACCGCCGTCCATCTCAGACCAAAGGCCTACCGCCTTTCGGACATCAAGCTCAATGTCCTCATGGATGTAGGCGCCAAGATCCGACTCAAGCCGGTAACGCGAGCTGCTTCCAGGCGTAACGCGCTCTCCGAAGAGCTCCTCAACGTCAGCCGCAAAAATGTACTTTGAAAACGAATACTCCAGGCTAGCCGCCCAGACAGGATCAAATATCTTGAACCCAGCCTTCCAAGCCGTGGCGTAGTCAATGCTCGCCGCTATCGCCATGCCCAGAAGGAAGCGGATGTCTCTTTCGCTTACGGCATACTTTATGTCCCTGACAGTTTTTATCTCGCTGTAAAGCCAGGGCAGTCCAAACGCGTCAAGAATGGGCTTCAGCTGCATGTCAAGCCTCTTTTTCGGGCATGCCCCTATTGTCTCCAAAACCCGATCTTCAACCGACTTGAGCTTCAGCTTCAGATCCAAGAAGCCCGCGTACCGTTCTGAAGGAATGGCTGCCAGCAGCGATAGGCGCTCCTCGCCGTTGGCGATAAAGTACTTGTTGGCTTTGTTGCTGATATAGCTTTCTGCTTGCGCCATGCCGTCGCCTCCCCCCAAAAAGCCAGCAAGTGCTTGCATTTTTGTTTTTTGTTTTTTGGTTTTTTTATTTTTATATTTATATTTTAGCCAGGCCAAGCGCCTGGCTCTTCTCTCAAGAATATGTCTTGCGCCAGCGTGAAAAGAACCGCTTTTTTCACTCAATTCACTCAAGTGCGCCTGAATCCGCTACAAAAAAATCAGCGCATGCTTCAATCGCGTTAACGGCGCACAAAAAGCCCCAAAACTCCGTAATGGCCTTGGAATTTGTCTTGGGAATGCACTGAGTGCATATCCCAAAATTCCGTTATGGCCTTGGAATTAATTTTGGGATATGCACTAAGGCGGTCTTCGCAAGCAAAGACCGCCTTGGTGGTTATATTATATATCAACACGCGCCAATCTGCAAACATTAGAGACAAGGCTTGCGAGCTTGAAGAAATTTATGCTGGCAATCCGACAAAACCCGCCAGGCCAAATGATTCTAGCCTTTTGCAAGCAAGCCAGGCCCTTCAAAATCCCCTGGCCTTCGCTGTATCGCGCCTAACGCGCTAAGACAGCCAACCGCCTTGCAATTTTGAGCCTGAGACTAGGGATTTAAGGGATTAAGCAAGCCGCTTTGCTCTTGATCGAACGTAGGTTTGCTATACGTAAGCCATCCTCTTTTTGAGCCTTGCGTCAGCCGCTTTGAGCCGGTCGGCCAGGGCAGACCTGCAGGCAAATTTTGAGCTTCTTTTATCTAGCTCGCGAAATCTCGTCTTGTTGCCAACAAACGCCAAAGTTTCGGAGGCGCAGCATTGCGTTTCGATCAAAAGCTCTTTTCCAAGCGCAGGCTCGTCCGTTTCCGGCATTGCAAGTATTACGGCCCGGTATTGGCGGCCCATGGACATTTGGACAGTCATGGCGTATGCCAGCTCTATCTCGCACAAAGACCTAAGGGGGTACTCAACTTCCTTGTTGCCAAACTCGACTGTTACAGCATTTGCGTCAATGGATACAATGATCCCAACTTCTCCCTTGCTAACGCCAAAGCCCGATTGCCATTTGGCGCTCCAGTTGTTTGATGTCTGAACCACTTTGTCGCCTTCCCGGAAGAACCCGCTCCCGCAGCAAATTTCGCCTTTTCCCGCCTTTGGAGGATTGATCGCATCCTGCAGGGCCTTGTTTAGGCTCTCAGATCCGCAAGGTCCTTTCCTGGCGGGCGCAAGCACTTGAATGTCCATTGGTCCGCTGAACTTGTAGTTGGGAAGCCTGTCCTTCGCCAAGGATATAACGTTATCTACTATTCCAGGCCCAGTAGCGCCTATGAGATAGCTTTCTATCTTTGCCGGGCAATCCGGATTGTCTTCCAGCCGCATGACAGGGACAAGCTTGCTTTCAACCAGGGATTCGAATACCCGGCCTGGCCCCTCGCCTGGTATCCGGCTCAGATCTCCTGACAGAACAAGCTTCGCTCCGCTTGGCAAAGCCCGCAAAACCCCGTGAAACGTCTCCAGATCCATTGATTCGCATTTGTCCAGCACAACCAAGCCCCCCTCAAGGGGGTTGGCCTCTCCCCTCATTCGGGCAGACTGCTCTCCTCCAATGGGCCTTTCCTCTTGCATAAGCTCAAAGTAAGTTTCAGTCTTTGCTCCGGTCAAATCGGAAAGCCTTTGGGCCAACAGGCTCGTGGGCGCAGCTATCCTGGCGTCTATGCTTGTGGTGCTCTCCAGCATCCGCTTTATGCATTTCGCTCTTTCCTTGTCAGATCCAATGATTATCGCAATCCCGCTTGCCTCAAAAGTTTCGCCCTTGAGCTTTGCGACCATCTCAGCTACGCTTGCCTCTGTCTTGTACAGTTCTCCCAGGTATACGCATTTCTCGTTTCCAACCAGATCCATCTTGACAACCTTTTCGGCCTCAAGGGTGCATAAGGTCTTGTCTACAGCGTTTTCAGGCACCTGCAAAAGCTCCCATGCGGACATGGCAAGCTCTCTTTGAGGAACGCAAGCGTTTCCCCTCAATGCCTCGTCTTCCAATATCTGCTTTATGCCAAACTTCTGGCGTCTTGGATTCGTGAAGTATAGCTCGCTTTCACGGTTGGCTTTCTTGCCTATGGCGTCCGCCGCCTCAAACCCGATCTTAAGCTCGTCTACAAGCTTGAAGGGGTTGGCCTTTACGGAATTCAGGATGTTTGTCCCATAAGCCTTTGCGATCCGCCTGCAAAAGGCCAGATCGGGAGAGTATTCCATAAGTTTCAACACCGTCTGGACGTCATCCTCGCATCGCAAAAGCGATTCGCAAAATCGCGCGGCCATAGGTTGCGTGATCCCCGCTATCCCCACCAGACGATCTGGCGTCTCAGCCAAAACCAGCAGCGCCTCGTCCCCGAAGCGATCCGCGACAGCGCGGCTTAAAACCCTGTCCATTCCCGCCGCTTGCGACAGGTACGCTTCCAGCGCCAAACTCTCTTTTCTCAAGCTTTCAATGGCAAGCTCACTGTTGCTCGTATACTTGCCTGTGACCCAGACTCTGTCCCCGGGCCTGACTTCCTGTTGGGACTTCCCTTTGCATGTCAGCCTTGCATCGCCCCTATCAAGGTAAAACACGCTAAAAGTCTCTTTCCTGAAGATAACGCGCTCTATTGTGCCTTCTAGGCATATGGATTCATTCATGGCAGCACCCGCATCCATTCGAACGTATGTACGTCGCTATTATTTATATATACGTGACAAACAAAAATTTTGCTTTGTTCAAGAGGCAAATCAAATATTTATTTTTTTGCGTTTTTTTTAAAAAGCCCTTTATGATCACAGCCTAATCATTTGAGGACTTTTCTGACGCCTTTATAAAGTTTTTTCTTCCAGGCCAAAAAAATTTCATTATTACGATTTCAATAGTTCGTGTTCTTTTGCATGTCAGCCTTTTTTCATAACCCAAATTTTGCAATCCCGCAAGGCGCACCGATTTTGCGCCCGCTCCTAGCCTAAACTTTTAGAGGCATTTATTACTATTTAATTATAAGTATATTTATCCCTTTTGTAAAGTCGGCAAAGTACAGTTTCAAACAAATTTGTGGCTTTCATGCCAGCGTTCCGCAGCCTTTTTTGGCAAGAAGGCCTCAAAAGCGCCCAGTTGCGCTGTTTTTGGCAAAATCGAAAGTTTGGCCTATAAATTCAAATCAGCCGCCGCATAACGTGTCAGCGCCTGCCAGCGCCTGCGCTGAGGGCGCTGGGTCGGCAAATCGCAAGTGGCGCCCGTTTAAATTCTTTGTATTGCCAGTTTTTTGCATTCAAAGCCACTTTAAAGATCTAGATATTGGAATTACTCGCTCCCTTAATTCTATCCAATACTTCTCTATTTTAATCCAGCGCCCCAAGGGCGCGTTCCCGTAAACCCGTTTTTGCGCCGCAAGCCCAAGCATAGCGCAAAACAGCCAATCTTCGCTCTTGATGGGTCTTTTTGGCCTTTTTAAATTTGAAACTTTGCCAAGCGAGCCCTATTGATTAATATCTAGCACTCGCTTATACTTTGTATGCTGGGAGAAATCGACTTGGGCTGGTCAAAAAAGCGTGGTTTAAGGCGCTCAAAAGCCTGAAATTTCAAGGCTCATATGCGTAAGTCTTGAGCCGTGCGGCTGGATGTTCCAAACACCTTTGGAGCAGAAAGCTGCGATCTTCAAACCCAAGCTCGCCGTTGCCAAACTTGAATGCGCTAGGCCCGAGGCTGTTTTGCCTGGGGCCAAAAGGCTTTGAGTCCGTCGCCCCAGCGCTTCGCCGCGCGCCAAAAGGCGCCGCCGCAAGCGTTCCAAGGCCGCAAGGCCTACCCATTGCCAGCCCGCAAGCCTTGCTTGCGGGATAGTATAGCTCAAAGAGGTTAGCACAATGCCATCATTTTCATTGCTGAGAGCCAGGATCCTTAGATCTGTCAGATCCTTCTCAACCCTGGACGCCCCGGTCAAGATTTATGTGATCGAAGGAATCCTACTTTCTATTGTTTCCACAATTCTGTCAAACAATAACAACTTGTTTGCAAATCGTCTGGGAGCAAACGATTACCAGCTAGGATTGCTAAGCTCCATTCCTCAGCTGGTGAATATCCTGATACTGCTGCCTGGCGGCGTTATCGCGGATTCTTTGAAGAACAAGAAGCGCATGGTCTTAGGGACAATAAGCGCCTCAGGCGTCCTGTACCTGGCCATAGGGCTGGCCACTGGATTTGCCCAGAACCAGTTCATTGCGTTCCTGGCCTTGTTCGCAACAAGCGCCGGAACCACAACCCTTTACAGCATCTCCTGGCAATCGCTGTTTCCAGACGTGATTTCCATCGAGAAAAGAAACAAGACCTTGACCTTGCGAACTTTCGGAGTCATGCTTATCTCTGTCATCTCGCCCCTGGCTACAGGCTCAATACTCTCAAGCATAGGGACAAATGAAGGCAAGATCGCGGCGCACCAAACTTTTTTTGTTCTTGTGGGCGTTCTCACTTTCGTCCAGGTATTTGCGCTCTCAAGGCTTAAGCCTCAAAACGCTCCAAAGCCTCAAGGCATGAGCCTGAAGGCGCTTAAGGAAGCCGGCGCTGCTCTGCTCCGAAACAAGCGATTCATATATTTCGCCTCTGTCACTATCTTCTTCTACATGACCTGGCACATGGATTGGACTCTCTTCTACATAGGCCAAACCCAGTACTTAGGGTTCAACGAGTTCCAGCTAGCCTTGGCCACTGTCTTGGCAGGGCTCGCGCAGTTTCTTACGCTAAGGTTTTGGAGCCGCGTCAACGAGAGAAAGGGCGTCATTTTCGCCATGCTCTTTGGTGTGCTTGGCCTTGCCTTCCCTCCGATTTCCATGATCGTAGGGGTTAGCCTTCCCCAGCCCCTAGGCAAGATCGTTTTTCTGGTCATGTACACCGTTTCATGCCTTGGCTTCGCTACTGTAACGCTTAACGTCTTCCAGTGCCTGCTTCAGGTACTTGACGAGAAGAACAGAGCCTTGAGCATTTCCATCTTCACCGTCTTCAGCTCCCTGTCAAACGCTTGCTTGCCAATGTTTGGAGTCATGCTCTACAAATGGCTGGGCGGCAACCTGTCAGGACTTAAGATGACATTTGCTATCATATTTGTTCTGCGGATTATTGCGGCAGGGCTTTGGTTCAAGAGATATCTTGACACAAAGGATGAGTTTCCGGTGAGGCAGGGGTAGAAGGCTGCTCTCGGATTAGAGAGAGCAAAGGCAAAAGATGCCGATGATCACTCTTATCGTTGCCCGCCTCAAAACCCAGTCGGGCCTCCGCTAACGATACGAGAATTCTAAAACATACCGCTCATCAGCATAAATAGCGCAAAACGCGACATGGCTGGATGATATGCTTTTCCCCCATTTCCCATGCCTATTTAAGGTATTTCCCAAAGCTTATCTGAAATGGCGGTAAAGTCTTGCGAGTGTCATTCACCCAGCAGCGCTCTTAGTGCATATCCCAAAATTCCGCAAGTGGCGTAGCAAAAGTCATCGCGATGCTTTAACGCGTGACTTTTGCAAGCCATAAAATTAATTTTGGGATATGCTCTTATATTTATAAATCAAACCAACCCAAAAAACGCGCACTCCGATGAGTGCGCGTTTATTAATTTTTTATTTCTAACGACTCTCGCCCTCTCGTCCAGCTATTGCGAAAATGATTGGGTCGCTTTCGAACTCACTCAGAACGAGAAGCCGTAGGATTTAGGTTTTCAAGTTCAATGCAGGAGCGGAAAGCAGAGAATCGAATTGCGTCTTAACTTCCTTTGTAGGAATAAAGACTTCGCTGGTTTCGCCATCAAAGCCTAAATAGCCAAGATGAACAAGCAGCGTCAAAACCTCGTCAGCTGACCTTAAATCAAAAATGTCATTTTGAAACGAGCTTGCATTGACGGCCACTTTGTTCCCGGCATACATGCTGTTGATTTTATCTTTCAGCCCGTCAAAGTCCATGGATATATAGTCTTCCAGTTCTTGGTACGCCCCGGTTTTTGGCCAGTGGCTGGCATATTTTTTTGCGGAAATCGATTCCGAAACAGAATAAGGGCAGAAAACCCGCTCGCCATTCAGGCAATATCCTTCGTACCATTCCTTCATTTTTTCTAAATCCATATTTTGGTCTTCGCATGCCATTTGCACTTCCGGTTCAGTGAATCCTGTAAATTCGGACATTTTGCTCGGAAAGAGCATGCTGAATTCACTGAACATGTTAAGCGGATTGCGGTTTTTCTTGATTGGAAGGATCCCAGTCATGTACGCTAAAGCTACATACTCTTTGTCCTTAAGCAACGCTCTTAAAAATTCTAAATAATCTGCGCGATCTTGTTCATTGAGCCTGTCATCGCGCAATATTCCATCCCATTCGTCTATGATAAAGATAAATCCGGTTTTTGTTGCAGCTTTCACAGCTCGAAGCGCTTCGTACACCGAGTAATCCGCAGGCAAAGGCAAATCGGGATTTAGCTTAACCACTTCGTTCCTAATGGCTGTTTCTAGTTGCTCAATCATTTTATTCGCATTGTAGCCTACTTCAACCAAAGCATTCAATGCATTTATGAATACTACATTGTGCTTATTGAAGTGCTCATTGAAAGACGGGTGCGACGCTATCTTGAGATCGGAAAAGAGAGTCTCCGTTTGCGCTCCGATTTGATAGTAGGCTTGAAGCATGTCTGCCGCCATGGTCTTGCCAAACCCGCGAGGCCTTGAAACACAGACAAAACGTTTTTCGGTGTCTATCCTTGAGTTTAAAAAGGCTATCAAATTTGACTTGTCAACGTAAAACCCATTTCGCGCAATTTGAAACTTATTATCGCAATTATTTAGGTATGCCGTTAAATCACGCATAGAATATCTCCTTATGCAACCGCTTCATGCAACTCATTGCTCGGATCACCCGGACCAATCGTCCCAGGAAATTAAGCTCTTTGACGTGCCATGTTTCAATGCTCTTGTAATATACTGATTCTGCCGCAACAACTCCCTGAAGGCCAGTTGGGCGGTTAGCCATCTCTAGGCTTTGCATAAAAGCAAAGACTATGTCTAAGCCTTAAGCCGTTTAAGTATCAGATCAACACATTTGAGATGAATTGTCAATTTTATTCTAGCACAAAGGAATATGTGCTGTCAATACCTGTTTGAGAAAATCATTTGCACCTAGTGTACGAATGCCATTTCATTATACTAAGTCATTGGAGCAAGCCGGGTGCTCCATGCGATATCTTTGGATTCTGGCCTCGCTTCCCGTATCGAGCCCCTTCCATGAGGTTGCCTTTTGCTTGCTCCGCAGCCTGAAGGCTCCGTTTGCTTCCGCCGCCGGATCATTTTAGTGACGATTAATTTCTACTTATCCCCTCGCCAAGACTGTTTTATTCCATTCTCAATTTTTTGATAAAAATCATCTAGCCTCCGCATAATATAAATGATTCTGTCGCAACAACCATCTACCAAGAGCGCTGGCTAAAGCCCAAATTTTGATCGATACACAAGGCTTTATTCAAGGCTTGATTCTAGAGCCTAGGGGAGGTTATGCGTCAGAGTCACATATAAGAGCATATTCCAAAATTCCTAATGGCACCGGAAAAATCCTGGCGAATGCTTCAATGACGGATTTTTCCGGTGCCTAGGATATAATTTTGGGATATGCTCAAAGTTGATATGATATGTTGGAGGTGATACCTGTTTATATAAGGCTGCATGTATCTGTCGATAAATCCACAGGGAAAACATATGTCCATCACTCTCTGGTAGAAACACGCAGAGGCGAAAACGGCTTGTCAAAGCAAACCACCGTAATGAATCTCGGAAAGCTTGCCTTGCCACGAAAGCAATGGCCTGAACTCGCATTGTTATTGGAGTCGATGATCAACAAGCAAATTGTAATGGATGGCGCATTCAGCAGCGCAATCATGGATCTCGCTAAAGAATGCATGAAAAGCAACAAGGTTTATCCGCAAGTCACAGTGACAAACATTCATTCAAAAGAGAAGCCGCCGCGCAATGTGGACATGCGAGAAATAAAAGTTAGGAACAAACGCACTTTAGGGCCTGAACTGGTTTGCCAATGGGCATGGGACAAGCTCCAAATCAGCTCAATATTGAAAAAGGCGAATTTTACGCAAAAAGACATTGGAATGGCGCGCGCGGCGGTATTTGGGAGAATGATCTATCCAGGGAGCGAAAGGAGAACATATGCTTGGGCACAGGATAGAAGCTCTCTTTTTGAGTTCCCTGATTTTGATGTTAGCCAATATGGAATAGATCAGTTCTATAACATAAGCGACATGGTATACAATGCAAAGAAAACTATCGAAGATGAGCTCTATAGCATTGAAAACAAATTGTTTCCACCGAGTGACAATGTTGTGTTTCATTACGACCTCACAAATACGTACTTCGAAGGCGGAGCTCTCAGAAACACCTGCGGCAAGCGTGGCAAATCCAAAGAAAAGCGAACTGACTGCCCTTTGATGTCGCTGTCTTTAGCTGTAAGAAATGACGGATTCCCAGTTTACAGCTGCATTTATTCAGGCAACCAGCCAGAGCCAATCATTGAGATGCTTCAATGCGAAAAATTTGATTATGTCGTAGTAAGGCGCGAGGATGAAACTAAAAATTACAAAGACATATTCAAGAATGGGAGGGAAACCTTCGATGTAGTCAGTGAAGGCCTTGTCTTTCACCAAACAAATGAAAGGAGTTCAGCTCACATTTTCGTCACTTTGCTGGCGTACCACTTGGTAATTGCAATTTTGAACACCTTAAGCAAGCATGGTGACAAGCGCTCTTGGGCAACGTTAAGAGACATTCTTTTCACGCATTGCAGGTTTTCATTGTTTCATGAAGACAAGCTCAAAGGTAAAGCTGTTAATATCAGAATGAGTGGAGTTCCGGAAGAAGAACATTTAGAAATCTACAAAAAGCTCGGGATTACAGATTACCTGAAAAATATTGAAACTGTCGAATATTTAGATTAGTCATAATAAATCTCGCCTAGATATCATGCAGAAACATTTAATATTGTTCCTTAAATTCAAAATTTCTATTTTAAATATGCAATCTACATCTTAACATAAATTGAATGAAGGGCCTTGAGTCTTAATTCAAGGCCTTTTAAATCATAATAGCAATCTTAATACATACAGTTCCCTAGATTAGGGTAATATCTTTCTATTTAATAACGTCTAAAATAAAATCCAAGATTCTATAATGGTCATGTCTCCAGCGGGGCCGGTTTCGGAATACGGCTTCGCACGGCTTGGGGAGGAGGCCAACCGCAGTACAGCGGGCAACGAGCGAACGTCACACCCGACAGCGGGCGATGGAGCTAAAAATTAGCTGAGGAGCCATGACTGATTGCAGGCTTAAGAATTTAATCAGATGATTCTGCGGTAAGAACTCCCTAAAGGCTATGAAATCAAGACTTTGATAAAAGTCCATCATTCAGACAAACCCTGTAATTAAGCCGTTTGAATTCTCTTGGTCGATAGTTGTTACGGCGGAATCATCAGATGATTCTGCAGTTATAACTCCCTAAAGGCCATGAAATCAAGACTTTGATAAAAGTCCATCATTCAGACAAACCCTGTAATTAAGCCGTTTGAATTCTCTTGGTCGATAGTTGTTACGGCGGAATCATCAGATAGCTTGTAAAAGGTTCTGATGGTTGTTATAATGTTCTTAAGGCTTCTGCAGAGGGGGCTTTGTGTAGACGAAGAACTGCTGTTTACTTTGCGGGCCGTATAGATGAGCCAAGCGCTTCAACTGCATCCATAAATTAACGTTTATTTTTGTGCATTTGTATAATAAGGCGAATAGCCTTAGACTAAGGTGCGCGGTCACTGTAGGTGTCAGAGTTCATAGTTTCCTAGAACTCTCCCAGTTCATGATTTCCATGTTCAATAGAATGATGTCATGAATGAATTCTTTCATGCCATGTTATAGACCTTGTTTGATGCCATAATTTAAGTTACCAAAGCTCAATTATAAGGATTTGTATTAAAGTTGGAAAGAGGCAAAAAATGATCAAATGCATATCACTAAGCAATTTTTTGAGTTTTGGGCCAGAACCGGTTGTCATTGATCTTCAACCGATGAACGTTGTAATTGGCAGCAGCAGTAGTGGCAAGAGCAATTTGCTCAGCGCAATTGATGTTCTTAGATCTGCAACCTCGCTGTACGAATTTCCTGCTAAAATATGCGGTTCTGGTGATGCTGCGGATTTGCTGTACAAAGGGCATAACACTTTGCAGCCTGCTGAATTGGATTTCATTTTGGAAAACAAAGATGAAATATCAAAACATGATTTTCCTGAAATAGAATATGAGATTTCTTTTACTTCTGATAATTACAACTTTAAGTTACTTGAAGAAAAAATTAATGGTCTAGATAAAAATGGAATGGAATATCCTTTTTATATTCGTAACAACGAGACATCTTTTGTAAGAGAAAAAAATGGAGAACTGCTAGAATTGGTTGATGGCAAACCTACTTCTAGACAATCAATATTGTCACTTAAGAGAGATGTATATCATTATCCTGCAATAGCCACGCTTTCCAGAGAAGTGGAGAAGTTCAACATATATACAAACTGGTCGTTTGGACTTAATTCATCAGTTCACAGCGCCACTCGCACTGACATGCCAGGTGACTACGTGGATGAAAATTTTACTAATCTTCCGCTTGTTTTGAATCGATTGGATTTCTTTGGAATTAAATCGATGATACTGGAAAAAATAAAATATTTCTATAACAAAATAACGGATATCAATGTAAGTATTGACAGAGGAACGGCTAAAATATTCATCAAAGAAAACGACCTATTTCATCCAGTCCAATCATCAAGAATATCTGACGGGCTTTTACGCTATTTATGCTTGTTATGCATAATATACAACAAAAATCCATCACCCGTTATATGTATGGATGAGCCGGAAATTGGCATGCATTTCGGTATGATGCCAAAGATCTGCACATGCCTTAAAGAATGTTCTTCTAAGTTTCAGTTGATAATTACAACTCATTCCATTGAGCTGGTTGATACTTTAACATCTACACCCGAAGATGTTTTAGTTGCCGAAAAGGGAATTAGTGGATCCACTATAGAAAGATTATCAGAAGAATCTATGCTGTATTACAAGACCCGTTCTCTAGGGGATATGTGGATAAAAGGCATGATAGGGGGATGCGCATGGTAATATATTGCTCGCGCCATAAAATAATTTTGGGATATGCTCTAATGTTTCGACTGGCCGCGCCATTTCTTCCGTCTTTTACCGAAGCAAAAAACCGGAGGGGCAAAGCCCCTCCGGCTTCTTACTTCGGTATAGTCCAAGCTCTAACGCAAAGATTCGCGTCAAGCACCTTCTCAGCCAAATCTACCCAATGGCTGCCGTCGCGGCTAACAAAAGCTACGGCGTCCGCGCTTCCGGGCTTGGTGCTTTTGCTTCCAGCTGCAGTTGAAATGTTTGTCGCTGTGTTCTCTATAGTAACGTGCGCTATATCTTTGGTTGTCATCTTGACAAACAGCGTGAACTTTGACAATCTTAAAGATACGGGGTAATCCAGATCCACTGTGACGTAGCCGGAGTTTTCAACCTTGCCAACCTTCAAAAGCTTCTTGGCCTTCATCTGGCCCAGGTCGTTTATCCAGATCTCGTAGTCCATGTTTTCGTTGGCGTTGAAGAAAGCGACTGAGCTCAGCTTCTCATTCTTGCCGACCTCAAAGGTGTTGGCTGACCAAGCGACCTTTGAATTGAAGTTAACCGCTCCTGAGGGAGCTGACGAGTTTGAGTAAAGCTTTTCAGTCTCATCCGGCACAGACGCTTCCGTTACGACATAGAGGTTCTGGGCCAAAGTCATGTCAGCGTAGCTGATATAGACATATCCGCTATCACCAAAGGATGATCCCCTGCTGTCCCTGGCAATCCACGCGCCGTTTATCGAAGGCTTCGTCTTGAAATTGGCGGCGGCGAACTCGTTGTCCCAGCCAATGATCTGAACCATGTTGTTCGGAGAGACAGAACCGTCGCTTGTGTAGTAAGCGAAGGTCTTGGGGTTGTAAGCTTTGATGCTGTCAGATATGGCTGAAACCACGCTGCCGTAGTCTGTAATGGATTTCTTCAGCCTTGAGATGTTGTAGGCAAGAGCGTCATAATTCTTGACGTTTGCCATCTTTGCAGCCTTCATGCCAGTTTTGTCCCCTCCGCCAAGCTCTGACATGTAAGCTATGCTCATGGAGAAGTTTCCTGATCCAATTTTCAGCGGATCATAGACTGTTGTTGACTGGCCAGTAAATCCGTTTGCCATGCCAATAAGATCAACCACTTGGCCTGTGGTCTTTCCAAGGAATGTCTCCACAGCCGCCAAAGCGCTGACTGCCCAGGAGAATCCGGTTTTTCCCTTTGACTGGGTAATGTATAGCTGGTTTCTTTGATCGAGCTTCTTCGGGTACGCTGGATCATACGGGTTTGACAAGTCAAGCTTGAAAACATCGTCCCAGCTATCGGAAATCGGCCCAAACGGCTCCGGGATGTAATTCCCGTATTCCTGAGTATCTCCGTTTTCCGCGTCAACCAGGTACTTTACGAATGGCTCAGTAGATGGAGACAATATGAAATCGTCAAGCTCCACATCCGGCTTCACTTGCAGAATCTGTATCTTTTGCCCTGCCTTCGCGGGCACGATCGCTTGTCCTTCATCGTTTATCGCAAAATTGATAAAGTCGTAAGTTCCATCCTCGTATATGACCACCGCCACAATCTGCGCTGCCTTTTGAGACGGGTTCTTTTCAGGCTTTATGTCCACTGTGAGCAAAGTGCTTTGCTTTCCCTTTTCTGGCTTCACAATTATTTCTTCAGATACTGTGGTGAAGTTGTCGTTAGATGGGAACGGGCTCGACGCGCTCAAGAGAAGCGGCAGCTTTACCTCCTTTGCTGGCACTGGGGCAGTTGTGACGTACGCAGGCGTAAAAGGAGTATACGGTTGATAATAATCCGGCGGCGCCACAGGAATTTCTGTCGGCGACGGCGCCCTAGTCGGTGAGTTCGTTGGAGACGGAGTGTTTGTCGGCTCCGGAGCGATTGTCACCTCTGGAGTGCTTGTCGGATCCGGCGTCGGTGAGTTTGTCGGAAATGGCGTGTTCGTCGGCGACGGAGATGGCGTATTCGTCGGCGACGGAGTGTTTGTCGGTTGCGGCGTCGGCGAGTTCGTTGGAGATGGCGTCGGAGAGTTCGTCGGAGACGGCGTGTTTGTTGGCAACGGCGTCGGTGAGTTTGTCGGAGATGGCGTCGGCGAGTTCGTTGGCGACGGCGTTGGAGAGTTCGTTGGCGATGGCGTTGGAGAGTTCGTCGGAGACGGAGAGTTTGTTGGCACCGGCGTCGGCGAGTTCGTTGGCGACGGAGTGTTTGTTGGAACCGGCGTCGGCGAGGTCGTGGGAGACGGTGTGTTTGTTGGCAACGGCGTCGGCGAGTTCGTCGGAGACGGCGTGTTTGTCGGAACCGGCGTCGGCGAGTTCGTTGGCGATGGCGTATTTGTTGGTGACGGAGTGTTTGTTGGAACCGGCGTCGGTGAATTAGTCGGCGACGGCGTGTTTGTCGGAACCGGCGTCGGCGAGTTTGTTGGTGACGGCGTATTTGTCGGCAACGGCGTCGGCGAGTTCGTTGGTGACGGAGTATTTGTCGGCAACGGCGTCGGTGAGTTCGTCGGAGACGGCGTATTTGTCGGCAACGGCGTCGGAGAGTTTGTCGGTGACGGCGTATTTGTCGGCAACGGCGTCGGAGAGTTTGTCGGTGACGGCGTATTTGTCGGAACCGGCGTCGGTGAGTCCGTTGGCGACGGCGTGTTTGTCGGCAACGGCGTCGGAGAGTTTGTCGGCGTCTCCGTAGGAGACGGCGTTATTGTCGACGTAGGCGTGCTAGTGGGAGTCGGAGAGCTTGTCGGGCCGGCGAATTGCGCTTCCAGCCCCAGGAATGAACCGCTGGCATACTCGTCAATAATAATCCTTGAGGCCAAGGCTTCCAAGGGAATTGGCACGTTCGTGGTAAGCGAGGGCTTGTCCGGGGCATACATCCATCCTCCAAACCCCTCATCCATCGGTCCAAAGCTTTCAATGACAGGTGAACTGTCAACCGTTGATTTCGGGTAGACGTAAGGTCCATATGACACTGCTGGCTTTTTGTGGCCATCAAAGTAAAAGACTGCGTAAAATTCCTCTTCGCCGTCAAGCGCTTGGAGTATCGAAACGTCGTTGAATGTTGCAGCCTTGATTGTGCCAGATTTTGCAACCATGGGCACCAAGGCGCTAAGCGAGCCTATATCCGGCGATCCTTTGGCGTCAATCTCAGTAGATTCGCCCTCTATGACGAGCTTGTTCACTTTCGACGGCGCAGATCCGTTCGGAAGCCCAGTGCCTATGCCAGCGCCTGAGGAAGAATATGGATCGTCAGGATCGATGCCTGTGGCAGTGACTATGGCTCCATCATAAATCCGTATGTAATCAACCCAGCTTGAGCCCTTTTCAGGAGCGCCAGCTCCAATCCCAGCGCCTCCGCCTGTCGCTTGAGCGTTCACTATTGAGGATGCGATGCTTATGGTTTCAACGTAGCTTGTGGATGTGATTAGCTCCGTGGAAACGGCTGAGCCTATGCCCGCCGCGCCCTTGCCGCCTTTGGCCATGACCTTTCCGCCAATTATCCCGATTTCCCCAACACCTCCATTGAGGCCTGGCCCAATGCCAGCGCCCAATGGGCTGCCTTCCGCTGAGACGAACGCGGAATCAGAAATCGTTATGAAATCCACGAAATTGTTGCTGGAGCCAAGCACCTTGTCATCCAATCCGCCGCCTATGCCAGCGCTTCCAGAGCCGCCGCCTTTTGCTGCGGGTATCATGGCGCTTCCGGATATGTCTATTCCGCCCAAGACGGCAATGCCTGCGGCTGTGCGTCCCAGGCCTATGCCCGCGCCTCCGTAGCCGCCCTCTGCGCTAATGAAAGTGTTGCCTGTGATCGATATGCTTTCCATGCTGACAAAAGATTTGTTGCTTGTGAGCCCTGTGCCTATGCCGGCAGCGCCAGAGCCTCCAACCGCTGTTACTACAGCCGAGCCCTCAATGGTTATTGGCTGGGCAAAGATTTCTGTTCCCGCTGAAGCTGTGCCTGTTCCTATGGCGGCGCCGCCATTGCCGCCTGTAGAAGCGATCTGGCCTCCAGAAAGGGTTATGGTGCCAACAGGCTTGTCCGGATCCCCTCCAATGCCCGCTGACTTGTTGCCGCCCGCAGCCTTGACAGTTCCGCTATGGATGTTGATGCTCGCCCCATATTCAACGTATATGCCCGCTGTTGCGGTAAGGCTTCCGTTGAACTCGCTTGTTCCCTCCGAGTCGAGGGTCAGGGCGGTTCCCGCCACGACGGTCAGCGCCGACCTGTCGTTCGGCTTGATTGTGAGCGCTTTCGCTGTTATGGTCACTGGGCCCTTTGCGTCGACAATCAAAGGCAGCGCAGTCGCGCCGCTTTGCGTCAGCGTGTAGTATCCCGAAACTTTTATCTCTATCGCGCCATCCGACGCGTAATTTGCGAGCGCTCCCACACCTGTGCTAACATCAATCTCGTCTTCAAAGGAATCGTCTGCTCTGCCAACGGCGTATGCGCCTAGTGTGCTCAGCGCGACTACCACTGCCGTGAAAATCGCGACGCAAGAGTGCAGTCTCTTCATAGGCAAGGCCCCCTCCAGTAGGGGCGCGTCCGCAACCCCAATTTCCGGCCCTGGCGCTATCCCTGCGGGACGCGCCGGAACCCGCTTGTCTTTGCGAGCGAAAGGCTTTCCGCTCGCAAAGACGGCGGCTCGCGAGCATTGTTCCATTCGCGAGCATATCCTGCGAGCGCATATATCCGCGAGCGAAAACATAAGAAAAATCTCTTAAACTTTTCGCTCGCAATCATCTACCCATTTGAGTGAAAAACGCAAATCTTTTCACTCGCTGGCATAGCCAAAAATCCAGATCCGGGAATGCCCCATGCGCTTTCGCGCTGGGCTTCCCCAACCGCACGGACGGTTCAACGGCGCGGCAAAGTCTGCTGCCTCGGGCTTAAGAATCAAGCCCCCAGGCTTTCCAAGCCATGAACCAATTTTGGGGCATGCCCATACTCGTCTTGGGATATGCGCTTATTCTGCATTACTTATATCGGCCGCAAACGCGAACAACTCTATGGTTATTTGATCCATAACCAAGCATAGCAGGGCAAAGCAGCCTTCATCTATGTAAATTTTGACAACTCAGGAGTGGTCTTCATGGTATTCAAGCTAGCGACAATAGAGGTTACAGACTTGGAAAGAAGCCTTGCCTTTTACAATGGAGTCCTAGGCGTGCCCCTTGTCTCCAGGGCCAAGAGCCCCAACGGCTTCGAGCTGGCGTTTCTAGGGGAAGAAGGGCAGCCCCAGCTGGAGCTCATATCAAAGGGCCGCCAGGTTCCGGAAAGCCGCAACGCGGGCTACTCCCTTGGCTTCGAGGTGGAGGACGCCAAAGCGATCATCCTCAAGGCCGGCGGCGAGATAGAGGGGTCTATAAAAATAGGCCCTGGATCCAAGATATTTTTCGTCTCAGATCCCGACGGATATAAGGTCGAGCTGCTGGAGACCAAAAGGTTTTAGGGACTTAGGGCTTAGGCGCAGGCGCTCCAAGAGCTGATATTTGGCGCTGGATCTTCGCGCATGAATGTTTTTCTGTCAAAAAAGGGGATGCCAGAATCGGCATCCCCCTATTTGCAGCAAATTTATGAGAATTCAAAGACCCCGGCAGCGCTTGCGCTCCAAGAGTTATATTTGGCGCTGGATCTTCGCGCATGAATACTAAAATTGTCAAAAAGGGGATGCCAGAATCGGCATCCCCCTGTTTTGCAGCAAATTTATGAGAATTCAAGCAAGCCCCCCAAAGGTGCTCGCACCTTTGGGGGGCTTGCCATATTTCCGGCCGCTATAGATCCGTGTAATCCATTACGTCCTCGTCCTCATCTTCGTCCATGTCATCGAAGAAGAAGCCGCTGTAGCCGAACATGTCGCCCATTTGCATGCTTTCCAAAAGCCTTTCCTCTATTGAGTTCTTCATGTAAGGCTCAATCTTCTCATCCTTGTTGCCGTCAAGTATCATGGTGTAGGCCAGGTAGAGCTTCTCATACGTTCCCCGCGAAAGCAGGGGGTTCTCGCTCAAAAGCTTCTGGTCTGAAATATCCTTGTAAAATTCGGGGTACTTCAGCTTGTTGTTGTAGCCTTCCCTTGTGAGCCTTATGACCAGCTGGCGATGCGTCTTCGGGTTCATGTACAGGTAGTCGTAAAATCGGCTGTTCAGGGCGTAATACGAGGGGAACTTCTCCTTCATCTCAAGGATGCTCTCTTTGAGCTCGGTCTCGTGCTCCAGAATGTATGCCTCATATACCTGCTTCGCGAGCTTGTCATTGTTTGTCTCGACGCCCACCAGCAGCAGCCTGGTGAGGTTTATGATAGCCCTGCTGTAGCCTTTCATGCGGTTCGCCTCATTGAACTTGATCCTGGGCTTGGCCGCTGATATGGACCTGGTCATCTCGTGGCTTCTTCTCTCCAGCTTCTCGACGGCTTCCATGTTAAGCTCGTAGAGCCCGCCGTACCTGGAGGTGATCATGAGGATGTCCTCAATCTCGTCAACGCTCTTCTCCGGGAACGCGTTTGCATGGGCTATGAAAGCCTTGAAGCATGCCTTCACGTAGTCGTCAACCTTGCCCTCTTCATAGGGCTGGAGGTTCTGCATCAGGTAAGTGTAGTAATAGTGCGGATACTCCCTGAAGGCCTCAGCAGGGATCTTTTTTGTCGCTTTGAAGATCGCTGCGCGCTCGGAGGTTTCGCACACCTTCATGTAGGATACCCAGGCCTTTGGGTTTTCCGAATCCATGGCAACCACCAGCTTGTACTGGTCTTTTGCCTTTTTCTTGTAGCCCCTGGCTTCATACGCGTCCGCAAGGAGAAGCGCTGTTTCCTTGTCTTGGGGGTTTTCTGCCCAAAGCCCCTCAAAATGCTTGATTGCGGTCTGGGTATTCTTGTTCTTGATGTAAAACTCGCCAAGGCACTTCATCAATACCGGGTCATCTTGTGCCTTGCTGGATTTAAGGACTTTGATCGCCTGCTCAAACTCCCTGTCTTCAGCAAGCTTAAAAGCCTCGAATATGCCCTTCCTTGCTTCCGGGGACGCCTGGTATATGCGATCAAGCTCGGTTCGCACGGCTGGATCGCCAAGCGAGGTATACGCCTCCCTGATCTTCTTGAACATGGCGGGGTCTTTTTCAGGGCTGTGCTTCTTGATAAGGGTGTAATAAGCCCTTTTGAGCTCGGCTTCGCTGGCGGAAGGATTCACGCCCAGCAAGCTGTAATAGTCATCCACTTGAATTTTCCTCCTGATGGATTTTTTTAAAAATTATGATCTTGCCGCGAAATCTTTTTTGTTTGAAAGTCACGCGCGCATCCCAAAAGCGGCTATCGGCTGGCGCCCAAGCGCGTTGCCCGCCTAGGCAAACGCTATCATGCGCCACGGAATTAAATTTGGGATATGCTTTAACTATACAGCACCAAATCCAAAGCGTCAAGCGCCCAAAAGCGAAGATTGGCGAAGTTTCGGGATAAGTTTGGGGTGTGCCAATTTTTTATAAATGGTTGCGAATTACCCGCAAACGTTGGTTTCACGGCTTTCTTAAAATGGCGAAAAAATCGCAAGATATGACGCTTGAGACGGCTATCTGCCAAAGGCGCTCGTTTCTCGCCTGAAAAGCGCTTGTTTTCGATGTTTTGCGCAACTTCTGCCAGAGGATCGCGTGGCTTGGAGAAGCAATAAGATCCATGGCAATTTGAGGATGACGGTTCGGTTTACCGTAAACAAAAAGATCCATGGCAATTTGAGGATAATGGTTCATTTTGACATAAACAATAAGATCCATGGCAATTTGAGGATACGATTCGGTTTACCGTAAACATAAGATCCATGGCAATAACAGGCAACTCTATCGAATGACAATAACACCAAGATCCATGGCAATAATCGGGTACTTGTTTCACCTTTGCAGCAAGATTTTCAGCCGCCCCTCAAGGGATTGAAATATCCGGCCAAAAATGCTATACTCCTTGGCAGGTCGGCTTGGCTTTGCGCAAGCCCTTCGAACGTTGCATGCCCGCAAGCGCTTTTGCGGGAAACCTTGAGCTAGGGCGGTTCTTGAAGTCCTGGCCATGTAAAAGGAGAAATCTTATTGGAAAAAATCTTTTTGAGAAAAATCTTGCTTAAAAAAATCTTTTTTACGGCAGCGCTGGTCTTGGCAATAGCGTTCTCTTTGTCCGCCTGCGGCAAGTCAAAAGATCCCCAGGCGACGCCTGACGCCAATTCCGAGGCGCCTGGCAATGAAGCCGAGCAGACAGACGCGCCAGCGCCTGACAGTAGCGCAACCGCAAGCATCTCCGACTATTTCGCGGTCAAAAGCAACACCTGCTACATTTATGAGTCGCCAACCCATGCCGATCTGCGCCAGGAGTGCTTCGTTACCTACACGGAAGGGTCGCGGATCCAGAGAAGGGTAGCCGCGCCAAAGATGTCATCGACCGAGATAATCGAGTACAAGGACGGGACGCTGACTCTTATCTATGGCGAGCCGGTTTTCTACTTTTTCGAGAATCTCCTGGACGTGGAGCCTAACATGAGCTTCGTGATACTGAAGGAGCCCCTGCAGGTAGGCCAAACCTGGAAGCCGGATGAATACTCTGACGTTGAGATCACCAGCATGTCCACCAGGATAGACACCCCTGTCGGCTCTTACGACTGCATGGAAGTCTCAACGAGCTACGTTGACGGGCGTCTCCAGAAAGAGTACTATGCTCCCCTAGTAGGACTGGTAAAGACAACTTACACCAACGCTGAAGCGACAGTGCTCGAGTACTCCTTGATGGAAGTGGTTGAAGGGGCGGCGCTTGACGTTTACACCAGCTTCTACAAGCCAGGCACTGAACCCGAGGAAAGAAGCGTCCAGATCATTACAAACGCCGATCTGGCGGCCATTTTCAACACCGAGTTCCATGCCCCGTTCTCCGATGGAACCCAGAGCCTCCCTGAATCGGTCACCTTGGACAAGCTTGTTGTGGATAGAAGCGAGAATTGCGTGTACATGGACTTTTCATCAGATCTGTCAGCCCTTGACAACGAGCTTGACATCCTGAAAGCCCTCTCGGATACCCTGGGCAACTTCTTTGACACTGCCAAGGCGAAGCCTTTGGAGCATGGAGGCGAGTATAGCTCAGCTAACGTCACCTACGGAGCTGAAGACTTTATCGAGGTAGATCTGAAGAGCGCTTCCGCGCTAAACTTCGAGTAGATGGCCAGCATTGCAACGCGCTCCGTTGTATCGGAGCTCTTGAGCGCAAAAGGCGTCGTGCCCAAGAAACGGTTTGGCCAAAATTTCCTGGTGGACGCCAGGGTTGCAGACAAGGCGGCAACTGCCGCAAACCTTTCAAAGTCTGACAACGTTTTAGAGATAGGCCCAGGGCTTGGAGGCTTGACGGAGAAGCTGGCGCAGGAAGCCGGAAGCGTGGTTGCGATAGAGATCGACAGGGATCTGGCCTCGCTTCTCGAAACCTCATTCAAGCCTGTAGAAAATGTCCAGATCATATGCGCGGACATCCTCAAGACCGACCTAAGAGCCTTGATGGAAGAGAAGGGCTGGAAGACCTGCAAGGCAGTCGCCAACCTTCCTTATTACATCACGACTCCAATCATTATGATGCTCCTAGAAAGCCGCTTGCCCATAGAGTCAATCACCATCATGGTCCAGAAGGAAGTGGCGTACCGGCTTGGCGCAAAGCCTGGAACCAAGGACTACGGCTCCCTGACAGTCACAGTCTCCTACTTCTCTGATCCTTCCATCGACGCCATAGTTCCATCCAACTGCTTTCATCCCCGTCCAAATGTTGATTCGGCTATTGTGACACTAAAGCTTAGGCCTTGCCCTTACAGCATTGACAGCGAGGATCTGCTCTTCCAAGTGACCAGAGCCGCGTTTGGGCACAGAAGAAAAACCCTGGCCAACTGCCTGTCAGCGGCAGATCCAACTCTGCCCAAGAGCGAGATAGAAGCGCTTCTCACAACCCTGGGGCTAGGCGCCCAGGTAAGAGGAGAGGCCCTCTCGTTAGAGGAATTCGTGACGCTGTCTAATGCGCTGGGGAAAGCTATAGAGGCGAAAAAAGCGCCAAATGGCGCATAATGGCGCATAAGGGCGAAAAAAATCAAGTGCGCCGAATGGCGCATAAAAAAGGCCGAGCGACAGCGCTCGGCCTTTTGTTGATCTTTTTTTAGCTCCATCCCAGCCCGAACGCATCCGAAACAAGCGCCGCGTCATCCGGGCCAAACACTGATTTGAAAGCGCTCTGCTTTATCTCGATTGCGCCAGCCGTCAAGTCATTTATCTCAAACTGGCCGCTTGCGTCTTTTTTTCCTCCGCTTCCTGTATCCAGAGCCAGAACGCTATATTGGTACTCGTTGCCAAATGACTCAAACGCGTCCTGGTTGCCAGAAAGAGAGTTGTCAGAAAGCGAAAACTGGTACTTCACTTCAACAGTCTCTCCAGGCGCCATAAGGAAGTACAGGTTTTGCGATGTTCCCACATATGGGGCATTTGAAGCGACAATGGGCTCCATTAGAAGGCCTATGTCAGGGTTTGCGGAAAAGGCCCCGGAAACCTTGCTGTCGAAGGAAATGCGATCCGCCTGGTAGCTTCCGCTGAAAGAGCGAAAGTCATAGGGCACAAAGCCAATGCTCTTCAGGTATCCAAAGTCGACGTACTTGGTTGCATCGCCATAGCTCTTGAAGCAGTCTTCCGCCAGCTTGTAGAGAACGAAAGAATATTCATCGGCTCCCGTGTTGACGCCCGCTTGGTTTGCCTGAACAATCACGTCTATGGTTGAGCTGTTTGTGATCTTGTAGCCCAAGGCGCTTTTTTCCACCTTATTGCCGTCCTTATCCACAAAGCCTGAAGGAAAGATGTATATCTCATTTTTGCCATTGATGGGGGCGATGTCAACTTTCATCCTTCCAGCGTTCATAGTCCTTTGCTCTGTCTCGTCCCTGCTTGAAAACCAGGAGTACGATCCGAAAATCCCAAGGGCTAGCGCGGCAAGGGCACAGAAAAGCGCCACTATCAGCTTTTTCACTTTGAGTCACCTTTCCTTGGTTGCTTGCCCGATGGGTTTGCCAAGGGCATCATTTCTTGATCCGCGCCTTGATCTTGTTTATCGCTTCCATTGCCGCAGGGCGATCCTTTACGTCTACATAATTTAGCGCCCCAGGTAGCGGCCTATTGGTTTCAGTAAAGTGCCAAGCTATGCTTTGGAAGAAAAAGTGATAGTAATCTTTATAAGGATAGTCTTTTATTAGCACGTCCGCAATGATAAACCTCTTGTCTGGATCCAATAGCTCTTTGGGGGTAAACTTGAAAATGTCTTTGTCATAAACACTAGGCTGTTTTCTCGCTTCGTTCATGCAGATCGTCGCCATGCTCACTTCCTGGCTCACGACAGGGCTAGACCTGGCTGGAACAAAGAACTCGTAGTACATCATCGGCATCAGGTCCTGAATAGCTGTATTCGTGCTCTCAAAGAGGGTTCCTATGGGAACGTAGATAAGAAGGTTGTAGTCCCTTTTGCTTGTGAGCTTGAACCTGGTGTCTTGGAAAGTTCCGCCCAAGAAGTCGCAATCTATGTCTCCTTCTTTTACCGCGTATACGATGCTTTTCTTTATAGGTGTAGGCGTGGGGGTTGGCGTCTTGGTAGGAGTATTGGATGGCGTTGGCGTATTGGTTGGCTTAGGTGTCTTGGTTGGCTTAGGTGTCTTGGTTGGAGTCGGCGAATTCGATGGAGTTGGCGTGATTGTCGGGTTTGGCTCAGACGTTGGAGATGGAGTGATTGTTGGAGACGGAGTGGCCGTCGGAGATGGAGACGGCGAGGGCGTCATTGTCGGAGATGGCGTGGGCTCTGGCAAATAGTCCTTCTTTATTGTTTTCAGAGCCAGCAGCACAGTGTTCGTTTCCTTTACAACAACCTTTACGGCAGCTGACGCATCATTGTAAGCCAGCTTGAAGTTGGACACTGTCACTGTGTCTCCTTCTTTTTTTGCCAGCAAGCCGTCTGTTTCTATATAAATCTCGTAATCGTCGCTGTTGTCAATCGTAAAGCTTATGGTCTTTGTATCCTCGTATCCCGGCTCCAGATAATACTGGTTTGGCTCTGCGCTCATGACAAGAGGATCCGAGCTGGTTGTCCCGTCTTCAAGCTCTCTTGAAACAGTGAAAGAAACCTGGTCATAGGCTGATTCAGTCCATCCCAGCCCAAAGCTTTCAGACACTAGCTTTTCGTCTTCAAGAAGCCCAAACGCTTCGCGGAAGGACTCTTGAACGGGCTCAACCCCGTATGCGACGATATCTTCCACCGCGAAATTGCCCCTGTCATTTCTGGGGCTGGCCTGAACCGTGTCCAGAACCACGACGCTGTTTTGGAACGTATTGTCAAGCAAGGCCAAAGACGAATCGTCATCCGCTATTGTGAAGCGGTATACCATGGCTACGCTGCTTTCAGGCGGCAGGTAGAAGTACAGGCTGTTTGAGACTCCCAGCTTTCCGGTGACCCCTTTATGGACGTGATCGCCCTTTTTGACGTCCGCTATCTCGCCGAAGTTCGCGAAGTCAGCGCTATACCCTTTAGAAGCGTGGCCCGAAACCTCTTTCGCCATGAGCTTCGTTATAAGCATAGGCTCCATTCTCAAGCCTATGTCTGGGGTAGTGGCGTAAACATCGCTCTCTGTAGGATATTTGCCCGCTTTTTCAGCTTCTGTCAGCTTTTTGTCAAAGACCAGGAGATCGACTTTGTACTTGTCGCTAAAAGACCTGAAATCAAAGGGGTTGAAGTTGATCTTTTCTAGCAGGTCATGGTTCAGGTTTATCACGCCGCTTTTTGTCTTCAAGAAGCAGTCATCAGTCATTTTGTAAAGCCTGAAGGCGTACGATCCCTGATGAACGCCCGCCTGCCCCACTTGGGCAATAATGTCTGTGCTTGAGTTATTCTCGATCCTATATCCAAGCATCTTCATCTGAGATGCCGCAAGGGTTCCACTTTCTTCAAAAAAGCCGGACGGGAAGAGGAGAATTCCTTCATCTCCTTCAAGCCGCTTGACATCAACCGACAGCTTTGAGCTTGAAGCTTTCTGGGCTTCAACTGATGCCCTGCCCGAAAACCAAGAAAGCGAGATCCCGGCGGCGGCTGAGATGGCGATAATCGCAAGGATCATTATTAACGCTGCCTTTTTCATTTCACCCTCCTTCCCTCAGTTATCCTGTTTATCCAAAAGTCTGACAAAAGGCGATAAATCGCCCTTTGTCAGTTTTCAAAGCCAATATGTGCCATTTACAATGCCTAATATTCCGTCGATAAAACAGTCGAGCAGGTTTATAGTTTGATGCCGCTTACGGAATCGGGGTTGGCGAAACAGTCTTAGGTTGAAGCAAGGCGTCCCAAAACCCATTGCTTTCGAAAACTGTCTCGTCCAGGTCGTAATAGCTGTAAACCCCTAACTTGTTAGCCTCGCAGGACTCGACGGAAATGTTCAGCTTTTCCGCCGTTCCCTTTAGCTCAGGCATATTTTCTGTAACCGTGAACTTTATCCGTATTAGTTTTGACTCTCCAGCCTCCAAATATCCAAAGTAATCTACACTTCCATTATTGGCTCGCTCTGTGAAAAGCGCTTGATCCGCTTTTCCATCCTCATATATGCTAGCCAGGAATCCGTCAGTGTTCTCTGTTGATGAAAGAAAAGACGTGTCAGGGCTATCCCCTTCTATTCTGAAGACAACATCAGTCTTGCTTTTGTTCTTCAAAGCGTATATAGCCTCGCCTTTCTGGCCTGGATAAAGATTGGTTGGAGGCGCTTTTTCAAGAGACACTTCCAGCTCAAATCCCACATTTCCCATAGGCAGCATGCCAGACCAAAAACCTTCTTCCTCTTCCACCATGCTTACAGATGCCTCATGCGTAAACCACGCGTAAGTATTTCCTGCTAACACTGTCGCTGTCAGCGCGAGAAACCCGATTGCTAATGCTCTCAATCCAAAGAACATCAAAAACACCTCCAGTCCAAAGTTTTCGCAGACTCAACTGCGTTATTTTTTTGTTTAATTTTTGATATCTCAAGGTATCATGCGTCTTTGGCTATAAAGCCAAGGACTTTTATTGTTTGGAGCTTTTTCGGTGCGGCATTATCGATTTGCTGTAAAATTCATAATCAATTGCGGATGATATCGCGCTTATTATATAGGATAGCGATGATTGCTCAATAAATAATCTCTTAATAGCCACTGTTATCATGAATAACCGCTACTTGTTTCGGTCAAATATTTTATCGTCGCGATGCAGGGTCTTATTTAGGGCCAATTTGCGATGCAAGCGTCGAAATCACGCGAAATATGATATAAATGGTAATTGGTAAACTGGAGATTTGGATTCCTAATTTAGCCATATGTCCCATTTTCCTTGAGATTTCAATGATTAGACGCACCGTTTTGGAAAGTGTCTAGCAAAGTGTCAAGTAACTTTACGGGGGAAGAAATTGTCTTTTTGTGTCGAGTCAAAACCGGCACTTCAGGGCTCAAAAACGACATTGCGTGGCCTTGGATGCGGCTTTAAAAGCAGTTATCAGTTTAGAGGACCTAGCTCCAGGAAAGGCGCAGTTTTGGCCGGGGTCTAGCGCTTTCGGCTATGAGCGACGTTTGGCTAGCAGGATTTCTTCCTTTCTAGACCTTGCATCAGAAACCTGGATGCATGCCATAGCTAAAAGCCAAGACAAAGCGCTTCTGTACAGCCTTGCGCAGGGCGAAATCGTTTCGCTTCTATATAATGAGCAATAAATAACAAAAAGGTCAAGCTGAGGGGCTTGGCCTTCTTGTTATGCATTGGCAATTTATACGACACTCCAGTGCTTGAAAATATTATCTTGTTTTGACGAGAGAACGCTATAACAAAACGTGGGCTTTCAATTCATCTACGCCCACGCTTGGAGCCAGCGGCTCATGGTATGCCGACGCTGTAAACTGGGCGGCCTCAAACGGGATCGTAGCCGGATACGGCAATGGCTTGTTCGGGCCGAATGACGAGATCTCTCGCGAGCAGATGGCGGTCATCCTTTACAACTACACCAATTCTCCAATTTTCCAATTTTCCAAGCAAGCGCAGGAGCGCATTCGTGGACGCCACTCAGATCAGCCCATGGGCTAGGCAAGCCGTAAGCGTTATGTATGCCGCTGAAGTCCTAAACGGAAAAGGCCGCAATGATTTCGATCCAAAAAGCAAAGCTACAAGAGCTGAGGTTGTTTCGGTGATGCGCAGCTACTTGGAGCTTGTCTCAGACTGATAGACCCAAAAGCCCTGCGGGGTATCCTGCCGGGGCTTATTATGTCTGCTTTTTCGAAAGTTCCCCGCTTTTATCTTTGAGAATGGCTTAAAGTTCAATCTCCAGTTTATGGTATATAGAAATTCATTTCATACATATGCCGCATCAATATTTTAGAATTTGATCTGAGGGTATTGCATTCGAAAATCCGATGTGTTAGAATAAATTTGGCCATGATAGCTTCCGATAGGCATGCGACGCCGTGTTAGCGAAAATAGGATTTAGAGCATATCCCAAAATTATATCCGAGGCACCGGAAAAATCCGGCGTTGAAGCATTCGCCAGGATTTTTCCGGCGCCATTTCGGAATTTTGGGATATGCTCTTACTCTTTTCGCGCGACTCGTTGCTCGCTCACTAATGAAAACAAAAGTCTTATTTACAAATGTTTTCACTCGAGAGCATGCTCTAATCCTATCACAAATTGGCCACTCCAATTGCGTCCAGTGCTTCAAAAACATCGTATAGACTGAGGGTGATAAATGTTAAAATATAGATATTTTTGTGTCTGTTCAGCGCCCGTTTAAGACTCCGGTAAATTGCGGATATTCTCTTCACTAGTCCAAGTCACGGCGCGTTTTCAGTTTAGACGAATGCCTAGCCAGCATTGGACTAAGAAGCCGCATTGACTGCGCTGGAGACAGCACACGAAAAAAACTGCGGTTTCACTAGGGCCTGTGGTTGCCCACGAGTGAAATTTCCCAGCCCTCAAGTGTTAAAGTTTGATTATTTTTAAGTGAATATCCCCTTTTGTTGTCGAGCGGTACGAACTATGCTATTCGCTATTGCCGAAGGCTGCTCGCAAGCTAGACCTTTGAAGTCGCTTATGCAGACGGATGCTCACAAGCGAAAACAACACATGCTTTTTCCTGATGTTTTCGCTCACAAGTGCAATGGATGTCTTTGCTTTCAAGCATAAAGCCTTTTCTTCACGTTCAGAACAAAATACAAACATCGAGGAGCAGTTAGCATGATCAAAACCAAAATCAAGATGCTGTTGTCAACGTTTCTTGTGATCGTTATGGTGCTAAGCATTTCTTCCGTCCAAGTATTCGCTGAAGAAGCGACTGCAGGCGAGTCTCCAGCAATACAAGCGGCCTCCATAGCGGCGACGGCAAGCACCATTATAACAATGGATAGAAGCAGAAACATCGATTCCATTGTGGCAAAAGCTAAAGAGTTGACTCATTCAGGGTTCAATTCTTCGAAAGTTACGTCATATGTTGCTCAGCCAAGCTTCACAGCTCCCTATGCTGCAGGATCCTTGGTTGCCAGTGATATCGCAGACGCACTTAAGACTTTAAAAATGCTTAGATATGTAGCTGGACTTCCATATGAAAACATAGCTTTTACAGATGAACTGAATAATGTAGCGCAACATGGCGCGGTATTGCTGGCTGCAACAGATCAATTTACTCATACCCCAGTTAAGCCAAGCAATATGAGCGCCGAATTTTTCACATTGGCATACAAAGGATGCAGAGAAGCAAATATTTTTTGGGGTCTTTCAAACATATCAAACTCAATAATCAAATTTGCGGAAGACTCAGGCGCTAGCAATATCGAACGTGTCGGTCACAGACGTTGGCTGCTTAAGCCTGGCGGCGCGAATTATGGCATTGGCTATGCGAGATCTTCTACCAGCTCCCCTCACATCAACATGCATGTGTTTGATGGGCCCCTAATCCCTCCGGTTGCAGATACATACGTAGCCTGGCCAAGTTCTGGCGATTTTCCAATACAGTATTTTACTGCATCAACCGACGTAAATTCCACAGCAAAGCCGCCTTGGTCTATCAATCTTGGCGATGCGTACAGCGCCCCAGTACGCAATGATATTAATATAGTCTTGAAGAGAACGCGTGACGGCAAAACTTGGACTTTCAACAAATTAACGCCTCAGATTAGAGAAGCTGATTACCCAGCAAATGATTCCATGCATTTATCCGTGGACAACGATAATTACGGCATGGGAAAGGCTATCATTTTCCGTCCTGATATCACCTCCATCGGCGCAATTAGGGATGGCGATGTTTTTACAGTCAGTCTTTCTGGAATCAAGACATCTGGCGGCTCAAGCACAACTTTAACATATAGCGTAAATTTCTTTGATTTAGACAAGGAAATGAGTCGGAGCAGAGTCAACCTCACAGTCAAGAATGGCTCAACTCCCATTCCGGATGCGACTGTTGCAATCGACGGACAAACTCTGACAACAGACGCTAACGGGCTTGCAACGCTTAGGGTCAACAACAACCGTTCATATAGCTATACCGTTACCAAAGCTGGTTATAGCGCGACGACTGGAAACGTTGCTGTCACAAGCAACACAGTTTCTACAGTTGTGTCCCTTCCCGCCATAATTAGCTTTACCATTGGCAATACCTCCAAGACATATAACGGAACGGCGCAAGGCGTAACTGTATCCGCAACTCCTGATGCGGCTTATACCGTTAAGTACAACGGGGCTGCACAAGTTCCTACGAATGCAGGAACGTATAGCGTCACGGTTGAGGCAAATTCTCCTAATTCCGGAACCGCTGCTTCTACCCTCACAATTAGCAAAGCAAATGTAACGGTTAGGGCAGACAGCAAAACCAAGAATGTCGGTGATTCCGACCCCGTTTTAACGCATGCAATAACCTCTGGATCATTATTTGGCACAGACAGCTTTACAGGAGCAATCGCAAGAGTCGCAGGGGAAACCGTAGACACCTATGCCATCAACCAGGGAACGCTTGCGCTAAGCGCCAACTACAACCTGACGTTTGCGCCAGGCGTTTTCACCATCACTGATAAGACGCCTCAAAATATAACAGTAACAGGCATTACTGTTGGCGGAACTACATCAAAAACATACGGCGATGCACCTTTTGTCGTAACTGCAACACCTGACAGCGTTTCCGGGCTTAATTCCTTCACTTATGCCTCGTCCGATACAAACGTAGCCGAAATTAGCAGCGCTGGGCAGATAACGATTAAGAACGCGGGCACAACAACAATTACGGTCAGCCAAGCCGGAAATGACGAATACGCCCCATTTACCGCTTCAACAACATTGTTTGTCGCGAAGGTTGCGATTGCGGTAACGGCAGAAAACAAGACCAAAAAGATCGGATCTGATGATCCGGTTTTGACCTACACAAAGACAGGAACACTGATAGGCAGTGACAGCTTTACAGGAGCGCTTGCCAGAGTCGCAGGGGAAGCCGTAGACACCTACGCCATAAACCAAGGAACGCTTGCGCTAAGCGCCAACTACAGCCTTACGTTTACGCCGGGCGTTTTCACCATCATTGCAAAAACCCCTCAAAATATAACAGTCACAGGCCTTGCGGACAAAGCGTATGGCAACGCCCCGTTCTCATTGACTGTCACGCCTGATCCAACTGCCCAGTTAAACAACTTTTCATTTAATTCGAGCAACCCTGATGTTGCCGAAATAAGCTCTGCTGGGCAAATAACCATTAAGGGCAGCGGAGTTGCGAACATTACTGTATCCGAACCTGGAGACGCTGATTACGCGGCTTTTGAATGGACTCAACAACTAACGGTAAGCAAGACGCCGCTTGACGTGACAGCAGACGATAAATCCATAACCTACGGCGATCCCTTGCCGGAATGGACAATAACGTATTCAGGCTTTGTTTACGGCGAAGATGAAAGCGATTTGCCAACCGCTCCGAGCGCAGCGCTGACTACTTCGGGCAAGATAAACGCAGGAAACCATGCGCTTGTTGTTTCGGGCGGCGTTTCCAACAATTACGACTTTAACTATCTGGCCGGAGTTCTTGACGTAGAAAAGAAAGATATCACCATTTCAGGATCCGCCCTGTCAACCACAGGTTCCGCCCTGTCAGTTTACAACAAAGAGTATCAAGCCGGAGATACAAGCGCTACAGTTAAAAACTTCGGCTATTCTTTCATCGGAGTTGTACCAGGCGATGATGTCAGCATTGATTTCAGTGCTTTGACGGCTGAGTTTGACGATGACGCGATAGGAACGGGCAAGAACGTCACCATCAGCGGAATCGTTCTTCGCGGCAGCGACAAGGGCAACTACAACCTGACTTCAACAACAATACATGCAACAGCTGACATCGTTGCTGTTTTAACCGCTCAAGACGTAGCCGACTCCATAACAGGGTTGCCGTCTTTGTTGCAGGACGCGACACAGCTCGAACTGCCCATTGTCCCTCCTGGCTTTACTGTCAGCATAAAATCTGCCAGCAATCCTACGGTAGACTTGGATGGAAACGTCCTGCCTGTTGATAGCGACACTGATGTTGCGATCATCCTAACAGTAACAAAGACAAGCGATCAAACGACAGCTGACACGGCACCGATTACTGTTACCGTGCCGTCGTCAACCAAATATGAGATTATCGCTACCGCTATAGGCGGAACCGTAAGCGGCCAAGGCACTTACAACAAGAATGCCAACGTCGTTTTAACCGCTGAGCCAAACGAGAACTACACCTTTGATGGCTGGTATGAAAACGGAGCGAAGATCAGCGGAGCTGGCGAAACTTATTCGTTTACAGCAACATCAGACAGAACTCTTGAAGCCAGATTTACCGCTCCCTATGTCATCACAGCAACCGCTGGCGAAGGCGGCACTGTGTCTGGCGGTGGAACTTACTCTGCTGGAGAGACTGTCACATTAACCGCTGCGCCTAACGCCAGCTACGTCTTTAATGGCTGGTATGAGGGCGGAGCAAGAATAACAGGAGCTGCGGCAACTTATACTTTTGTTGCAACAGCAGACAGAACACTTGAAGCCAGGTTTGTGTATTCGAGTTCCAGCGGCGATTCCGGCGGCGGAAACTCTGGCTCTGGATCTGGCGGAGGCGGAAGCTATACCCCGCCCGCAACGCCAAGCAGCTCTTTCACCGGTGGGAACAGCTTCGCCAAAGGTTCTGGTGCGCCGCTTGTGCTTGCCATAAACAAGGGATTTTCGCTGTTCCGTGATGTGCGCATCGCTGGCACAGCGCTCACAAGAAACACGCACTATAAGGCCGAAAGCGGCACTTCAGGCACTATTGTCACTTTCTTGGCTGACTATCTCAACACCCTGCCCGTCGGACAGCACACAGTGGAAGTTAGGTTCTCGGACGGAACTACAGTCAGCTCAACCTTTAAGATATCAGAAGGCCAAGCTACTGCATGGACAAATCCGTTCACTGATGTCCGCCAAAGCGACTGGTTCTATGAAGCCGTGAAATACGCTCAGCAAAAGGGCCTGGTTTCTGGAACATCAGCCTCATCGTTCAGCCCGCAGGCTACGATGACCAGAAGCATGATGGTTACTATTTTATGGAATTACAGCGGTAAGCCGCAATCAGGAAGCTCATCATTCACAGACGCCGCCAGCGGCTCCTGGTATGCCGACGCTGTAAACTGGGCGGCCTCAAACGGGATCGTAGCCGGATACGGCAATGGCTTGTTCGGGCCAAATGACGAGATCTCACGCGAGCAGATGGCGGTCATCCTTTACAACTACACCAACTTTTCCAAGGCTGATCTTCCAAGCAAGCGCAGCGGCGCATTCGTGGATGCCGCTCAAATCAGCCCATGGGCTAGACAAGCGGTAAGCGTTATGTATGCCGCTGAAGTCCTAAACGGAAAAGGCCGCAATGATTTCGATCCAAAAAGCAAAGCCACAAGAGCTGAGGTTGTTTCGATGATGCGCAGCTACTTGGAGCTTATCTCAGACTGATAGACCCAAAAGCCCTGGCGGGGTATCCTGCCAGGGCTTTTGTTGTGCCAAAACTCGGGCTGGGCAACCCCAGGCGCTTGTTCGCAAGAACAAATAACTTTTCGCAATATCATTTCGTTCATAAAACGCATTGATTTTTAGAATTCGCTCCGTGGCGTTTGCATTTGAAAATCCGATATGTTAAAATATAGCTTACGTCATATTTCGAGCAAGCATGCTGCATTACTCTGTTTTCCTCCCAATTTAGCCGCCGTCCGGGGAACGGCCCGACTGGCTTTGAGTGCATATCTAAAAAAATCGACAATATGCACTGGGACTTGAGCATCCATTCACTAGAAAGCAAAATTCATCGCGGCGTGACTTTTATTGAAATAAAACAATTTTGGGCATACCCATAGACTGAGGGTGATAAATGTTACCATATAGAGATTTTTAGCATCAACCTAGAGCATATCCCAAAATTCCTGCAGTGGCGCAGCAAAAGTCATCGCGATGCTTTAACGCGTGACTTTTGCTACGCCATAAAATTAATTTTGGGATATGCTCTTAACGCTTGTTCAGGAAATGATGGTTTGTCGATATAAAACTTCTCAATCCCAGCATGCCGCGCATTTTTGACCGATCTGGCTAGCTTCAAAGACGGGCGATGGTAATCAGCTGACAAGCGCTCGTCAGCACAAATCCTTATCTTCATGCGCAGAACAAAATACAATCATCAAGGAGCCGTTAGCATGATCAAAACCAAAATCAAGAGGCTGTTATCAACGTTTCTAGTTGCCGTTATGGTGCTGAGCATTTCCTCCGTCCAAATATTCGCTGAAGAATCACCTACGGGCGAGGCGCCAATAAAGCAAGCTGTTTCCATAATGGCGCTGGCAAGCACCGCTATAACGATTGACAGAACCAGAACCCTCGATTCCATTGTGGCAATGGCTAAAGCGTTGCCTCATTCGGGGTTTGATTCTTCGATTGTCACACGCTATGCTGTAGACCCAATCTTTACAAGCCCACATTCTGCAGGAACGTTAAATGCCGATGATGTCGCTGACGCACTTAACGCTTTTAAAATGGTTAGATACGTAGCAGGGCTTTCCTATGAGAATCTAAATTTCAAAGCTGAACTGAATAATTATTCGCAACACGCCGCCGTATACTTGGCAGTAACAAATCAACTTACTCATGGACCAACTGATCTAGGCGGTTTTTCCCAAAACTTTTTTGACTTGGCATATATCGGATGCAACCAAGCAAATCTTTATTCTGGCATTTCAAACATCTCAGCTTCCATACTAGGATTCGTGAGAGATCCAGGCGCTAGCAATATCGCAGTTGCCGGTCACAGACGTTGGCTGCTTAAGCCTGGCGGCAAAAATTATGGCATAGGCTATGCGAAATATGCAACCAACTTACCTCGCATCAGCATGCATACGTTAGACACAGAAGGCGCCGGCGACGCAGATACATACATAGCATGGCCAAGCTCTGGCGATTTCCCAATACAGTATTTCACTGCATCGAACAACATAAATGCCACAGCGGAGCCTCCCTGGTCTATCAATCTTGGCGATGCGTACAGCGTCCCAACGCGCGAATCCATTAATCTTGTCTTGACGAGAGCGAGCGATGGCAAAACTTGGACTTTTAATTCATCTACGCCCACGCTTGGAGATGGCAATTATCCGGCTAATGATTCCCAGCATCTGTCAGTAGACAACGACGGTTACGGCATGAGAAAAGCTATCATTTTCCGCCCCGATTTAACCTCTCTTGGCGCAATTAAAGACGGCGAAATTTTCACAGTCAATCTTTCTGGCATCAAGACATCAGCAGGAGAGGCCACAACTTTAACGTACAACGTAAATTTCTTCGATTTGGAAAAGGAAATGGCTCGAAGCCGCGTCAACATCACAGTCAAGAATGGCTCAACTCCCATTTCTGGTGCGACCGTTGAAATAGACGGAAAAACGCTGACAACAGACGCGAGTGGTCTTGCAACGCTTAGGGTCAACAATGGCGCTTCTTATCCCTATACTGTGAGCAAAACCGGGTATCATACAGAAACCGGAACCGTGGCTGTCACAAGCGACGCAGTATCTGTAGATGTTTCCCTTCTCGTCCCTGTTAGCTTTGTCATTAGCGATATCTCCAAGACATATAACGGAACGGCGCAAGGCGTAACTGTGTCCGCTACTCCTAATGCGGCTTATACCGTTAAATACAACGGGTCTGCACAAGTTCCTACGGATGCGGGAACGTATAGCGTCACCGTTGAGGCAGATTCACCCAATGTCGGATCCGCAACTGCTACACTCACAATAAGCAAAGCAAATATAGCGGTTAAAGCAGATGACAATGCCAAGAAAGTCGGTGAGTCCGACCCCGGTTTAACGCATACTGTAACGTCAGGATCTTTATTTAGCCCTGACAGCTTTACAGGAGCGCTTGCCAGAGTCGCAGGGGAAGCCGTAAACACCTATGCCATAAACCAGGGAACGCTTGCGCTAAGCGCCAACTACAACCTGACGTTTACGCCGGGCGTTTTCACCATCACGGATAAGACGCCCCAAAACATAACTGTCACGGGCATTACTGTTGACGGAACTACTTCAAAAACATACGGCGACGCGCCTTTTGGCGTAACTGCAACACCAGACAGCGCTTCTGGGCTTAATTCCTTCACTTATGTCTCGTCAGATACAAACGTAGCCGAAATTAGCAACACTGGTCAGATAACGATTAAAAGCGCGGGCACAACAACAATTACGGTCAGCCAAGCCGGAAATGCTGACTATGCCGCATTTACCGCCTCAACAACATTGTCTGTCGCAAAGGTTGCGATTGCGGTAACGGCAGAAAACAAGACCAAAAAGATCGGCTCCTCTGATCCGGTTTTGACCTATACATTCACCGGAACATTGGTAAGCGGAGACATCTTTACAGGAGCGCTTGCCAGAGTCGCAGGTGACGCCGTAGACACCTATGCCATAAACCAGGGAACGCTTGCGTTAAGCTCCAACTACAGCCTGACGTTTACGCCAGGCGTCTTCACCATCACTGAGAAGACGCCCCAAAACATAACTGTCACGGGCATTGCTGTTGGCGGAACTACATCAAAAACATACGGCGACGCGCCTTTTGTCGTAACTGCAACACCTGACACCGCTTCCGGACTAACTGATTTTACTTTCGCCTCGTCAGATACAAACGTAGCCGAGATTAGCGACTCTGGGCAGATAACGATTAAAAGCGCGGGCACAACAACGATTACGGTCAGCCAAGCTGGAAATGCTGACTATGCCGCATTTACCGCCTCAACAACATTGTCTGTCGCGAAGGTTGCGATTGCGGTAACGGCAGAAAACAAGACCAAAAAGATTGGATCTGATGATCCGGATTTGACCTATACATTCACAGGAACATTGGTAAGCGGAGACATCTTTACAGGAGCGCTTGCCAGAGTCGCAGGTGACGCCGTAGGCACCTATCCCATAAACCAGGGAACGCTTGCGCTAAGCGCCAATTACAACCTGACGTTTACGCCAGGCGTTTTCACCATCACCGATAAGACGCCTCAAAATGTAACTGTCACGGGCATTACCGTTGGCGGAACTACATCAAAAACATACGGCGATGTGCCTTTTGTCGTAACTGCAACACCAGACAGCGCTTCCGGACTAACTGATTTTACTTTCACCTCGTCAGATACAAGCGTAGCCGAGATTAGCGGCGCTGGTCAGATAACGATTAAGAACGCGGGCACAACAACAATTACGGTCAGCCAAGCC